>JBDQPG010000020.1:0-34359 GCA_040260695.1 Synechococcus sp. SFB_27S_18OctNov_coas_78 | reverse complement strand
GAAAGTAGATTTCAAGCTGATTGTCCCGCGCACGGAATATCACTGTTCGCGCTGTGGTGGACATCAGGGCCATGTGTTCAATGACGGACCCCGACCAACTGGAAAGCGGTACTGCAACAACGGAGTTGCCCTCGTCTTCCGTCCCACAACCTGAAGCTGCGGATCGTTGGGATGTTGTCGTGATTGGTGGTGGTGCGGCTGGTTTTATGGCCGCCATCACCGCCGCTGAGCAGGGCGTTCAGCGCGTGCTCGTGCTGGAAGCCACCCCGGAGCTGCTCAACAAAGTTCGGATTAGTGGGGGTGGTCGTTGCAATGTCACCCACGCCTGCTGGGATCCGTCTGAACTTGTTGGGCATTACCCCCGTGGCCAGAGAGCGTTAAAAGGAGTCTTCAGTCGGTTTGCCGCAGGAGATGCCATCGCTTGGTTCGCGGAGCGAGGTTTAGGTCTCGTCGAGGAGGCGGATGGTCGGATGTTTCCGGAGCAGAACCGTTCGGAGGCGGTGATTCAGTGCCTAAAGCGGGCGGCTCTGACGGCAGGAGTGCAGGTGCAAACGCGGGCGATGGTCCAGCATTTATCGGCGCAGTCGGAGGGTGGTTTTTTAGTGGATGGCCGCGGCTTCGATCAGCCCTTATCGGCTCAGAAGGTGATGTTGGCGACTGGCGGCCATCCCAGCGGCCGCAAGATGGCCGAAACCCTTGGTCATCAGCTCGTACCGCCGGTTCCGTCGTTGTTTAGCTTCTCGCTGGATGCGTCCGCCTTGGCGACTTGCAGCGGTATTGCTGTGGATGATGTCGGCTTGGAGCTGAAGCTCAACGATCAGCGTTTCCGACATGTGGGGCGCGTGTTGATCACCCACCGCGGACTGAGTGGTCCGGCCACGCTTCGACTTTCAGCGTTTGCGGCTCGTGCCTTGCATGGGAGTCGTTATCGCGGAGATCTCCGGGTGGATTGGAGTGCTGGCTTGGGGCGCTCTGGGGTGGAGCAACGCTTGCAGCAGTGGAGACAGGAGCAAGCGCGTCGCACCATGGCGGCTGCTAAGCCGTTTGATCACCTACCCCGTCGGCTTTGGCAGGCATTTTTAATGCTGGCGGAAGTGGATGGTGAAGGTCGCTGGGCTGATTTTTCGGCCAAAGCGCAGCGCAAGTTGGTGGAGATTCTCTGCGCGCAGTGTGTACCGATTGTGGGGCGGGGTCCCTTTGGCGAGGAGTTTGTGACTGCTGGTGGAGTGACGCTCGGCGATGTGAATCTCGCGACGATGGAAAGCCGCCGCTGCCCTGGGCTCTACATCGCTGGTGAGCTCCTTGATGTGGATGGGGTGACGGGGGGGTTTAATTTCCAAGCCTGCTGGAGCGGTGGTTGGTTGGCGGGGCAGGCGATTGCTGCGGGACATTGAATGATGCTGGTTCTGAGCAAGTAGACATTCATTCATTAGCAGCAATTCTTTAAAAAATATTTAACATCGGAGGCTAAATAATTGCCGCTTTGGCTGTTATTTGCTATAGTCTTTCTGTGGTTTATTGATTAAGGTTGGATTGTGTAATGAATTAATTTATTTTTTAGTCTCTAAAGTGAAGATTCGGGTGTTGATGGATTGGCTTGACTGTTGGTGCCTTACTGAATCTGGTCAAACACTGTAAACATTGGTAGATACATTGCTAAGAGAATCGAACCAACAATTCCTCCCACAACTACAATCATCGCTGGTTCCAGCATGGACGTCAGAGCTTTCACCATGGCTCCCACCTCATCTTCATAGAAGTCCGCAACTTTGCTAAGCATCTTGTCCATTTCGCCAGTTTCTTCGCCGATCGCAAGCATGCTCAGGGCCATATCTGGTAATACTTTTTGACGGATCAGTGATGTGCTGAGAAGTACGCCTTCTTGGACAAGGGTTCTGGAGTCGAGAATGGCATCGGAAATAATGCTGTTTCCAGCGGTTTGGCTTGAAATCTCCATGGCCATCAAAATTGGCACCCCCGCACGGGTTAGTGAACTAAAGATTCGGCAAAACTGTGCTGTTGCCGTCATCATGATCAGTTCCCCAAAAAGAGGGATTTTTAAGACCAATCGATCGACACTTCTACGACCATTGTGAGTGTTATAAAATCTTGAAAATAACCATATACTTAAAGCAATCACTCCTGCTGCATAGAGCGAAGCGGTTGAACGTAGCAATTCGCTGAGGTTGACAAGCAGCTGGGTGAAGGCCGGAAGTTCGGCACCGAGGTCTTCAAAAATCCCTGCAAAAGTTGGAATGAGAAAGATCGTCATTCCTAAAAACACCAGGATCGCGATCACCAGAACAGCCACGGGATATCCCAAGGCTCCCTTGATTTGATTTTGGAGCTTTGCCGTGTCTTCAAGGAGTTTCGCCAAGCGTTTGAGGGCTTCATCCAGAACACCCCCGGCTTCACCCGCTTCCACCATGGCGATGCTGAGCTGATCAAACACCTTTGGCCATTGCCGAATCGCAGTGGCGAGGGCGATTCCCTCATTCACATCCAAGCTCACCTTGATCAGAGCCCGTTTGAACATCGGTAGTTTTTGCTGGGTGGCCATCAAATCAAGGCTGCGCACGATCGGAACACCGGCATCCACGAGTGCCGCTAACTTGCTGGCAAAAATTGCTTTTTCTTTCACCCCGGGTGCTTTTTCCAGGGCTCGACTGAGATCGAACGAGAACACTCCAGATGAAACATCTTGTTCAGGGGAGTTGTTTGAATTCCCCGGCTCTTTGGCAGGTCGAAGCTCTGTCGCTCGGATGCCGCGCCGACGCAGTTGCTTTTTGGCTTCAGCCACCCCAGCTGCCTTGACGGTCACCGTTCGTTGTTGACCGGTGGGTCCCAAATAGGTGGCGATGAAAGCGGCCATGGTTAGGGAGCTCTTCGTTAGGAGTTTCCGATCAGGCGCGCAAGTTCTCCAGGTTTGTCTGCTTTGGCCATTGCTTCGTGTTCCGAAATTGAGCCGTCCAAAATCAAATTGGCTAATGCCTTTTCAAGGGTTTGCATGCCCTGTTCACCGCCGGTTTGGATTTGGGAATACAACTGGGCTGTTTTGCCTTCCCTGATCAGGTTGGCCGTAGCTGGTGTGTTGATCAGGATTTCCTGGGCCATCACGCGACCGAACTGACCGGGAGCGGGGTTTTGACGGCGACACAGTGTTTGCGAGAACACCGCCGCCAAGCTGCCGGACAGCTGCACGCGAATTTGGGTCTGCTGTGCGGGAGGAAAGACATCCACCATGCGATCAACAGTCTGTGCAGCGGAGCTGGTGTGCAGGGTGCCAAACACAAGATGACCTGTTTCAGCGGCGCTAATGGCGAGCTGAATCGTTTCAAGATCACGCATTTCACCCACCAAAATCACGTCTGGGTCCTCTCGCAAAGCGGCTCTGAGGGCATTGGCAAAGCTGCGGGTGTCTTCATTGAGCTGACGTTGGTGCACCAGGCTTTTGTCGCTCTGATAAATGAATTCGATCGGATCCTCGATGGTGAGGATGTGTTCACTGCGGGTGTGATTGATGTGATCGAGAAGGGCAGCCAACGTTGTGGTCTTGCCTGAGCCCGTTGGCCCCGTGACGAGTACGAGCCCTCGCGGCCGCTTGCTGGTTTCTAGAACAACAGGTGGTAGCTGGAGCATCTCCACCGTGGGGATTGAGCTGCCCAGGGCGCGGAGGCATGCGGCATAACTTCCCTTTTGCCGATACACATTCACGCGGAACCGGGCGACCCCCTTTAAGCCGTAGGCGCAGTCGAGTTCCCACGTTTGCTCCAGCGTCTTTCGTTGGCTGTTGTTCAGCATCGAGAAGATCAGCTTGTTGCACTCCTCCTCCGTGAGTGGTGCATCGCCCATGGGTTGCAATTCACCGCTGAACCGGCCGTAGGGCGGTTGTCCCGTGGCGAGGTGGAGGTCGCTGCCGCCCTCGTTCACCAGTTGTTCCATCAAGTCTTCGATCATGAAATCCACGACCCAGTCCTCAGTGACGTTCCGTTAGGCAGTAGGGACACTCCAACCAACCTTCCTGAAGGCCAGCCCCGCAGCCTTCACAGGTCATTGTGCTGAGGGCCCGGGCCCTGCGCTCAGATTCCAAGCCAGAGTCCGTCAGGATCATTCGTCCCACTTCTTCCAGGGTGGTGTGTCCTTGGCGCACCAGTTCCAGGCTGTACCCCAACAGAGTCACCATTCCGGATTCCAGCGCCAACTGACGGATCACATCTGTGCTCGCACCACGTGAAATCGCCGTGGCCATGTCTTCATGCACCCGCAAGACCTCGTACACCCCCACTCGCCCCCGGTAACCACTGCCCTTGCAGTCGGGGCAGACCGTCTCCTGTTGTTGATGGTGATGGGCTTTGAAAAAGGTGACGTTGGTTTCTCGACTTGCCATCAGTCCGAAGCGCCCTAGCTCCAGTTCATCGGGTCGATAGGCCTCTTTGCAGCGGTCGCAGACGCGTCGCAAGAGCCGTTGGGAAATGATCCCAATCAGGGATGCCGACACCATGAAGGGCTCAACCCCCATTTCATCCAGCCGAGCAATGGTGCTGGAGGCATCGTTGGCATGGAGCGTGCTGAGAACGAGGTGACCGGTGAGTGCCGCTTCGATGGCCGTTTTGGCGGTTTCTAAATCACGGGTTTCTCCCACCAGAAGCACATCCGGGTCTTGCCGCATGAAGGCCCGTAACGCGGTGGCGAAGTCGAAGTCTTTTTCGCGGTTTACCTGGCACTGGGTGATCCCCGGCAGGGTGTATTCGATCGGATCTTCCACGGTGGAGATATTGATTCCCGGATCGTTTCGTTCGGCCAGTAAGGAGTAGAGCGTGGTCGATTTGCCTGAGCCGGTTGGCCCGGTCACCAGGATCATTCCGAATGGTTTTGACCCCAGGTCTCTGACGAGAGCAAGAGCCTGAGGATCACTGATCAGCTTGTCCAGACCCAGCTGTGTGGCGTTGCTATCGAGAAGTCGAAGGCAGATTTTTTCGCCAAAACGACTCGGCAGCGTGTTGACCCGAAAGTCGATCGTTTGGTCTTTGTATCGCCTGCGGATGCGTCCGTCTTGCGCTTGGCGCCGTTCGGCGATGTCCATGTCCGCCAGGATTTTGAAGCGGGAGGTCACCGCTGGGATGAGTCGAGCCGGCAATGGTTCGATGTATTGCTGCAATACCCCGTCTTGGCGGTAGCGCAAGCGCAAACCGGTTTGCTGAGGCTCCACGTGAATGTCACTGGCGCTCACCGACATCGCCTGCAGCAGGATCCGATCGACCAGGGCCACCACGGGTGATGCATCGGCATCTTTAAGGGTTGCCTCTAGGTCGATGGCGTCGTTGGTGAGTGATTCGTTTTCGTCAGGGTCTGCTTCAAACACGCTCTCGGCGTTAAACCCGTCCAAAAAGGAATCAATCGAATCGGTTGCGATGGTCGCTTCAGTGCGAGACGGCCAAAGCTGTTCCGGGATGACGTCCTCAATCGCTGTGTTTTGCGAGGTGGTGTCTTGTGACTCTGCGATTGATGTCGGTTCGTTGTTGTTCAGGACGGCCTGGAGATCGCCGTCCAACGCGGGGTGCAGTCGAATTGTGCGGTTTTGATTTGGTAATTGTTCGATTAATCGCTGCCAGTCCTCATCGCGCCAGTGACTGGGGATCGCAATGTCCAGATGGTTTGGATCGCTGTTGATCGGTACCGATTGCAGTCGTTTCCAGTCGTCAGGACTGATTTCAGGAACTGCATCCTGGAGAAGACTTTTGCTGCGACTGAGTTGATCGGGATTTGGGACTGCACGTTTCAGCAGCAATTCCAGCTCAAACCGCTGTCGGGCGCCGTTGTTGGCATCAGAACTCGACTGAGTCAGGGTCATTGATCAGAACGAGGTGCGGGCTTCCGCAGCTTGTGGGAGGAGAGCTTTTTCCTACAACATGTCTACACAGCAATCTCTGAGCGGTCAGCATGAGCGGCGACGCTTCCAACTCAGCGCAGGATCTCAACGTCGACCCCAACGACGTTCCTGCGACTCCGGACGTCGATGCCGGTACCCCGAATGATTCCGTTGTAGAGGAATCTTCAACGGTCGATACGGAGGTGGATCCTGCGAATCGCCTGCAGCAGCTGGAGCAAGAGTTGAGTGCCTTGAAGCAGGAACACGAAACGGTCCAGGGGCAATACATGCGCATCGCGGCAGATTTCGACAATTTCCGAAAGCGTCAAACGCGTGATCAAGACGACCTGCGTCAGCAGCTTGTCTGTTCAACCTTGACCGAAATTCTCCCGGTGGTGGACAACTTCGAGCGTGCCCGTCAGCAGTTGAACCCTGAGGGAGACGAGGCGCAAGCTCTCCATCGCAGCTATCAGGGCCTTTACAAACAGCTCGTGGATGTGTTGAAGCAGCAAGGTGTCGCAAGGATGGAAGTGGTCGGCCAAGAGTTCGATCCAACCCTGCATGAGGCGGTGCTTCGTGAAGAAAACCACGATCACGCCGAAGACATTGTCTGTGAGGAGCTCCAACGGGGATATCACCGTGATGGGAGGGTTCTCCGCCACGCCATGGTGAAAGTGTCGATGGGTCCAGGTCCAGAACAGTCTGACGTTGCCTCGGAACATCCCCAAGCGGGTGACGCCTGATGGCCGATTACTACGACCTACTGGGTGTGAGTCGGGATGCTGACGCCGATGCGTTGAAGCGCGCTTACCGGAAGATGGCCCGTCAATACCACCCGGATATCAACAAAGAGGCGGGAGCTGAGGACAAATTCAAGGAGATCGGTCGCGCGTATGAGGTGTTGAACGATCCTCAAACCCGTGCCCGATACGACCAGTTTGGAGAAGCTGGCCTTGGCGGAGCTGCAGGTGGCCCCGACATGGGCGATATGGGCGGCTTTGCCGACCTGTTCGAAACGTTTTTTCAAGGATTTGGTGGTCCTGGTGCTTCGGGGGGCCGGCCCCGCCGTCGCGGACCTCAGCAAGGGGATGACCTGCGTTACGACTTAACGATTGATTTCGAGCAGGCGGTTTTCGGACAGGAGCAGGAAATCAAGATTCCCCACCTTGAGACTTGCGACACCTGTGGTGGCAGTGGCGCCAAGCAGGGCAGTGGTCCAACGACGTGTGGCACCTGTGGAGGTGCCGGTCAAGTGCGCCGAGCAACCCGGACACCGTTTGGAAGCTTTACGCAAGTGGCCGAGTGCCCCAATTGCGAGGGCAGTGGTCAAACGATTGCAGATCCTTGTGGAGCCTGTGGTGGCCAAGGGGTCCATCAAGTGCGGAAGAAGTTGCGCATCAATATCCCTGCAGGTGTTGATACCGGAACGCGCCTACGCGTGTCTGGTGAAGGCAATGCTGGCCCCCGTGGAGGTCCATCCGGAGACCTTTATGTCTTCCTTACGGTCAAGTCCCATCCCCGTTTGCGTCGTGATGGTCTCAACCTTCTTTCTGAAGTGAAGATCAGCTACCTCCAAGCGATTCTGGGAGACACGATTGAAGTGGAAACCGTTGAAGGAAAGCAGGAACTTGAGATTCCAGCAGGCACTCAGCCCGGCACTGTCTTGACGTTGGCAAACCAGGGCATCCCGAAATTGGGCAATCCTGTGGCCCGTGGCGATCAACGGATTACGGCCACGGTTGAACTTCCCAAGCGGATCTCGGATCCCGAGCGGGAGCTGTTGGAACGTTTGGCGGGTCACCATTCAGCTCGAGGCAAGCAACATCACCACCACAACAGTGGGTTGTTTGCGCGTCTGTTTGGCCAGAAATGACGGACTCCCGTTCCCTCGATTTGAGAGGAACACCTTGTCCGGTCAATTACGTCCGTTGCAAGCTCACTCTGGAGCGGATGCATCTTGGTGATCAACTTGAGGTTGACCTCGACCGTGGTGAACCTGAAGAGATGGTCGTTTCGGGATTGCGGGATGCTGGGCATCACGTGGTCGTGTCCGGGGACGATCCGGCCTCGGTACACCTGCAGGTGACCTGTGGTGGTTGATGGCACAGGGATTGTTGTCGCGCTACAGGCCAATTACCTCGAGGTTGAGCTGGATGCCGCTCCAGAGGGATGTCCAGCACGATTGCTGTGCACACGTCGATCGCGTCTGACTCACCGAGGTACGGATGTCAATGTTGGCGATCGGGTGAAGGTGGATGCGATTGATGCCAACCAGGCGAGAGCTGTGGTGGCTGAGGTTTCCCCGCGACAGAGTTGGTTGACCCGGCCACCGGTGGCCAATGTGTCGTTGGTGGTGGTGGCGCTGGCGGTGGATCAGCCGGCCTTTGATCCCGATCAGGCGAGTCGCTTTCTGTTAACGGCTGAACGCACTGGTTTGGATGTGCAGCTGGTTCTCACAAAAGTGGATCTTGTCTCTGCCGAGGCATTGACCCAGCTGTGTGAGCGATTGCGCGGTTGGGGTTATGCCCCCCTTCCCCTCTCGAGCCAATCCGGTGCTGGGATGGAGGTGTTGCAAACGCGATTGCAGAGCACAACGCTTGCGGTGCTTTGTGGCCCTTCAGGTGTTGGCAAAAGCAGCGTGCTCAACAACCTTTTGCCGCATTTGTCGTTGCGGGTTGGTGCGGTTTCAGGACGGTTGCAGCGCGGTCGTCACACCACGCGCCACGTGGAGTTATTCCCGATTGGAGATCAGGCCAGAGTGGCTGATACACCTGGTTTTAACCGTCCGGAGTTACCGGATGATCCCCATGAGTTGGGGGTTTTGTTCCCAGAGTTAAGGCGTCAGTTGGATCCGTGGCCCTGTCGGTTTCGCGATTGCTTGCACCGCGGTGAACCCGGGTGTGGAGTGTCCAAAACTTGGGAGCGTTACGGCCTCTACACCAAGGCATTGGACGAGGTTGTCAGCCTCAGCCGCCCATCCCGGGGAGGTTGAGGTTCAAGCCGCCGGTGAGCTCCTCCATCCGTCCTTTCATCGTGGCCGTGGACTGTTCATAGGCGGCTTGAAGGGCTTCAAGCGTTGCCGTTTCACAGGCCTCTGCACCGTCCTGCACGAGTGCTGGATCGAGACGGATGCGCAGAGGTTGTTGGTTGCCAGACAACCAAACACTGGCGCGGCCATCGGAGTTTTTGCCCTCGATCTCCATGCCATCCAACTCCTCTTGAAGAGCTTGGGCGTCCTGTTGGATCTGTTGTGCCTTGCGGAAGGCTTCGGTGAGCTGACCGAAATTGGGAAGTCCGAAGCCTGCCATCGAGATGCTGAATGAGCGGGCAGATTAAGCGGTGACAGCAAATCCCAGTCGTTTCACTTCTGGGTGAAGGCGAAGGCCGTGTTCGGTTTCAATACGGTCTTGCACCAAATGAATCAACGCATTGATGTCGTTGGCCTGGGCATCGCCAATGTTCACGATGAAATTGGCGTGCATGGTGGATACTTCAGCACCACCGATTCGGGTGCCTTTGAGCCCCAGATTTTCGATCAGTTGTCCCGCTTTTAGCGGTTCGGGGTTGCGAAATACGCTGCCGCAACTTGGTTGCTGATAGGGCTGGGTGGTCGTGCGGTGGTTGAGATTTTCTTTCGTGACACGACTCAGTTCCGTTGGGTCATGGCCGGGTTCGAGCTGAAAACGTGCGGACAGGACCACCAAGTTGTCCTCTTGCAGGCGGCTGTGGCGGTAACCGAAATCCAGTTCATCGCACTGCAGATCAAAGCTTGGTCCGCCTTGTTTTGGCATCACCCGAACTGAAATCAGAGATTCCGCCGTGCAACCCCCCTGAGCACCGGCGTTCATCACAGCGGCACCACCCACTGTGCCCGGGATTCCAACGGCCCACTCCAGGCCGTGGAGTCCGGCACGGGCTGCTCGCCTGGCAAGGGAAGGGATGGGTTCACCAGCGAGGGCTTCAACAACACCGCTATGGGCGTCGATGCTGTGATCTTGCAATTTGCGTAAGCAAAGGCAGAGCCCAGGCAACCCATTGTCGTGAATGAGCAGGTTGGAGCCGGCTCCAATCACTTGGCAGGGAACCGCTTGGTGTTGAGCCCATTCCACCCACGCAATGGTTTCAGCAATCGTTGTGGGCTCTGCCAGCCATTCGGCAGGTCCACCGACCCGCCAGGTGGTGTAGTCCGCCAAATTGGCATTGGCATGGGGGGTCGGCAGCGTCGTCATCGAGCGAGTCGCCCCCAGAGGCTGTTTACGGTGCCAGCTCCCATGGCGAGCACGAGATCGTCGGCTCGGCTGTGGTGCTTTACCAAGTCAGTGAGCTGATCGAGATCCTCCGCAACGGCGACTTCGAGGTCGGGTCGCAAATCTCGAATGCGTTGGGCAAGAGCGTTGCTGCAAACACCGGGGATGGTTGGTTCACCGGCCCCATAAATCGGAGCGAGCAGTAATGCATCACAGTTTTGGAGTGCTTCGGCAAAGGCTTCGAAGAACTGTTGCGTGCGACTGAACCGGTGCGGTTGGAACACGGCCACAAGCCGTTGTGGTGGAGAGGGGAGAGGACTGCGCCCGCTGCTCACCATCAATTGCGCCATCGACAAAGTCGCACGAACTTCGCTGGGGTGGTGGGCGTAGTCGTCGACGATGTGCCGGCCTTCCCAGGTGCCCCTTAGATCAAAGCGTCGGCCGGGGGCTTGGAGTTGTGCAAGGCCTTTCACCAGCGCTTCAAACGGAACACCCTCCATCCGGCAGGCCGCTAGGGCAGCCGTTGCATTGCTCAAATTGTGGAGTCCAGCCATTGGCAAGGTGAAGTCGCCCACCGCAGAGCCGTTTTCGTAAAACCGTGCCGTGCATCGATCGCCATCGAGTTGCAGCGGCAATGCCGCGAATGCAACGGACTCGCTTTGCTGGTTCGACCACCAGGCCGTTGGTTCAAAATGCTCTTGAAGGATTGGATCGTCGTAGTTCGCGATCAACCGTTCGCAACCCCGACCAAAGCGTTGCAGGGTTGCAATCAGATCATCTAAGCCGTCGTAATGGTCGGTGTGATCAAGTTCCAGGTTGGTGATCACCCCAAGGCTGGGGCTGAACTTCACGAGAGATCCATCGGATTCGTCTGCTTCTGCAACGAGCAAACGACCTTGACCGGAATGACCGTTGCTGCCTAGGCAGGGAACAACACCACCAATGACAGCGGTGGGATCTTCACCCGCTTCGATGAGCAAGGTGGTGATCAACGTGCTGGTTGTGGTTTTTCCGTGGCTCCCCGCCACCGCAATCGAGGCTTGTTGATCAATGAGGGCAGCGAGGAGATCTGATCGATGCCAGATCGCAAGCTGATGCTCTCGGGCGTTTTTGAGCTCAGGGTTGGTCTCTGGGATTGCTGTACTGATCACCACCACCGGAGGCCGCTCGTTAGCGGCGAGCACCGACTGAATGCTTTGAGCGGTTTGCTCTTTAAAAACCGTGACGCCTTGATTTTGGAGATGCTGAACCGTGGCGTTGTCGCGGGGGTCTGAACCACTGACGGGGTGACCGCGATCCACCAAGATTTTGGCCAGCGCCGACATCCCAATACCGCCCACACCGATGAAATGAACTGGTGTCTGGGGCGTGAGCAGACGTGGCAAAGGACAGCTACGGAGGGCTGAAAGATAGGTCAGTTTTGTGGCCTTGTCCCGTTGTGGATGGGACGGATTAACCGAGAAATTCTGAAATTGGACTAAGAATTTCCGTCAATTTCTGTATGATCGGCGCCCAAAACCTATACGCGGTTTCACCGCTTTTTCTATGACCCTGCGCGTTGCGATCAATGGATTCGGCCGGATTGGTCGCAATGTTTTGCGGGGTTGGATCAGCCGTGGGGCTGATACCGGTTTGGAAATTGTGGGGATGAACTCCACGTCCGACCCTAAAACCAGTGCCCACCTGCTGACTTACGACTCGATTTTGGGTCGTCTCGATCCCTCCGTGGACATCCAAACCACGGATGACACGATGATCATCAACGGCAAAGAAATCAAGTTCTTTGCTGATCGCAATCCTCTCAACTGCCCTTGGAAGGATTGGGGTGTTGATCTGGTGATCGAGTCCACCGGTGTGTTCAACACCGATGAGAAAGCCAGCATGCATATTCAGGCTGGTGCCAAAAAAGTGATCCTTACCGCCCCTGGTAAGGGTGCTGGCGTGGGCACTTTCGTGGTGGGCGTCAACGACGACCAGTACCGCCACGAAGACTGGGACATTCTCAGCAATGCCAGCTGCACCACGAACTGCCTGGCGCCGATCGTCAAGGTTCTCGATCAAAGCTTTGGCATGGAATGGGGTCTGATGACCACCATTCACAGCTACACCGGAGACCAGAGAATTCTCGATAACAGCCATCGCGACTTGCGTCGTGCCCGTGCTGCTGCTCTCAACATGGTTCCCACCACCACTGGTGCGGCCAAGGCTGTTGCCCTGGTTTATCCCGAAGTGAAGGGCAAGCTCACAGGTTTTGCCATGCGGGTTCCCACTCCAAACGTGTCTGCTGTTGACCTCACCTTCGGAACAACGAAAGGTGCAACCGTTGAGCAAGTGCAGGCGGTGATGAAGGAAGCTGCTGAGAACGGCATGAAGGGGATCATCAAGTACAGCGATCTCCCCCTGGTCTCCACCGACTACGCCGGCACCAATGAGTCCACCATCTTTGATGCTGACCTCACCTACGCCATGGGCGATAAGGCGGTGAAAATTCTTGCTTGGTACGACAACGAGTGGGGCTACAGCCAGCGTGTTGTCGACCTCGCCGAAGTGGTTGCCAGAAACTGGAAGTAATCCAGCGTCTTGCGCATCGGATCCGCCCTCCCTTCGGGGAGGGTTTTTTTGTTTAAAGGGTTTGCGGGTTGTGGAAATGGTCGAAGCCTTGGGCGTTGATCCGTTGGCGACTGTCCTGCCAGCGGATGATGTTGTGCTCCGCCGTGATCAAACCGATTCGGCGACTTTGAGGCTGCAAAGCGAGCCATCGTTCTGCCCAGGCTGGCGGCAGGCTTAAGACGAGTTCAAAATCTTCGCCGCCTGCCAGGCACCAGTGATCCCAGCGTTCGCCCTTGGGCCAATCCGCAGTGCGTGGCAAGAGGGTCCGATCGAGCAGCGCACCGCAGTCACTGCTGCTGCAAAGTCCTTGGATGGCGGCCAGTAATCCATCGCTGCTATCGGTGCCGCCGGCTCGCCATGGCAACGACTCCGGCTTGCATCTGAGGAGGTCCTGGAGGGCTGCGAGGC
Source organism: Synechococcus sp. SFB_27S_18OctNov_coas_78 (assembly GCA_040260695.1). Lineage (GTDB taxonomy): Bacteria > Cyanobacteriota > Cyanobacteriia > PCC-6307 > Cyanobiaceae > Parasynechococcus. The sequence continues at coordinate 21,225 of JBDQPG010000020.1, read as the reverse complement.
GTGGGACGGGTCTTTGATGTTGGTTGATCGCTGCCGTCCGCAGAGCGTCGGATAGCGGGATTCCATGGAGAGCCTTGTCGTTCTGGAGGAGCGCCAACCCCAGTCGGCTGAGTCCATGGGGTCCACTGGTCACCAAGATGTCCCCTGCTCGTGCCTCGCCGCGGTGCAGACGAAGCGGGCCCAGCCGTCCGAGTGCGGTGATCGACAGCAAGCGCTGGCTGCCTTTCGAGCAATCTCCACCGAGGATCACTCCTCCGTATTCATCGAGGGCTGCTTTGAGGCCGGCATAAACGCCCTCCACCCAGCTCCAGGGGGTATTACCGGGTGCGACGAGGGCCACAGTGATGCCATCAATGCTGATCGCCCCACAGGCGGCGAGGTCGGAGAGATTCGCAGCAACGGCGCGCCAACCCACATCGCTGGGTTTGGTGCTGATGTCGCTGAAATGGACTCCGTCCACAAGCACATCGGTATTCACCAGAAGGGGACGGGAATCGGAGCCCAGAGCCGCACTGTCGTCGTTGAGTTGGCCTGGAGGAGCAAAGCGGGAGAGCCGTCGCAACAGCTCCGACTCTCCAAGCTCGGCCAGGGTCTCATTCATGCGTGGGCTTTGAGCTGATTGGCTCCCTCAACGACGGTCACCGTTTTGATTGTGTCGTCGACACCGAGCTCTTCCAGGACCTCGAAGCCCTCAACGACGTAGCCAAAAGCTGTGTTGCGGCCATCCACCAAGTTGAGGCCGGCGGGGGTGAGTTCTGCCTCGTAGAGAAACATGAAGAATTGGGAGGAGCCATCGTCGAGTGCGTTGGCTGAATGGGCCCACCCCAGGGTCCCTAGGGTGGCGAAGGGAAGTGTTGGTGTGGCTTTGAACAGGCCCACGTCTTCAAACGTCTCGTTGTAGAGCGTTTCGGCTTCACCAGGAACTCGAATTTCGAGGGGAACGCGGCGTTCTTGCTTCGTCGTTGGATCGATGTATCCGATCTCTGGACCTTCGGGGTCGCCGGTTTGTAGAACGTAGAAATCCTCAGCTCTGTTGAAGGGCAGGCCGTCATAGAAGCCTTTCAGGGCAAGGTCGACAAACGCACCGGAGGTGAGTGGTGCGTTGTAACCATCCACAACGGTGGTGAGATCTCCTTTTGTGGTGCTGATGTTGACGACGGCCCGTCCCTGTAAACGGGGCAGGGCATCGAATTCGGAGGGAATCGTTCGTTCAAACCCGTCCTGAACCAACAAGCGCTCCACGTCACCAATGCGACTCAGCGTGGTGCGTCGGTCAACGATAAATGCAGGCTTGTTGACTGCTTTGACCTGAGCGGCCATTTGCTCCAATCCAGCATCAACGTCGCTCAGTAGTGCTGTGGCTTGGTCACGAAGTGGTTCAGGAACAGCATCAAGAATCGTGTTGCGTCGCGTGTTGAGTAGGGCCTGGCTGCGCGACACCGTCTTTCCAAGGGCACTCCAGCGTTTGGCGCGTAGGTCGTCGCTGGTGAGTTCAAGTCGGTGTTGCAGCTGACGAATGTCGTCTTGATCGAAGGGGAGCGCATCGCGAAGGATGGCTGTTGGATCCTTGACGGCATTGCCCTGGGGCAGCCCAGCCCAGGCAGGGGCTGCCAGGTTGAACAGCGCAACGCTGATCAGAGCGACCAGAACGGCCTTGAAACGCTGATGGGTCAAGGGGGAAGCCCAGTGCTGAAGCGACTTTGGCACAGCCGTATGATCGCCGGAACCGTTCCGTTGGAATGATCTCCAGCAACGACTTCCGCACTGGCACTTCGATCGAGATCGATGGCGCCGTTTGGCGCGTGGTCGAGTTCCTTCACGTCAAGCCCGGCAAGGGGTCTGCGTTCGTTCGTACCAAGCTCAAGTCGGTGAAGAACGGAAGCGTGGTGGAGAAAACATTTCGTGCTGGCGAAATGCTTCCTCAGGCGTTGTTGGAGAAGTCATCCCTTCAGCACACCTACATGGAAGGTGACGACTACGTCTTCATGGATATGTCCACCTATGAGGAAACACGACTCACCGCAGCGCAAATTGGCGATAGTCGTAAGTACCTCAAAGAAGGGATGGAAGTGAATGTCGTCTCCTGGAACGACACTCCGCTTGAGGTGGAGCTACCCAATTCGGTGGTTCTCGAGATCAAGGAAACGGATCCTGGAGTGAAAGGCGATACTGCGACAGGTGGCACAAAACCCGCCATTCTGGAAACCGGAGCGCAAGTGATGGTGCCTTTGTTCCTTTCGATTGGCGAAAAGATCAAGGTGGACACCCGCAACGACTCGTACCTAGGACGCGAAAACTGATGGCTATGCAGCTGGATCACGAACAACTGCACCGCTTGCTTGAAGCGCTGGGTGAGAGCGACATCCAGGAATTTCGGCTGGAAGGAGACGACTTTCGCTTAGAGATTCGTCGCAACCTTCCGGGACAGGCCGTTGTTGCTCCGGTGATGCCTGCTGCTGTTGCGGCTGCCGCTCCTGTGAAGCCAGTCGACTCTGCGTCGCCGCCGCCGGTAGCGACATCCACCCGAAGTGATCTGTTAGAGATCACTGCTCCGATGGTGGGCACGTTCTATCGAGCTCCTGCTCCTGGGGAACCATCCTTTGTTGAAGTGGGGACTCGCATCAACATCGGGCAGGCCGTCTGCATTTTGGAAGCGATGAAGTTGATGAACGAGCTCGAGTCCGAAGTCGGTGGAGAAGTGGTCGAGATCTTGGTGGATAACGGCACTCCTGTTGAATTTGGTCAGGTGTTGATGCGCGTTAAGCCCGTCTGATTTCAGGACAGCTCCCAAGCGGCCTGGATTGCGGCGATCATGCTGTCTGGGCGCGCGATTCCCAATGTGGCGATATCGAACCCTGTTCCATGATCGGGTGATGTCCTTAGGAACGGCAATTCCAAGGTGGTATTGACGGCAGCATCGAAGGCCATCAATTTCACCGGGATCAGCCCTTGGTCGTGATATAGCGCCAGAAATCCATCAGGTCCTGGTTGGTTGGGCTGATTCCAAGCTTGTGCTGCACTGAGCCAACACGTGTCTGGGGGCATTGGTCCATCCAGACGACTATCGGGATGTTGGGTTCTCCAACCTTCGATCAAGGGTGTCAGCCAGGTCATTTCCTCAGAGCCCAATTGTCCGGCTTCCCCCGCATGGGGATTGAGCCCAGAAACCACAAGATGGGGATGCGGTTTAAATCGTCGACAGAACTCCAAAAGCACGTTCAGCTTGTGGCTGACCAGCTCTGGCGTCAGCGTTTGAGCAACGGCTCCTAGGGGGATATGGGTGGTGGCTAACAAGGTGTTCAGCCGCCACGCGGTGAAGGGTGACACCGCTGTAAACAGCATGGATGAGCGGTGACTGCCAGCGAGTTCAGCCAGGCGTTCTGTTTGGCCCGGATAGCGATGCCCAGCTGCATGCCAGAGATGTTTGGCAATAGGGGCCGTGACGAGGGCGCGTGCCTTGCTGTGCTGCAAGAGCGTGACCGCTCGGGTGAGCCAGCGGAAGCCTGCTGCTCCCCCCTCGGCACTTGGGGAGCCGGAGGGAACAGCACTTTGGAGAGGCTGATCGTCGATGGTGAGTTGGCGTGGATCGGCGAGGGGGTCCGTTGTGATGTGTTGTAGGCGTTCGTGGACGGCCTCCAAGCTGCTGCGGCAACCCACCAGGATCGGTTCCATGGAGTCCGGCAATGCGTTGGAGCCAAGCGCCTTCAGCACCACCTCCATACCGATGCCAGCGGGATCGCCGAGGGCAATCACGAGCGTCTGTCTAGGCTTGATGAGTTCAGGGAAACCCATTGCTGTGCTGCGCGTTCTGCTGCTGGGGTTGTTGCTCGTGGGGCTCGCTACCGGATTGCGCAATCAATGGTTGGTGATCCATTGGGATCGTTTTGCGGACGATCTCGGCTTGCCCCGTGATCCCGCGGGTGATGGTCCATCGACATTCAATCAGTGGTTGATCGGCGCACCAAAATCGCCTGCTAAAGCAAATTGAGTCTGTCTTGTTCAAGGCAATCTTGCAGACCTTCCCTGTAGGTGGGGTGCATGAGTTGATAGCCAAGATCATGACGAAGTCGATGGTTGCTGACGCGGCGGTTTTCACTCCAAAACGACTGGGCCATTGGGCTCATGTCGGCACAAATTGCGTCGTACTGCTCTTCTTTCGGGAGCTCGCAATTGAGCAGCGTTGCAGCGTGACGCACGAGATCGGCGGGAGCTGCGGGTTCATCGTCCACCACATTGATCACCGAGGGTCGATTGTCGATCTCGGAGTGTTGGATCAAATGCCAACAGGCCCCAGCAATGTCTTCGACGTGAATGCGGCAAAACACTTGGCCAGGTTTGTTGATTACACGCGCTTTGCCTTGTCTGAGGGAATCGAGAACTGAGCGTCCAGGGCCATAGATCCCCGGTAAACGCAAAATTTGGACCGGTAGGCCTGAGTTCAACCAGGCTTGTTCGCATTCCAGCCGGCGGCGACTGCGGTCTAACCCTGGATCTGGGAGGTCGGTTTCTTGCACCCATCCGCCGTTGCGGTTTCCGTAGACGCCCGTTGTTGAGAGGTAGCCCGCCCATTGGAGCGGCAATCTTTTCAGCAACGGTAAAAGACAGGAGAGCACCGGATCACCACCGCCTTTTGAGGGAGGGATTGTGCTGAGTAGGTGTGTGACCCCTTGCAGGGCCTCGGGGCTTGGGAGGAGTCCTCGAGTGCTGTCGAACACCAGGTCAGCGCCAGGGCGGTCGGCCTGGCGACGGGTTGATAGCACTGGAGCTCCTAGCTCCCGAGCGAGTTGCGCAAAGCAACGACCGCTATAACCGCCCCCCAACACCAGCAGTTGTGCATGCGTCGGCAAGGGGCGACACCGCTTGACAAGCGCTGACAGCATCAGTACACCTGTATTAGTTTAGTTTCGATGGCATGACGGACTCCTCCCTTGGTTCTTCCAGGATTGGTGGTGTGGTCGCCCGATCCACTTTGGCTGCTCTTGTGTTGGGTGTTGCTTTGGTCTTGGCTCCTGAAGATCCCCGAGCGCAGGCCACGATCTGTCAGAGGCACCATTCTTTTGATGTTTGCCGGGTCTGGTGATGCATTAGGCGGCTTGAAACCCAATGGACGGTTCGTTTTTCGGTGAATCAGACCGTCCCGGTTGAGCCCATTGCAACAGGCGAAGTGCAAGGCGGATGTCACCGTCAAGCCAAGCGCGAATGGCCATCGCACGACGGGGGTCGTAAAAGCGCTGTTGCCGATACCACTCGAAAACGTCGGAATCTGATTTTTGTCCGTTGCAGGAGAGGCAGGCGGGGACACAGTTTTCGGTCACGCTGAGTCCACCCTTGGCCCGTGGAACAAGATGATCAATTGATTCAGAAGGTTTGCCGCAATAAATACAACTTTTTCCGGTATGAGTATGGAGTAATTGTCGCCATCTTCGAACGCGCAATTTAGGACAGAGTTCATCTAGAAAGACGGCATTTCTGTTGTGCATCCGAATCTCTCGGTTGTATGCATTTTGCCTGAACTGCCAGTCTCGTCAATGTGTCGAGCGCTGCATTTTGGGCAATATTGACAGCTTGATGTGAAAGTTGATACCAATCGCCTCCGTCGCCTTCAATGTTATTAAAATATTTGTTTGGGGAGCTGTAGATCACGCCATCGACCGCCCCTCGATGCTGTTTTGATCTTTCGCCGGCCGGTTTAATTCGGGTGGTGAGCCCTTTCGATGCGGTCACGCAGGCACAGTTGCGTCGCATTCGTCCCCGTGGTCGTTGGCATGGGCCAACGCGAGGTTGGGAATTTCCCCTGGCCGCGGCTGCGGTTCTCCAGCAGCAGTTCGGTCGTCGTTTCGCCGTCACGGCCGCTTTAGAGGAATGGTTGGCTTGGAGTCGTTTTCCCCTGCCCCCGTTGCCTCAGCATCGGCAGCTAGTGGACGCGGCTGATTTGAAGCAGAGCCTCCCGGATGGTCGCCAACCGTTGTTGCATCAACGCTCCGGTGCTCGGTGGCTTTTGGCTCGGCGGGGCGCAGTCTTGGCCGATGAAATGGGTCTTGGCAAAACGCTCACCGTCCTGTTGGCAGCGCGAGCGATGGTGCGCTGTGCCGAGGTTCGCCTTGTGGTGATTGCTCCGGTGGGATTGCACCCCCATTGGCGGCGGGAGGCGGACGCCGTTGGCCTTTCGCTGCAGTTGGTGAGTTGGGCTCGGTTGCCCAGTGAACTCCCCTCTGCGGGCACCTTGCTGGTTGTGGACGAGGCGCATTACGCCCAGTCGATGAAAGCTCAGCGCACGGCAGCGTTGCTTCGTCTGGCACGGCACCCGAGGCTGCGGGCGATTTGGATGCTCACTGGAACGCCGATGAAAAATGGCCGTCCATCGCAGCTTTTTCCCCTATTGGCAGCGATTGATCACCCCATTGCTCGAGATCAGCGCACGTTTGAGGAGCGCTATTGCCAGGGGCATTGGCGGGAAGGTCGGTCGGGACAACGCTGGGAGGCTGCTGGTGTGAGTCAGTTGCAGGAGTTGCGTCGTTTAACGCGTCCCTTGATCCTGCATCGTCGGAAACAGCAAGTGGTCGATCTTCCGCCAAAGCAGCGTCAATATCATCCGATCGTCTTGCCAGACGATGCGTCCATCGGTTTTGACCATCGGGTGGATTTGGTGGTCGAGGACTATCGCCGACGGGCGAAACTCGGTGAGGTGCGTTCCGATGCTGAGCCGTTGGCAGTGCTGACGGCGATGCGTCAAATCGCTGCGGAATTTAAGTTGTCCGCAGCCCATCAGTTGTTGGCGCAGCTGCATCAGCAGGGACACGCCGTGGTGTTGTTTAGTGCGTTCATCGCACCGCTTCAGTTGTTGCATCAGCGGATCGGTGGAGAACTCATGACCGGACGTCAGCGTCCGCTGGAACGTCAGCAATCGGTGGATCGGTTTCAGCAGGGCAACAGTCATTGCCTCCTCGCGACGTATGGCACCGGATCGCTCGGGTTCACCCTGCATCGCGCTCGACACGTCGTGCTCTTGGAGAGGCCTTGGACCCCTGGAGATCTCGAACAGGCCGAAGATCGTTGTCATCGCCTTGGGATGGGTGACGCGCTCACCTGCCATTGGTTGCAACTGGGTCCTGCGGATCAGTTGGTGGATGGATTATTGGCGAGTAAGGCCGAACGGATTGAAGTGCTTCTTGGCCCGCGTCGACAAAGCTTGGAACGTCAGTCGTTGCCTGCGATGATCCGTGCGTGTTTGCAAGTGGCTTGACGCACTTCTAATTCGTGGCGAAGCATTGGGTCGACTGGTGATGCTGCGTTGCGAATCAGCTTCAGGCCAGCGGCCACATCTGCACAGGCTTCCTGATGTTGTTCATTCAGGGTGTGAATGAAGGCTCGATCTCGCCTTAACTCCGGTTGATCGGGTGTGGCAGCAATGGCTTCATTGCAGGCTTGAAGCGCTGAATTGGGCTCAGAAATCTGGTACTGCTTTAAGCAGCTAGCCACCGACGAAATCGGACTTTCCGTTTGGGTCGTGGCCTGCTGGGACTGACAGCCGGCCACGCACAACACCATGGACGTCAGAAACAGGGCAGCGACCCTTGGCTGCTTAGTAGCTGTACCGCTCGTCACTAACACTGTTGGGACTCGCGGTGTTTGTGCCAGCGGTGCTTGTTCCAAGGGATGTGATGGATGCTTTGTTGGAGGAACCACCGAAGAGATCACCGAGAAATTGGCCGCAATCGGGGAAATTTCCGGGATCCTTCACGACAGCTTCTGTGATCATCACAGACGCATGTTCCGGCGATGTTTTGAACAGTCTTCCGCCTTGACGTTTGATCACGGCGTAGGCGGCATTCCAGCTCACGCTGTGATCGTTTCCACTGGAGCGCATGAAGCAGTAAATCTTGGCGCCTTTGTCGTCTGATTGATTGCCCGCTTGAACCGCTTGATTCGCTCCGATCAGTGCGCCGATCAGAGCAATGGAGGCTAGGGCTAGCCGAGGACCGAAGCGAGCCATACAGGGCGAAAACAGATTGACCCAACGTATCGATTAAGAGTGCACTGTCCAGTCCTGGTCAGGGTTGTCCAAGGCTTGAGGGGAGAACCAAGCGCACGACAAGGGGAAGCACTAACAGCACGGTGATTAAGCGGACGGCATGCAGCGCGGCGACGGCAGCTCCCACTCCAAACTCAGCTCCCACCAAGCTCATCCCGCTAATCCCGCCGGGTGCAGCTCCGAGAAGGGCTACCACTGGGTCGATGCCAAGCAGGCGACTGCTCCATAGGCCAATCACGATCCCCGTGAGAACGAGCGTGACGGTGATCAGCAGGGCCGGTCTCCAGAGGACTTGCAGCTGTTCAAGGGAGGCCCTGGTCAACCCGGTTCCGATCACGGTGCCGATACCGATTTCGAGCACAGTCCGTGTCCCCGTGGGCCATACAGCTTGATCCAAGCGCCCGCTCATGCTCACAATGCCGGCTCCAAGAAGTGCTCCGGCGAGTGGTGCTGCGGGAATTCCACTGAGCAGAGCGAGCAGGCCGAGGGTGGTGCCGGCCAGCAGATAGAGCATCAGCGTTGCCAAAGGAGACATCGAGATTTACGCAGCCTTGTCAACTTGATCTTGAGGCAGAACGGCTCTTGTGTTGTGATCTGGGCAGTGATTGCTTGATTGATGACGTCATCTGTGTCCTTCCGGATCACCCGCACTGCAGAAGATTTGGCGCAAACCATCACGGCTTTATCCCAACGCCTTGTCAAGCTTGAACAGCGTCAGGAGGTGATGGAGCTTCAATTGCGACAGCAACTGAAAGACGTCAACAACGTTCCTGACGATGAATTGGCTGCCTTGGATGGCATCGAAACGCTTTTGAGGGAGACCCGAGAGCTCTTGGCGAGTACAGATCAGATCGCTTTAGACACCACAGGGCACGACCAGGGTGACGAGCATCAGCACGCAGAGGTCGCATAGGGGTGGCTGAGGGTGTCAAAATAACAAGAAAAGTAACTATGGCGTCTTCGAAACCCGCTTCTAGTGCTTGCGAATCGCTCAAGCCTTCTCGCACCTTGCATGGAATGACGATTTGGTCGAAGTCGGGCTTCCTTGAAGGAGGCCATCAATTGGAAAAGTTGGAATTCGCTCTCGCGCACGCTGAAGCCAAGGGCGACGTCATTCGCTGTAGTGTTTTGCAGGATCGCATTGCAGATCTTGGTGGAAATGCGGAAGAACCTGGCACCTAGTGAGTATTCCCTCTGAGGTGTTTAGTTTTAATCACTATTTTTAGTGATTTTGTAGCAAGACATTGGCCATCTATCTTCAACGTTGGTAGGATTGCTGTAATTAATAATTCAAACTCCTTGGCGCTCACTCTGGTGCGATCTGAAAGCGCTTCTGATAAGCGCCAAGATCATGAATTAGCTGCTCGTGACCTTTTCGCACGCGCTCGTCAATGTGCAGAAGCAGGTCAAACGTCTGATGCTGGTTCTTTCATCCTGAAGGCGTTGAGCCATGAGCGTCGTGCTGGAGCTGTCGGTCCCCAGGTGATGCAAATCATCAAACCGCGCGCATAACTTGAGGCTGATATCAAAGCGGGTGACCGGATTCGAACCGGCGACGTCCAGCTTGGGAAGCTGACATTCTACCACTGAATTACACCCGCATTTTGGGCGAGATCCCTCTCGCCCACAGGCTTTTGGATCAAACCAATGCTGCAGATGTTGCTGCAACTCCAGCCCCCATTGTGCCTTTGTGAAGACCCAATGACTGCAATGTGGCTTCAATGGCAGACACTGCCATCAACACATCACGGTCACATACATATCCCAAGTGACCGATGCGAAACACTTTGCCTTTGAGGTGATCTTGTCCGCCCGCTAGAAGGATGTCGAATTTCTCCTTCACTGTTTTGCGAAGTAGCTCTGCATCTAATCCCTCGGGAGCGACGGCAGTAATGGCAGGGCTGCCATGACCTTTGGCGGCAAAGAGGGGTAAACCGATCGCTTCCATGCCTGCTTGGGCCGCCGTTCGATGGCGAGCATGGCGCGCAAAAATGGCATCAAGCCCTTCCTTTTGCATCATGTCGAGCGCCGCTTCCAGCCCGAAGTAAAGGTTCACGGCTGGCGTGAAGGGGTTGCTGTCTTTCGCAGCAGTTTTCCGATAAGGCCCGAGATCCAGATAAAACTTGGGAAGGTTCGATGTTGCATAGGCCTCCCAGGCGCGATCACTCATCGCCACAAAACTAAGACCAGGCGGAAGCATGTATCCCTTCTGGGATCCGGAAGCCACCACATCCAGTCCCCACTGATCCATCGGAACATTGCAAGCGCCGAGGCTGGTGACGCAGTCCGCGATTGTCAGGGCTGTCCCGTGCGCCTTCACGTGACGCGCAATCGTCTCAAGGTCGTTGATGACGCCCGTGGAGGTTTCCGAGTGGGTGAGGATAACGGCCTTGATTTGCTTCTCGGTATCGGCTTCAAGCGCAGCCCGAAACGCCTCTGGGTCAAGCGGTTGTCCCCATTCCGCTGCGACCACGTCCACGTCGAGTCCGTAGGCGTGAGCCACCTTCACCCAGCGCTCACCGAACTTGCCGTTGTCTCCACAGAGAACTTTGTCTCCTCTACTGAGGGTATTGATCATTCCCGCTTCCATGGCTGCCGTGCCACTGCCGGTGATCACGAGCACGTCGCTGCTGGTTTGATGCAGCCATTTCAACTGCTCCGTCGTGCGCCGCACGATGCTTTGGAACTCACCGCTGCGGTGACCAATGGGATGACGTCCCATCGCCTTAAGCACCGTTTCGGGAACCGGGGTCGGGCCCGGAATCATCAAGGTGAGCTTGTCCTGCATGGCGTGGGGAATGCCGATCCGCGACTCTAGAAAACAGCACCACATCCGTCATCGACACCGTCTCTCCAGATTCAGTGCATTCAGGGCTGACTCTCCCGGTCTGGGTTGCAGCCGCCGCGAAGGCGTCCTTGGATGCTTTGCTTGGCCAGCCGTTCGCCGCTCAGGCGTCGCTGACCCTCCCTGACCGCCCCAGCCCCCTTCTGGTGCCAGTGATCTCAGCGGCTCGGCTGGATGGTGGTCAACAGGCTTTGGCGATTAGTCGTTGCGATCCAGGCCCAGGGCTGGACCTCACCCGTGACTTGGACATTTGGGTTCGTGTGTCTTGGAGACCTGACAAGCAGACGGGGCTCAAGCTGTCGGCGGGAGCCGGGGTCGGCACGAAGGGTGCCGGTGGGGATCTTTGTGTGTCGGCCTATGCCCGCGATCTTCTTGAGCGGAATCTCTTGCCCTTGGATCGTGGCCTCAGCGTCGAAATTGTGTTGCCACGCGGGCGCGAGTTGGCGTTGCGAACGAGCAATGCGGCGTTTGGGGTGGTGGATGGGCTGGCCTTGATTGGCACCCAAGCGGAGGTGCAGCGCAGTGCAGCGCCAGACCAGTTGAAGCAGGTGTTGTTGGATTTGGCCCAGCTCACGGGCGATCCGGAATTCCAGGGCGATCTCGTGTTGGTGATTGGTGAAAATGGTTTGGATCTGGCGCGTCAGGCCCAATTGGCGCCCTTACTCAAGGTGGGGAATTGGCTGGGTCCGGTGCTCGTGGCCGCGGCAGAGGCAGGCGTCCAAAACCTTTTGTTATTGGGGTATCACGGCAAATTGATCAAACTGGCGGGTGGGATTTTCCACACACACCATCACCTTGCCGATGGGCGTTTGGAGGTGTTAACAGCTCTTGGGCTCGATGCAGGGCTATCGCTAGAGCAGTTGCGTTTGCTCCGCCATGCCACGTCGGTGGATCAGGCGTTCAAGGCGTTGGACGCGTTCAATCCAGCGGTGGCAGAACAGCTCGGGCTGCAGCTGGCCTCGGCCGTTGAGCAACGGAGCCAGGCTTATGTGGCCCGCTACGGCGATTGGTCGATGCGGATCGGTGCCGTTCTGTTTGATCGCAGCCGTCATTTGCGTTGGCGAGGGCCGGTGGCGGAAGAGCGCTTCTTTACGCTGATGCATTGACGCTTGTCGCAGCGCGACACCTTCCTGGATCGATGCCCCAGCCCTCGTCCGACGGTCAGCGTCAGCCGGCCATCGTCATCCTTGATTTTGGTTCTCAATATTCGGAACTGATTGCCCGTCGTGTTCGCGAAACCGAAGTGTTTTCGGTGGTGATCGGATACAGCACGACGGCGGATGAGCTGCGTCGGATGGCACCAAAGGGAATCATCCTGAGTGGTGGACCCAGTTCGGTCTATGCCGACCATGCACCGGTTTGTGATCCCGCGATTTGGGACCTCGGCATTCCGGTCTTGGGTGTTTGTTATGGCATGCAGCTGATGGTTCAGCAGCTGGGGGGTGCTGTTGAGGCTGCCACCGGTAAGGCGGAATACGGCAAGGCTCCTTTGGAGGTGGATGATCCCACCGACCTGCTCAACAATGTGGAGAGTGGCTCCACGATGTGGATGAGCCATGGCGATTCGGTGAAGGCCTTGCCAGACGGCTTCGTCCGTTTGGCCCACACGGCGAATACCCCCGAAGCGGCGGTCGCGCATCTTGAGCGCAAGTTGTACGGCGTGCAGTTCCATCCAGAGGTGGTGCACTCCACCTGCGGAATGGCGCTGATTCGCAATTTTGTGAATCACATTTGTGGCTGTGATTCGGATTGGACCACCAATGCCTTCATTGATGAGGCGGTGGCCTTGGTGCGCGAACAGGTGGGACAAAAACGGGTTCTACTTGCCCTGTCTGGAGGTGTTGATTCCTCAACGTTGGCATTTTTATTAAAAAAAGCGATTGGTGACCAGCTCACCTGCATGTTCATTGATCAGGGCTTTATGCGGAAAGGAGAGCCTGAATTCCTAATGGAATTTTTTGATCAAAAATTTAACATTCATGTGGAATATATCAATGCACGTAAGCGTTTTATTGACAAGCTTAAAGGTGTCACTGACCCGGAGGACAAGCGCAAAATTATTGGTACTGAATTCATTCGGGTTTTTGAGGAGGAGAGTAAGCGTCTCGGACCGTTTGATTACTTGGCTCAGGGGACGCTTTATCCCGATGTGATTGAAAGTGCAGGCACCAATGTTGATCCCAAAACGGGTGAGCGTGTGGCAGTGAAGATCAAGAGCCACCACAACGTTGGCGGTTTGCCAAAAGATCTGCGATTTAAGTTGGTGGAACCACTTCGCAAGTTGTTTAAAGACGAAGTGCGCAAAGTGGGTCGCAATTTGGGGCTGCCAGAGGAGATTGTGAGGCGTCATCCATTCCCTGGGCCTGGGCTGGCGATTCGAATCCTTGGAGAAGTGACCGATGAAAAGCTCAACTGCCTCCGCGATGCTGATCTGATTGTCCGTGAGGAGATCCGTGATGCCGGGCTGTATCACGACATATGGCAGGCCTTTGCTGTTTTATTGCCTGTTCGTTCTGTGGGTGTCATGGGTGATCAGCGCACCTATGCCTGGCCGATCGTGCTGCGTTGTGTCTCCAGTGAAGACGGCATGACGGCAGATTGGTCGCGTCTTCCTTACGACCTCATGGAGACGATTTCGAATCGAATCGTGAACGAGGTGAAGGGGGTTAATCGGGTGGTGATGGATATCACGAGTAAGCCCCCCGGCACGATTGAGTGGGAATAATGTCCCCGTTGGCTTGGCCTTGGACACTTCGGCGAACTTTGCGTCAGGAAGGTAATCCATTCCAGGCTGAATCGTCTCGTCGCATTTTTTTAATTGGCCACAATAAATGTGGAACACGATCCTTTAATAAGCTTCTCAATAAAAATGGTTACAGCTCAATTCATTACGACAAAGGTCGCTTAGCAAAGCGTATTCAGGCGAATTTTATTTTTTCGCGTCCACTCCTCGATGGTGTCGATCATTACTGCGGATATACCGATATGGAGCTTTGTGGAGAGTTCTATGCTTATCGCCTTTTTCCTCTTTTAGATCTGCAATATCCGGGATCTTGCTTTATCTACAACACCCGTGATGTGAACCGTTGGGTTGATTCCCGCTTGAACCATCGCAACGGTAAATATGCCAGCACCTATTTGAAACGAATGCAGCTGGCGTTTGAGGATCAAAATCTCACGATGGACGACTTGCGTCAGCACTGGCACGAGGCCTGGCAACGGCATGAGGCTGATCTGCGCAGTTACTTCGCGGGTCGCCGCAACTTTTTTGAATTTGATATCACCGTCCCCCAAGAGCAGGCCGCGCTCTGTCGTTTTTTGCGTCGACGGGGCTACCGCATCCGTGGCAATGCACTTCCCCACTCCGGAGCACGCCCATCGCCCGCCGAAAAACCATGAGTGAGGTGCTGGCGACCAGCGTCGATCGCCGATACCTTGGACCACCGGCTTTGGCTTTGTGACGGCGTCTCAACAGCAGGATCTGCAATTGCAGCGGCGGTTGCAAAAGGACAGTATTCAGTTGGGTGGACGCACGATCTACCTCAATCCATTTCTGTACTGGCGTCGGTTCGACAGCAACACCGATCGATGGCTCAGGGAGCCCGGTCAGCTCACTGATGATCAGACCAACGTCAACCGCAGTCGTTTTTATCCAGAGCTCGACTGGACAGGTTTGGATGAGCATCAAATTGCCGTCTACGACGGAGCAGTGGAGATGTTCCTTAAAAGCCTTGATCTGATCAGCACCTTTCATCCCGAATTGGGTGCCGGTCAGATGTTGGAGGTGGAACGCAAGATGACCATCACCAAAAAGCGGGCCTTTGAGCGTTGGGTCGATAAAGCGCTTCGCAGACGTCAGCGAGACGAGAGCCGCGAGACCCGTCGATATGAGCGCAGCCGCGTCTGGCGTGAATGGCGTGAGTGGATTGCAATGGGCGCCACGCAAAAAGCCTTGGTGCCCCTGGTGATGCTGATGGTGATATCAGGAGTGGCTGGATGGTCGTTGGGAGCGGCTCAGTCGGCCTGTCCGACACTGGCGCTCCCTTCAGGACAGACTGGAGTTCGTTGACTGGGCCCGATGGCCGCTGATTCCGGTTCTGACAATCCTCTGGATCAACTGCGTTTGTCGCTGATGCAGGATGTCCTTCCTGTCGGCTTAGCGGTGTTCGAACGGGCGCGTCAGGGGGGACCTGGCCGAGTTGCAGAGGTCTTCACAGAGGGATCTGCTGATCCCATTGCCGATCTAAAGCAGGAGGGTGAGCCTGTCGCCCGCGACGTCCGTGAGCAGCTAGATGCCTTCAGTCCTGGACTTGGTAATCCAGTGATGCCTGTGAGTGTTTCGGTTGAAGAGCCGCAGGCAGGCACCGATGAGCGAGACGACCTGACGCAGGCGTTGCAACGGATTGAGGAACGCCTGGATGCGTTACGTCGACTTCTCCCAGCGGATTGACGCATGGCTTCCGTCCAGCAGCGTCACACCGGATTACGTCAGCAGCCGCTTGTTCTTTTGATTGTGGTGCTGGCGTTTTGCTCCGCCATGGTCAGCCGGCTGGTGTGGATGCAGTTGCTGGAGGGACCAAGGTTTAAGGAATTGGCCGATGAGAACCGTATTCGTCTGGTTCCACGGTCGCCGATTCGAGGACGGCTTTTGGATCGCAAAGGGCGAGTTCTTGCGACGAGCAAACTCACCTATTCCCTTTATCTCGAACCGCGGCTGGTGAGCGATGCCAAATGGCCTGCATTGCGGAATCGATTGGCGTCACTCTTGAATCTGGACCCAACCCTGTTGGATCAGCGACGTCTGCGAGGGACCGATCGAGACGGTTACCGCACGACATTGATGCAGGACCTCAAACCGGAGCAGGTTCTTCGTTTTCGTGAGCAGGCTTTGGGGTTGCCTGGGGCGCAGGTGGACGTCGACATTTTGCGTTTCTATCCCCATGGCAGCCTTGCCGCCCATGCTCTGGGATACACCCAGCCGATCACGGAGTCGGAGTTCGACACCCTTGTGGAGAGTGGCTACAAAATCCGTGATCGCATTGGGCGGACCGGAGTCGAAGCGGCCTATGAAACTCATCTGCGCGGCAAATGGGGCGGTCAGATGTTGGAGGTGAATGCACTGGGGGCAGTGCAGCGCAACCTCGGTGATCGCCCTTCGGAATCGGGGAAAGATCTCACACTCACGTTGGATTTGGATTTGCAACGTGCTGCGGAGCAGGCGTTGGCCGACAAGCCTGGAGGTGCAGTCGTGGCGCTTGAAGCCAAGACGGGTGCTGTGTTGGCGTTGGCGAGCAAGCCTGGATTTGATCCGAATTTCTTTTCCAAGTTGATCACGACTCAGAAGGAGTACGACGCCCTCTTTTCAAATCCAAAAAAGCCCTTGTTGAGTCGGGCGATGAATCCCTATGACCCAGGCAGTACTTGGAAGCCAGTCACCGCGATGGCGGGGATGGAATCCGGCAAGTTTCCGCCGAAAACCAAGCTGCACACCACCGCTTGCATTACCTACGGCGGTCATTGTTTCCCCGATCACAATGGCGCTGGTTTCGGTCATATCGGTTACGCCGACGCGCTGCGCTTCTCGAGCAATACGTTTTTTTATCAGGTTGGCGTTGGGGTGGGGTCGAGAGCCCTAAAAAAGGCGGCCGATCAGCTGGGTTTCCAGCAAAAAACTGGGATCGAGATCGATTGGGAAGAAAGTGTGGGTCTTGTCGGTGATGAAGATTGGGCCGAACAAGGCCGCGGTTGGGCAGATCCAGGCAGTACGCCTTGGATCCCTGAAGACATGGCCAGTGCATCCATTGGTCAGTCGGTGGTGCAGATCACACCACTGCAGTTAGCTCGTGCCTATGCCGTGTTTGCCAATGGTGGTTGGTTGGTCACGCCGCATCTGGCCAAGGGCGAGATTGATTGGATGGCACCGAAGTACCGCCGTGCGGTCCTGATGAAGCGATCCACGTTGAACACCATCCGAACGGGTTTGCGCAAGGTGGTGGAAGACGGCACTGGCTATGGGTTGAACGGCCCAGGGATTCCCCCTGCGGCAGGAAAGACGGGTACGGCCGAAGACAGCACCGGTGGACCGGATCATGCCTGGTTTGGCTGTTATGCCCCCTATCCAGATGGCCAAATTGTTGTAGTGGCCTTCGCCCAGAACACGCCTGGTGGTGGTTCCGTTCATGCGTTGCCGATGGCGAAGAAAGTTCTGGCGGTCTGGGAACAATCGCGAAGGAAAGGTTGAGCCTGGGGGCTCTATCCAGTTCTACGGATGCTTTTGGTGCATTCAGGCAGCAGCGTTCATCACCCCTTGGCTGAGGACGTCGCGGTAATAGCCTCGCAGTTGTTCTGTGGCGCCAGCCCAGCCCCAGCGTTCCGCTTCGGATCGTGCTGCATTCCGCAGGGCCCGACGCTCTGAGTCGTTGCCCAGCAACCGTCTCGTCGCTTGAATCAAGCTGGCTGCACCACCATCGGCCCCATCCGGTTCGTACAAACAGCCATTGATGCCGTCCGTGATGATGTCGGGAATGCCCCCCCGGTTGGCACCCACCACTGGACAACCTGCTGCCATGGCCTCGAGCAGCACGAGTCCGAGGGTTTCTGTGCTGGACGGGAAAAGAAAAGCATCGCCACTGGCGTAAGCGCTGGCCAATTCTTCCCCTGCCAAATAACCCACAAAGGTGGTGGCTGTGCCGGCGAAGTGCTTTTCCAGTTGCTGACGATGGGGCCCGTCGCCAACAAGAGCAAGGCGGGTATCGGGTAGGGCTTCGAGGACGGGACGAATCCGTTCAATCTGCTTCTCCGCTGAGAGCCGACCGACGTAGAGCAGCAGAGCGCCACGATCGTCATGGCTTCCGAGTAGGCGTTGCCGCATTGCAGCACCTCTCAAGGCAGGACGGAAAAGCTCCGTATCGACCCCGCGCTGCCAGAGCGCAGTGTGTTGGATGCCTTTGTCGCTGAGTTCCTGCACCATCGCCGTCGAGGTGCAGAGGTTGAGCAGGGCCTGGTTGTGAGCGGCCTTGAGCAATTCCCAGAGCAAGGGTTCGAGCATGCCCATGCCGTAGTGCTCAAGGTATTTCGGGAGATGGGTGTGATAGCTAGCGACCAACGGAATATTTTTCGTCTTGGCCAACCAAATTCCGCCTAAGCCCAGCACAGCTGGATTCACCACATGGATGAGGTCGGGTTGGAACGTGTCGATGGCCTCTGAAACGGCGGGTCGCGGTAAGGCCAATTTGAGTTCGGGGTACAGGGGCAGAGGCATCGCCGGAACGCCCACGAGGCGGGCACCCATGTACTCGTTTGGACAGCCTTCAGGGCAAAACACCACCACCTCATCGCCGGCATCCACGAGATGCTTCACCGTTTTGGTGAGGCGGGTGACGATGCCGTCGACCTTGGGGAGAAAGGTTTCAGTGAAGAAGGCGATTTTCAAAGGAGAGGCCTGATTCAGGAGGCGTTGCCAATGGCCTTGGCTTGATCCTTGGTCCAAGCCGAGGTGCAAAGAATGCGATTGCGATCACAGCGGTCGGCGTACTTGGTCGCAATCTCAACAACTTCCTTCAGCAGCCCGTCGTCGAGCGTGGTGGGATTGAGGCCGAGTTCGATAAAGCAGCGGTTATCAACGATCAAATCGTTTTCAACCGCTTCGTTCCGAGGATTCGGCAAGTTGTTCACTTTTGCTCCAGTCAGAGCAGCCACCTTCTTCGCGAGTTCGCCCACCTGATGGCTTTCTGTCATTTGGTTGAAGATTTTGACCCGCTCCCCCTGCTCAGGTGGATTGTCGAGGGCCAGCTGTACGCATTTCACGGAGTCGCGGATGTGAATGAAAGCGCGGGTTTGCCCGCCAGTGCCATGAACGGTGAGCGGATAGCCGATGGCGGCCTGCATGAGGAAGCGGTTTAGCACTGTGCCGTAGTCGCCGTCGTAGTCGAAGCGGTTGGTGAGGCGTGGATCGCGATCGGTGGCGTCGGTGTTCGTGCCCCAGACGATGCCTTGGTGCAGGTCTGTGATGCGGACCTTGTCGTTTTTGTTGTAGTAGAGGAAGAGCAGCTGATCCAGCGTTTTGGTCATGTGATAAACGCTGCCAGGACTTGCCGGGTGGAGGATTTCCTCCTCGAAGCGGCTGCCATCAGGTTGAGGCACTTCAACCTTGAGGTATCCCTCAGGGATGGTGGCCCCACGATGGGATCCATACCCATAGACACCCATTGTGCCGAGGTGCACCACGTGGATGTCGAGGCCGGACTCCACAATGGCGGCCAAGAGGTTGTGGGTACCGTTGACGTTGTTATCGACGGTGTAGCGCTTGGTGGCGCTGCTCTTCATGGAATAGGGAGCGGCTCGTTGTTCAGCGAAGTGAACAACGGAGTCCGGTTGTTCGTCGCGCAATAAATCGAGTAAGCGCTGATATTCGTGGGCGACGTCCATATGGATGAATCGCATCGGTTTGCCACCGATCTCTTCCCAGGTCTTGAGGCGTTCACCAATGCTTGTGATTGGCGTTAAGGAATCGACTTCCAGGTCGACGTCGATCTTGCGGCGACTGAGGTTATCCACGATCAAGACCTCATGGTCTTGATCCGCCAGGTTCACAGCACAGGGCCAGCCACAGAAGCCGTCACCGCCGAGAACGAGAACCTTCACCCCAAACTCCTGCTGGAACGAGCAAAACGCTCAGTTGAGGCAAGCTACTACAGGGATTTTTTTGCTCCTGTTTGGTCAGCTGATGGCCATCGTTATTCCAATGAGGCCGAGCACCAAAACAGAACCGCCGATCAGCATCATGAGCGAGCTGCGATTGCGCTCCTGGCTGGTGTTTTGATCCATGACTTCCATGCGGGGTTCCTTGGCAAAAGCGTTCAAGAGACCGCCGTCTTCCGTGGTGACCTGCATGGATCCGAAGTGACTGACCGGACCTTATGAGTTGAATTGCTTAGCGCCATGGTTTGTGAAGCAGGCTTGATCTCCCTTCATGTGTCTTTACCTGAAATCAGTCCTGTGGTTGGAGAGCTTGCGGAAGCTTGGCTGCGTCGCGGTAGGCGGCCTGATCGGAATGCCATGCGACCCGCGATGACGGCTTTGCCCATGGCTTCAGCCATGGCTGGAGACCCCCCAGCCATGGCGATCGCGCTATTAACGAGGACGGCATCAGCCCCCATCTCCATCGCCTGGGCCGCCTCGCTGGGGACACCAATGCCGGCATCAACAACGACGGGAACTCTGGCGTTCTCGATGATTAAGGCGATATTGGCGGCGTTATTGAGTCCCTGTCCTGAACCAATCGGGGAGCCGAGAGGCATCACTGTGGCGCAACCCACATCCTCCAACCGCTTCGCAAGGAGAGGGTCTGCATTGATGTAGGGCAGCACCGTGAAACCTTCTTTCACAAGGGTTTCGGCGGCTTGAAGCGTCCCGATCGGATCAGGCAAGAGGTGTCGACTGTCTGGGATCACCTCCAGCTTGATGAAGGTGTTGTCCTCTTGGCCTGCCAATTTGGCCAGCTCTCGCCCGAGTCGGGCGACGCGAACGGCTTCGTCGGCATCGGTGCATCCCGCAGTGTTGGGGAGCATCCAGATGCGCGACCAATCGATGGCTTCCATCAATCCGGTGTGTCCGGCGGCCCCTGTTTGAATCCGTCGCACTGCCACGGTCACGATTGCGCAGGCGGAGCGTTCGAGGCTGCTTTGCATAACGTCGATCGCCGAATACTTGCCTGTGCCGGTCAATAAGCGGCTGCTGAAAAGGCGGCCGCCAATGGTCAAGGGGTCAGATTCGGGGGAGGTGGAAACCATGACGCGTCTGAGCAAAAGGGCCTACCGTGCATCCATCATCCCTTGTCTTCCATGCCTTTCCTGCTTGCCATGGATTTACCTGTTGGCAGTCAGGTGCCGTTTCAAAGCAATCCTCAGCTGCCTCTCGATCCCATTCAGTTGGCGATTCCCATTGAGGTCGATCAGCAACAGGTTGAAAGTTTTGACCCAGTTGCTCGGGCAGCAGACCTGGTGGCGACTCTTCCGCGTCAATGGTGCGGCACCTATCAGCCGTTTGATGGGAGTCCCATGGTTGATGTGACCCTGGACTTGTCTGATCTCAAGGCGATGGGTCAAATCGTCGACTTACGCGGAACGATGACGCTTGGGTCCGTCACCACTCCGGTGCAAGGTAATTTCCATGCCAAGTCAGATCAGCTTGATTTAATCCCTCTGGGTGAGCAACTGATTGCTGGGTTAGAGCCTGGAGGGTTCTTTCTTGGTTTGCAGGGTTTTAGCCCGACGGGCTGGCAATCGCCACGCTTGATTAACACCACTAACCCTGGTTCTGGCTTGGGTGGCCGTCTTGCACTTACTAG
>JBDQPG010000078.1:0-6291 GCA_040260695.1 Synechococcus sp. SFB_27S_18OctNov_coas_78 | reverse complement strand
AAGGTGCGAACGGAGAAGGTGGAGCCGTTGTTGAGGATGCCCATGGTTTTGATCCGGTGAGAGTGTTGTGGGGAGAGTTGTGTTTCCCCCGATGAACACACCATCACCGGAATCCATGGCAGGGGAGATGATCTGAGACAAACGGCCCTGTGAGCTTGGTCACAGGCTCTGCAACGTTTGTATAACCAGTGAAGATTGGTCTGCCCCAGTACTCCGTGCGCTGCACATCCATTGGCTTGCCCTGCCCTGCTCTGCTTTGGTCCGTAGTTGTTTGTTTCACTCTCTACTTACGCAGCCGCGATCGCTTTTTAAAGATCTCCAGATCAACAGCATTGGTGAAGATCTCCATTTGCAATTGGGAACAGCCTCCTCAAGGATGGTGCTGCCTTTTGTTAAGTTCGCTGCGCTACACATCCCCGATCGTCCACATTTTAACCGTGCTTTTTGGACGATCGCCTGCATCTCTAATGCTTTCGACTGTTTTGTTTGCTGTGGTGAATATGTTGATATTAATTTTAGCTAGGGGCTAAATTTGTTTTTATTGTCAATAACCGATCTTGTTGAGGATTAATATTATGAATTCACTCTGCACCTACTTCGCTCAGTCCGTTCATTCTCCCTAACCGTCGCAAGACTGCTGCTATGACTGAATTTGATAACTCAAAACGCATTAGCTCGGATCAGTTGCTTGATGAGCTTGCGGTGGCTGACGACCTGCTGATCGTCCAAGACCTCGACGGGGTCTGCATGCAGCTGGTGAATGATCCACTGACACGGCAGATGGATGGGGCCTATGTGATGGCTGCGGCTCAGCTGGGAGACACTTTTGCTGTGCTCACCAATGGTGAGCACGAGGGACGCCGCGGTGTGAATCGGCTTGTGGAGCAGGCGTTTGGTGGCGATCCAGATCCGGCTCATGCCGGGTTGTACCTGCGCGGACTTGCCGCCGGTGGGGTCCAATTTCAGGATCGCCATGGCCACCTCAGCCATCCGGGCGTGAGTGAGGCAGAGATCGCGTTTCTGGCCGGGGCTCCCTCACGGATGGAAGCGTTGTTGAAAGACGGCTTACCGGAGATTTTTCCTCAGTATTCGTTGGAGCAGATCGCTCAGCTTGCCCATGCAGCCGTCTTGGACACCCAGGTGTCTCCGACGGTGAACCTCAATGGAATCTTTGCTGTGATTCCAGATGATGTTGAGAAGCAGCGCACCATGCAGACCCTGCTTCAGCGGCTGATGGAAACGCTGCTGGCCGATGCGGTGCAGCAGGGTCTTGAGGGGTCATTTTTTCTGCATGTGGCTCCCAACCTGGGCCGTGATGAGCAGGGCCATGAGCGGATCAAACCTGCTGCATCCGGGGATGTGGGCACCACCGACATTCAGTTCATGCTGAGTGGATCGATTAAAGAAGCCGGTCTGTTGGTGCTGCTGAATCAGCACATGGCCCGTCGTTATGGGGAGGTGCCCTTCGGAGACGATTTCAATGTTCGCGTCGCTCCTCAAAACCATGACGCGTTGTTGAAGCTTGTGCAGGATCGAATCCCGGCGGAGCGGATGCCATTGCTTGTTGGAGTGGGTGACACGGTCACCTCCAATCCTTCTGCCGACGGTGCCACCTGGTTGCGCGGTGGAAGCGATCGTGGATTTCTAACCTTGCTTCAAGCCTTGGGCGCCTGGAGTGGGAAAGACAACCGAGTGGTTCTGGTTGACAGTAGCCATGGCGAAGTTGATCGCCCAAGCCTGTCTGATCCAGCCCTTACGGGTATTTCAGATCCCGACGACCCGCTGCGAATTGATGTGTTGATGACGGCAGGGCCGGAGCAATACATCAACTGGTTCTGCCAATTAGCCGCTCAACGTACCTCAAGTCCTGCCACGATCTAATCAGATCAGATTCTTAGGAGTGAGTTCCCATTGACCGTCAGCCCTGCACTGTTTCCACCATTGCAACGGGCTGCTTTGACCACACTTCAGGTCAACTTGGGCTACCGCTGCAACCAAAGCTGCGCCCATTGCCATGTCAATGCCGGGCCCACCCGCACTGAAATGATGGCCCCGGAGCTTTTAGAGCTCATCCCTTTGGTGCTGCGTCGGCATGGCATTGGTTGTTTAGACCTCACCGGCGGGGCTCCGGAATTACACCCTGGTTTTCGGACGCTGGTGACTGAGGTGCGGTCGGCAGGAGTGGCAGTGATCGACCGCTGCAATCTCACGATCTTGAATGAACCAGGCCATGAAGATCTGGCTGAATTTTTGGCGGAGCAGGGTGTTGCGGTAACGGCATCGTTGCCCTGCTACACCGCAGACAACGTTGATCATCAACGCGGTGATGGCGTTTTTGAGCGAAGCATTCAGGGCCTTCATCAACTCAATGCACTGGGCTACGGCAGCGGCGACCCAGTACGGCAACTTGATTTGGTGTACAACCCGCTTGGTGCAGCACTCCCTCCGCCTCAAGCCACCCTTGAGGCTGATTACAAGCGGGAGTTAGCGAAACGTGGTCTTCGATTTGATCGTTTACTCACGTTGGCCAACATGCCGATCCAGCGTTTTGCGCGCCAACTGGAACTCAACGGCGAACTGGACAACTATTGGCAGCTGCTTGAACAGGCGCACAATTCCACCAATCTTGAGACGGTGATGTGCCGACAGCTTGTGAGCGTTGATTGGGAGGGGTCTCTTTATGACTGCGACTTCAACCAACAGCTTTCATTGCCACGCTTCGGCGCGATCCGTCATTTGCGTGACCTGCTTGATCATCAGGTGAACCTCAGTGGTGAGTCCATTCACACCGGTCGCCATTGTTTCGGCTGTACGGCTGGTGCCGGATCAAGCTGTGGCGGTGCTCTTCAATCCTGATCAACCCAGCTGGGCATGATGGTGGTTTGAAGCAGTCGTTCAGCGCATGGTGTCCCTCCGACTGATGATCAGCGCCTGCGCTCTTGTGCTTCTGGGTGCAACCGTGAATGCCCAGCACGATCAGCCCAAGCAAGCGATGTTTAAAACCGAAGCTGAAGCTCAAGCTGCTGCCCCAGGGTTTGGTTGTGAAGGGGCCCATCGCATGGGGGAGATGTGGATGGTTTGTGCGAAGCACTCCGATGCCAATTCACACCACGGACATTGATTCAATGAAAGTGGGTGGTGATTGCGGCAGCAATCCGAAGCGGGTTGCCATCGGTATTGCACCGATGGGAACGATTGCCATTGGCATCGTGCCGATGGGTGTGATCTCGATTGGCGTGGTGCCGATGGGGGTGGTGTCGATTGGTGTTGTCGCCATGGGTGTGTTCAATGCCGCAATCGTGGGCATGGGGCTGATTGCGGTGGGGTTCAACACCATGGGCGTGTTAACAGCTGGACCGATGAGCATGGGCTTGATTCAAATCCGCTCGACCACAAACCCCCGCTATCTCGCCTATCCCTCACGGGAGCAGGCTGAAGAACAGGCCGCAAAACTCGGTTGCGTGGGCGTTCATCGCATGGGCGACCGTTACTGGATGCCTTGTAACGAGCATCCGCAGTATTAACTGGTTTTAGTTTTGACAGTCAACGCAGATTGCCCTGACGTTCAAGCTTGATTCAATCAATTTGAAGTTCAGTTTCGCTGCGGCTTCTGCCCCGGCGGCAAGAACTGAATCACTTTCAAATTCTTCGGTGCGTCCACAACGGACACAAACCACGTGGTGGTGGTGTCTGTGGTCATCATCGGCCAATTCAAACCGGCGCCCCCCTTCGCTGAGTTCCAGCTCCTGCAGAAAGCCCATGTCGGCCAGCAGTCGCAGGGTGCGATACACCGTGGCCAGGGACACCTTGAGTTTGAGATCCAACAGTTGCTGATGCACCTCTTCAGCACTGAGATGGCAGCCTGCACCGCGCAGTTCAAACAGCTCCAGCACCCGCTTGCGCTGGGGGGTGAGCCGTCGTCCGTCTTGATGGAGCCCATCTTCGAGGGATCCGTCGTCAGGACTCGGCACTGATGACGGCGACACCCGGCATTGGATAGCTGTTCTCAATAGTAACGACTAATGAGAGCTCCTACCAAGATTGAACCCAAACACATTGTGGAAAGATTGGATCGTGTGATCCTGCCCAAAGACGTGCTCGATGCCCCTCGACAGCGGTGATACGGTCCGAACGTTCGTTTTCTTGGCTGAATGGAAACCCACGTGCTCACATTCACCATCACGAAACCGTTCAGCGAATGGGTCAAGACCTATGACGCATCACGACCGCTTCAAAAAATGGCTGGGATTACATCGCTGTATCGCGGGGTGAGTCTGGATGACCCCACCAAAATTTGTGCGGTGATGCAGGCCAAACCCGGTGTGATGGCTCAGTTTATGGATGATCACAAAGACACGATTGCCTCATCTGGGCATGTGCTGGAAAGCACGGTTGATCAGGTTTTTGTGGATGCCTAATGGCTTGGCATCCAGCCAAGGCTTGGACAAGCCAACAGGCCGTAGGGGGGTATCGCCATTTTCAGCTCGTGACCCAAGGAGGGAAGGGGGATCAGCGCTGGGTTGAGCTATCGGCGGTTCTGGACCCAGCCCATCGAGAACGTGTTCTGTGGTCCGATCTCAACAATGCCAATCACTGGTGCAGTGGTTGGCAGCAGATCGTTGAAAGCGACGATGAAGTGGAGTAATGGGGTGATGGGTTCAATTCATATGCTGTTGTGACTCTCGGAATGCTTCAAGTTTGTCGATATCTTTTTCCTCATCGATGGTGTAATCGGTGAGGATCAATGCCTTTCCGATGGTACCAAGGGCATATTCAATACGATCTAAATAAAGTCGTCCTTCCTTGTCCTTTCGTGCTGCCCGAATGACATCCGGTTTTAGTTGAGTCGAGAGATGTTCAATGGTTTCGGCAATCTCGCGAGCTTCGATCAGGGAACTGTTTGGATCCATTGATTCGAGCTTGTTCATCGTGTCATCTTGACAGATTCCGTTAGAAGCCCTGCACCATGGGCCGCTGATTGGATAGGGAGATATTCCCCATGGCTTGCGCTCTTGGTGGACCAGGAATGGCTGTTGCATTGAAGGCTAAGGACCAGCGTTCACCATCCCCACGAAAGGGCATCACGGAATGGGGTTGCCACGCCGGGAAGATATAAAACTCACCAGGTACGGGAAGAACGTAATGGGCCATCCCTGTGCGGAACGACTGCAAATGCCACTCTTCTGGTCCGTGAAAACACAGTTGTCCGTCAAAACTGTTGGCGGTGATCTGGGGAGGAGTTTTTAAAAAAATCACTCCTGAGAAGCTGCCGCCGTGGGTATGGGTGGGGTTGTAGTCGCCAGCGATTTGGCAATTCAACCAAAGGTCGATGAGTTTTAGGTGGTACCTACCCTGGACCCATGGCCCACGCCCTTGGGGTGGCTGGCGATCGATGACATGGCGAATCCATCGCTCGCACCCAGGTAGGAGGTGGTCTTCGATGAGAGGCTGAACCCCGGGCTGGTTGGGTCTTAATTCCCGTTGTTGACTGAGCTGACCAGCCAGCTTTAAGGACGCATCAGGATTGGATTCCGGATTTTTCAACACCTTGGTTCCCAATGCCAGAAGCTCCTCCAGCAGTGGGGTTGGCAACTCGCCCTTGAGAATGGAGCGTGGAAAGAGATCAACAACCTCCAAGGGCCTGGTCTATGACTGCAGCGCATCGTGCCAGTGTTCATCGATCCGTGATGTCCATACCGATTCAGACGATGAAATTGGCACTATTGGGGCTCTTGCTGTCTTGTCTTGGCTGCACGCAGCCGGCGAGAACGCGTCCTCCGCAGTCGGAGATTGCTCCCCAAAACCCTGGGTTGAATGCTGTCGTTCTCCCTGGGCAACGGGGCCCTTCAGCCGATCTTCGCCTTAACGGCGAGACCTTGCGGCTCACAACTCACCGCACGGACGATGTTTTCCCCGATGGAAACAGCGTTTGGGCTGTGGAATTGCACCGTGATTCAACTCGGCTTGCAAGTTGGAAGGCGGCGAGTGGAATTGCGCAACGGCAAACGGCTGATCGCTTGTGGAGTCCGGGGAATGCCGCTCCTTTGCCGGCTGGGATTTATCGACTTGGGGCGCCGGAGCCCTGGGGCAATGACCTTTGGTTCGATTTACATCCACGTTTTGATACCACCCGCAGTGCCTTGGGTATTCACCGCTGTTATCCAGGAACTGGATGCATTTGCATTCCTGATCGGGACGACATCGAGGCACTCGCCAGTTGGGTCCGAAAGGCCGGAATCAGCGAGTTAACTGTGACGAATTAAAGGGTTTAATGAGGGCATGAAAGGTGTT
>JBDQPG010000029.1:0-26498 GCA_040260695.1 Synechococcus sp. SFB_27S_18OctNov_coas_78 | reverse complement strand
TATTGATCCGACAAATCACATCCCCAAGCGCGACCTTCACCGGAACCATTCCCGAGGCGCAAGTGGATCTGAACCGTCTCTTGGCGAAGGGAATCACTGGCAGCATCACGATCAAACGCCAACGGTTCGCCCCGAGCCATGAGCTGATGGGGGCCAATCCAAAGCTCCACAGCTTCGGGGGCGAAGGCCACATCGGCCCGACCCGCCGCGGCAACAATCCGGCCCCAATTCGGATCACGGCCATGCACAGCTGTTTTTACAAGAGAGGATCCACACACGGTGCGCGCAACACGCAGGGCCGCTGCCTCATCCACCGCACCGTCAACCAGAACTTCCATCAGGCAGGTGGCCCCTTCACCATCCCGGGCAATCGCTTGAGCCAATTGCTGCATCAGGCTGATCAGACCGGCCTCCAGCGCGGCATGGTGCTCAACCGCCAAGGGCACACCAGCGCTGAAGGCCAACACCGTGTCATTCGTGCTGGTGTCGCCATCGACGGTGA
Organism: Synechococcus sp. SFB_27S_18OctNov_coas_78; assembly: GCA_040260695.1. Classification (GTDB taxonomy): domain Bacteria; phylum Cyanobacteriota; class Cyanobacteriia; order PCC-6307; family Cyanobiaceae; genus Parasynechococcus. Next base: position 25,996 of record JBDQPG010000029.1, on the reverse strand, counting down.
TGGCGTTAAACGACAGATGGACCGCCCGCCGCACCATCGCCCGCCAAAGCCCCGAATCCATTCCAGCGTCACAGCTGAAGAAACCGAGCATCGTGGCCATGTTCGGGTGGATCATTCCAGAGCCTTTGGCCATCCCGCCAATCCGCACCATGCGTCCCCCCAACTCGGCCTGAACAGCAGCCTGTTTCTCAACAAGGTCTGTGGTGAGGATCGCCTGCGCAGCCGCCGCTCCACCGCCGTCGGACAGAGCAGCCACGAGGGGATCCAAGCCAGACAGCAACACTGGCATCGGAATCGGCACACCGATGACACCGGTGGAGCAAATCAGCACCGATTCCGGATCAAGGCCCAGATGGTCGGCAACAACATGCGTCGCTCGCTGACTATCCACCAACCCACGGTCCCCGGTACAGGCATTGGCCTGGCCCGAATTGATCAAAACCGCCCGCACCTGACCATCACGACTGGACAGGCGTTCAGCGCAAAGATCCACACAAGCCGCCCGCACCACTGAAGTCGTAAACGTGCCAGCACACACCGCTTGCTCTGGGGCCACAATCAAGGCCAGATCTGGACGGCCCGAAGGCTTCAGGCCCGCTGTGATCCCTGCCGCTTCAAAACCGTTCGGCGCCGTAACCCCGCCATCGACGGGAGACCAAATAGAAGCCATCGCTTCAGCCGCGTCGGCAAGAGAGACTTCATTCATCTTCCTCCGCCACCATGACGTTTGGCGATTGGCCGCCCCAGCGACGCATCGGGCTCACCGGTGGAATTGCCAGCGGAAAAAGCACTGTTGCGGCATTGCTGGAGGATCGCGGCTATCCAGTCTTGGATGCAGATGCCTATGCAAAAGAGGCCCTCTCCCCAGGAACATCCGCAAGCAACGCCGTTTTGGCGCGCTACGGCAAACGGGTCAAAACTGAGCTGTCCTCAGCGATTGACCGCGCGTGCCTGGCCTCAATCGTGTTCAACGATCCCCACGAACGGAACTGGCTCGAACAACTTGTCCATCCCATTGTTCGGCAACGTTTTGATGAAGCAGTTCAATCCCTGCACAACACTCCAGTCGTGATCCTGATGATTCCTCTCCTGTTTGAGGCAGGTCTGGAGGGGTGGTGCAGCGAAATTTGGGTCGTTCATTGCACTCCACTGCAGCAAAAAGAACGCTTGATGGCACGCAACAAGTTCAGCGAAGTCGAGGCGAAACAACGCATCGAAGCGCAATGGCCACTCGACGAGAAAGCGCGTCGCGCCGATCAGGTCATCAACAACAGCGGCCCCCATGACAATCTTGGGGCTCAGGTTGATTTGCTCCTATGAGCAAATATCGCAAGCACGCCACTCAAGACAAATCAATTCAGTTTAAAACTCTTAAATATCAAGGCACAGCTAAGAATCTTCCCAGGCAGAGTTCTAATCAATTACTCATTATCACTGCATATATTGGTCTCCATCTAATTCATTTCAGCCATTCCGACCGGTCTGCGCTCGGAACCACTTAGTAATCACCCACTTACTTCCAACTTCAACCGGCATCGCTTCATGCAATGTGTAGCGGTTCGGAGCACCATCCGCTTGAAGATTATTCCAAACCAAACCTAATCCAGGACTAGGAACAAAACATTGATTGAGATATTTAAACAACGTCTCTCCGCCAGATTCAACAGCGTTGAGATACACCATCACCGTCCAGGTTCGCTGCCCACCATGTCTCGTATTGTCATCAAATTCTTTGGTACCAGGCGAAAACCAATCGGTGTGCTCCTTGAAATACTGGCCAGAGTCATATCGCTGCCCCTGGATTGGTTCCGAAAAACGTGGATCAACCCCCAACAAATCCGCAAAACGTTGATCCAAACGGCGTGAGAGATCTTGGTGGTGGTGACGCAGATGACATGTGCGACTGGTGCGGTAGTCATTGCTGCCACGGGTGACCGTAGACGGCAACAACGCCGTGTTGATGGCCTCAATCAACTCCTGGCATTCCTGAGGGGACAGCAGAGACGGCAGTTCATACAGCTGGGCTTGTGGCGTCGGCACTTTCAGGGCTTGCGGCTGAAGCCGAGGATTCGTAACCGGTGCATTGAACCACTGCGACCAATCCGGCGGCTCAAGCCCATCCTTAAAAGCCAGTTCTGCCCCTCTCAGAGGAGGCGTATCAAGGATCGCGTCGATCGCCTCCAGGGAATATCCCTGGGCCAGGGCCCGTTCGACTAGGTCCTTGCGCGCGCAACCACGATCGCGGTTGTGGATTAACCACGTCCGCCAGGCCTCCGGGATGGCGCTGGACAACGTCATCCACCCTTCAGCTTCTGACTCAAAATCTGATTCACCAACTTCGGATCGGCCTTGCCGCCGGTCTTCTTCATCAATTGCCCCACAAAGAAGCCCTGCAGTTTGTTCTTGCCTCCACGGAATGCTTCCACCTCCTCTGGATGCGCTGCCAAAAGCTCCTCCACGATTGCGGTGATCGCCGCGGGGTCGCTGATCATTCCCAAACCGCGCTGATCAACCATCGCTTTGGGTGAACCGCCCTTCTCCAACAATTCCGGCAGGATTTCTTTGGCGATCTTTCCACTGATCTTGCCGCCATCAATGAGCTGCACCATTTCCGACAACTGCTCCGGACGGAACGGCAATTCAGAAAAGCTCAGGCGATTGCTATTGACGTAAGCCGCGAGATCACCGGTGATCCAATTCGAGGAAAGCTTGGCGTCCGCTCCAGCATTCACAACCGCCTCGAAGTAATCCGCCATTTGGCGCTCATCGGTGAGCACCCGTGCGTCGTATTGGGATAAGCCCAAATCGTCGGCATAACGATGGCGTTTCGCAGCAGGTAGCTCAGGCAATTCAGCCCGCCAGCCCTCACGCTGTTCGGCACTGACTTCAATCGGGCCCAAATCGGGGTCTGGGAAATAGCGGTAGTCACTGGCGCCCTCCTTACTACGCATGCTCTTGGTGAGCTGCTTGCCTTCATCCCACAGACGGGTTTCTTGCACCACGGGCTCGCCCGCCTCATAAGCCTTCACCTGGCGTTTGATCTCGTAATCAACAGCCTTCTGGATGGCAGAAAAGGAATTCATGTTCTTGATCTCCACCTTTGTGCCAAAGGGAGCATCTGGGCCTCGACGCACCGAAATATTGACGTCACAGCGAAGGGAGCCCTCCTGCATGTTGCCGTCGCTCACCCCCAGATAACGCATGATCCGCCGGATTTCAGAGGCGTATTCGGCAGCTTCACGGCCCGTACGAAGATCGGGCTTGCTCACGATTTCCGCTAGAGCCACGCCAGCGCGGTTGTAATCCACCAGCGAATGGGTCGACCCCGCGAGGCGATCGCTGCCGGCATGCACAAGCTTGCCGGCATCCTCTTCCATATGTAGCCGTTCAATCCCAATCGTTTTCAAATAGGTGTCTTTACCTTTTTCAGCCACCTCCACCTCGATCCAACCCTCCTCTGCAATCGGCTGATCGAACTGAGAGATCTGGTAGTTCTTGGGTAAATCTGGATAGAAATACTGCTTACGGTCGAATTTGCTGTGCTCAGCGATGTTCAAATTGAGGGCCATCGCCGCTTTAACGGCATACTCGAGCACCTTCTGGTTCAGCACTGGCAATGTGCCTGGCAAACCACAGACGACGGGGTCGATATGGGTGTTGGGCTCATCGCCAAAGGTGGTGGACGCAGCCGTAAAAATCTTGCTGTCTGTGCCGAGCTGCACATGGGTCTCAAGACCGATCACGGCCTCCCAAGGCAGTTGGGTTACTGCAGGTTCCGCCATCGGCCGTGAGCGTCTTCGAAGCCCTCCAATTCTATGAAACAGAGCTTGCGGAACAGCAATTTGTTTCTGCTATCCAATCCACCGCGTGTCCAAGGAAGAATACCGTCGCTCCCAAACAAAGCGAAAGAGCACGATAGCCACAACCAAGACATATTTATAGGGCAACAACGAGAGCCCAACAGCATCAATTAATAGGTCAAAAAATCACTGCCCAAAGCCTCAAGCTATATCAAAAAGAAAAATATGAGGAAACTAAACCGCAAACCATTCTATTGATTCACTGCCTTCAAAACCTGGCCCTGCTGATTTCGATAATTCTCTAACACCTGATTTTTTACATCCGCATGGGAGTCATTCGCGACCAAATATTGAAGAATTGCCTCCGCCGTCCCAGGGTTCGTTGCAAAGGGAATTTGATACACATCACAAAGCCTTCCTAAAGCCTCAATATCAGCATGATGCGGATGAGCCGACAACGGATCCCGAAAGAAAATGACCCCACAAACATTATCGATTGAAATCAATGTTCCGATCGCCTGATCACCACCCAAAGGACCAGATGCAACTTTTCGACCGAGAACTAAACCCGTCTCCCGACAAAGCATCATCCCAGTTGTGCCGGTAGCAACCAACGGAAATTGACCGATAGACTTAGCATGGTACCTAACAAATTGAGCCAAGGATAGTTTCATCTCATTATAGGCAATTAAGGCGAGATATTTCTTGTCGTCCCTAAACAGAAGGCCCTGCTTTTGATCTCCACGCCTTAAGCCAACGGCATCAAAATACTTCTTATACGTAAAAGCAAGGTCAACATATTTTGCAATAAATAGTGCATAATCTTCAAGGGTAAATATCGCAACAATCGATGGCTCGACGGCTTTCAACACTCGCCGAACGAACATCTTCAGAGGAAAACATCCCTTCACCAACAAAATCACCCACTTCAATAGACCCTATTTGAATACCTTCTGAAATCACACGCGCCCGCCCACTGATGACATACATCAAACAGTCCGCAGGCTCACCCTCAGACATAACAGGAGCATTTACCCCTATCTCTTGACAAGAGCAAAAAGTTGAGAACGATTTAATCTCATCCTCAGCAAAATAATTCTTCAACTCACTAAACCCAATCAAAATCTCAGAAACATTGGAAGGATTCACTGATTCATTATTGATTTGGTTCAATCTAGCGACATGCACTCAGCGAAGAACATCTGTTGATCCAAGCGGAGCTTCCTCTTCAGACTGCCATCAGCCAATCTTTCTTTCGACCCAAAACATGTTCTTTGGATTCATCACGAAACCGGAGCTGGCTTGAGATAGGGCCTCATCAAAGCATTATATCAATCAAGCCGAACACTTCGATGGGTTCTGGCCACCCCTTAAGCGCATGAAAGCCAAGGGCTTCCACCGTGGCTTTCTCCCCCAATAGATCCAAAACCGCTCGACTGACCAAAATGGAGTGCTGCGGGAACAGACGGGTGAGTGATTCGAGCCGGCTAGCCACATTGACACTGCCACCAATCACCGTGTATTCGAGCCGATGACTCGATCCGAGATTGCCTGCGACGACATCACCGCAATGAATACCAATGCCATGGCGCAAAGGTTCACCACCCTCCTCTGCCAGCTCTTTGTTGAGTTGATGGAGATTTCGCTGCATCGCCAAGGCTGAGCGCACCGCAGCTAGCGCTTCTTCTTGATCCCCACGATGTTGCGGAACACCAAATTCCGCCATGACGGAATCACCAATAAATTTATCCAAAAGTCCCTGCTCAGCCAACACTGGTGCTGCCATCGCCTCGAAATAACGGTTCAACAGCGTGAAGAGATGCTCAGGCTCCATCGCACTACTGCGCTCAGTAAAACCAATTAAATCCGTGAACAGCACCACACAGCGAACCCGCTGTCCCCCCAATTGTGTCCAGGCGTCAGCACCGGATCGCAGCATGTTGCGCATGAGATTTGGAGACACCCGTCGCGACAAAACAGAGTGAAGGAAACGGCGTTGATGGCTCTCAACCCGAAACTGCTCCACGGAGATCAGGCTCCCTCCCACAACCGGCACGAGCAGAAAGGCAAAGCCGGGCAACCAAATCCCCCAAGACCAGGCAGCAACCGTGAATCCAAGCGACAACAGGGCAAGCGCCGCAGTGCTTATGACCGTTTTAAGGGCGGTAGCTGATGCTGCAATCCGCCAATGACAAAACAACAACCAGGCGGACGATATCGCCACCAAGAGGCCAAACGCAGGATGACGAAATCCACGACCAGTCTGCAAACCAGTGATGGCTGAAAAAAGAACCTCAGAACCACTTTGCTGACCAAACGGCGTCTCCAATTGATCACCCAAAGATGGTGCCGTGGCACCAAAGATCACGATGCGATCACGCCACTCCGATTCCGGCAACATCTCGACCATCCACGCTGGTGTGACCGGGATATGACCAGTCGGCCCAAGAAAATCAATGCCACTGTCGTCGACTGGCGATGGCACCCCAGCGGCGAGATGAGCGAGGGGCACTGGATGAGGCAATTCAAAGTGACGCAGCATCCCATCGAGGCGACGCGAGCCGGGGATTCCCTGGACGACCCCAAAGGAATTCAACGAGAACAGAGACAAACCAATGGGATAGGAGCGTTCCCGCGGCAGCCGCAACTGAGCCTGCTCGTACCCATCGAGCTGTTGATGGACATAAGAAGCGCTGAGGTACACCCTGTCTTTCCAGGGATTCAACAACTCGCGAAAGGCCTGATCGTCGGCCGGTCCAAAGACACTTGGACCGGCATAAACAATATTGAAAACCACGCTTTTCGCACCCTTCTGCAGAGCCTCACGGGCCAGGCCGGCTTGGACAGCCCTAGGCCAGGGCCAAGGGCCAAAATCCGACAACTCCGGATCGAGTGATGCCTCATCGATCCCAAGCAAAACGACATGCTCTGAAGGGGGTAAGGGCCCGCGCCATCGAAACAGGATTTGCCGTCCCATCGAATCGGCACGACCCATCCATGGAGCAAGCAATAGAGGCAGCAAAAGCCCTAGACGCCACCCGACTGCAACCCCATAACGACGGATCGCCCCCGTCATTGGGACGGGGCAACCACTCCCAATTCGCGTTCAATGTCGGGCAGTGTTTCCAGAGGTGTTGAAAAACCATTGATCAAGAGGCTTTGCTGAAGGCGGCGCTCGGTTTCCTCACGCGACAAAGGCTTGGGCGGTGAAATCCAAGACCTTTTCTTGCGATCCAACTCCTCGGAACCCTTGGACTCTTCAGCTTCAGGTTTAAAAGGATCAGAAAAGAAACCTCCTCCGCCGCCTCCTCCCAACTCACCCAACACGGCATCAAGACCATCCAGCTGTCCCTTCACGATCACCAGCTGACGCTGCAAATCAAGCAGTAATTGTTCACCACCCTTCAAGGTGAAGTGCTGGCCATTGGTGGTCTCCACCTGCACTGTTCCCTCCCAACTCAACACCTTGAACTGATCGTCGGTGAGCTCCATCCATACCGTTGTTCCCTGAATCGAAGCGGTCGCAACTCGGGTCTTAATCCGAAACGGAACGCGTCGAATTTGCCCGGGCTTTACCCAACCGAGCACTGAGCCCTTGAACAACTGAATCGTGGAGGCGCCAACACGCAGCGAGGCATCTCCACCCATGCGGAATTGACGGCCATTTTTAAGCATGACTTGCATCCTGCCTGGCTTATTCGTACGCAAAAGAGCATCAACAGTGAGGTTCTGGCCACCACGAGCCTTGATTTCAGTTTCTCCGGGCAGGGTTACAAAAGCTGGACCAGAGGGCACCTCGACAATTTTGGCCTGACCGGCCCACACCGATGGAGCAGCTAAAACACTGAGAAAGAGTGTTCCACATGCGATTCGAGTCAGCGAAAACTGGTGAAACATAGACATCGAATACCGCAACGAGCCAGACAACGTCATGGCTGGGGGACCAAAGAACGTTCTCATCAAGGGTTAATCGCTTTAACCCCAAGTTCGCGTTCAATATCTTGCAAAGTATCCATTGGAGTTGCAAATCCATTAATCAAACGACTCTTGGTGAGGCGACGGGTGACCTCCGCCTCTTGAATCTTGACGGGTGATGCCCAAGCAATCGTTGGCTTATTCAGTTCTACAAGCAACTGCTCACCGCCCTGCAATGTGTAGGACTCACCACTCGTTGTATCAACCTTGACCTCCCCTTCCCAGCTAAAAACCTTGAGCTTTTCATCATCCAACTCAATAAAAACGGTTGTCCCCTGTATCGACGCCGTTGCTAGACGGGTCTGAATCCTGAAAGGCTGTCGATTTTTAAGCCCGGGCTGAATCCAACCAATGAGTGCACCTTTTTGCAACTTAACTGTTGAATTCTTGATTTGCAGCAAAGCATTGCCACCCATCCTGAATTGGCGCCCACGACCAAGCTTGATTTGCATGCGTCCTGGTTTCGACGTTCTGAGCATTGTGTTTTCAACAAGGTTCTGCCCAGAACGAGCATTGGTCTCTTGTGTGCCAGGAAGCTTGACGAACGCTGGACCATTCGGCACATCAACAATTTTGGGCTGGTTGGCCAAGGCGGCAGGGGCGGTCTGCAGCATCACGGCAAAGAAAGCAGCAGACGTACGAATGAGCAGTCTCAAATCCAGGCCTTGCAGGGATACCAATTGGATGATGGCAAAATCCACTGCTTTTGACCAATCAACAACAAATGACTTCAAGCAGATCCTTCGCCAAACTTTGTTGAAGAGTGGACTTTTAAGTCGACCAGCCCTCAATACACTGCGGTTCAACCGAAGAATCTTGATCATCCATTCAAAGCGCTGATATCAGGCCTCAAATTCGAATTGAACGATTCGAAGGATCTTGAACTGACGAATCAACGCTACCAAGACAAAGTTGATCGCAGATCTTGCGTGACAATAAAAACAAAAAATGAGAATCTTCTCTCAAGAAATTTACTCCTATGGAGATATCAAGCTTTCATGCAATGCTCAATCATCACAAAAGCTCCTTAGCTACAGCGACCACGGAACTCAGGTATGAAGTAGAACCTGAAATCTGATCGAGGGCGCTCGTTTCTGTTCAACATGGAGTTTGTTGGCAAGCCAGCATGACCCCCGAGCCAGCATCGGGAAGCACCCGGCTACGCCTGCTTCTGGAAACCCATATGCAGGCACTTGAGCCCGAAATCCTTTGGCCCAGCCTTCATGCAGTTGTGATGGAGCAGGGGCAAGCGGCGAACCACCTCTTCTTGGTGAACCAGGGGCAACTGGCCGTCGAAGTTCATGGTGCAAACCGCCCCCTCAGAACCATTGCTGTCGTGACAACGGGAGCCTTACTCGGTGAAATGGCTCTTTTTGGAGAAGCTTTTCACCAGGCAAGGGTTCGCGTCCTGGAAGAACCCACCGAGTTGGTGCGGATCTCACGGGAATCAATCCACAGGGCCATGCTGTTTGACAGCGAATTAGCCACAGAGATGCTGTTGATCAGCAGCGATCGCTGCAAAACCAGCAATGGCTGGATCAACCTCCTGCTCGATGGCATCCAGGCCTGTGCCACTGCAGACCCAAAAGCCCTCGAGCCTGTCTGCAACGACCTCAGCCAAGGACCAACCAGCATGGGAGATGCAGCACAGCACCTCCGCGCCCTCCTCGCCAGCATGGTGTCGTCAAGTGTGCCGAAGGCGTGAGCCCAGCCATGAGCACTGACGCCGCCCGATCAGTTCCGACGCTTGTTTTAGGTGGTGGCTTGATGGGTCTCGCCATCGCCCACCAACTGGCTCGGCGTGGCCATCCAGTACGAGTGATCAGCCGCAGTCGGAATGAAGCCGCAGGCTTTGTCGCAGCAGGGATGCTCGCCCCCCATGCTGAAGGGTTGAGCGGCCAGTTATTGGCCTTAGGGCAACGGAGTCTTGCCCTGATTCCCCAATGGGTCGCCCAGATCGAGCACGACAGCGGCCTCAGCTGTGGGTTGCGGATGAGTGGAATTGTGGTGCCGTTTGCAACCGAACACGAGTGCACGCGTTATCCGACCGCCGCATTAGGGCAATCGCTGACTCGCACCGCTTTGGAGCAAGAAGTGCCTGGCTTAGCCCCTCGCTGGCAATCAGGACTGCTGTTTGAGCAGGACGGTCAAATCGATAACCGCCGCCAACTGATGCGAGCCCTTGACAAGGCCTGCGTTTCCCTCGGCGTGCAGTTCCTGGAGGGGGCGGAGGTGCTTGCACTCAGCCGCCACAGCGTCACCCAAGAGCTCAGTGAGATCACCCTTCGCACCGCCGAAGGTGAGCTTCAGAACCAACCCTGCCAAACGGCGGTTTTATGCAGCGGGGCCTGGAGCCAAAACCTGGTCCCAGAACTTCCCGTCTTTCCGGTGAAGGGACAAATGCTATCCCTCCAGGGACCTCGCAAAGCGCTAAAGCGGGTGATTTTTGGCCCCGGCACCTACCTCGTGCCACGAGAAGACGGTCTGATTGTGGTTGGGGCGACCAGTGAACGAAGTGCTGGTTTTTCAGCAGGCTTAACCCCGGATGGGCAAACCCAGCTTCAAGCCGGACTTCAAGACCTCTTGCCGATGGCTGGAACCTGGCCACCCATGGAACGCTGGTGGGGGTTTCGTCCCTGTACACCGGATGAAGGTCCATTGCTTGGACCAGGGCCGATCGATGGACTCTGGCTCGCTTGTGGGCACCACCGCAACGGTGTGCTGTTGGCCGCTATCACCGCTGATTTACTCGCCAATGCGATGACGGAGATCAGCGCTGAAACCAGGGACCAGAATCTCCTGAACGCGTTCCGATGGGAGCGTTTTCAGGTCAAGCCAGAGCCATGAAATGACTGGTTGCGTCGGTGCTGGGGAGCTCTTGCTCCCTTGGTGATGCTGGCCAATCGGTGACCGCATTCTTTGTTGTGGAATCGATCACGCCTTCCGACAGGACGTGCTCGCCATTGGCTTCGATCTTGAGCGGGATGAACGTGTGATTTCCCAACCCAATTGTGTCCGGGAATGTCATCAACAGGGCAAACACAAGGCTTCGAATGGCCTGCTGAGATTTAGTTGGATCAGCAGCCCCTGAAAACAGAACTGCTCATCCATGCATCGACATCACCGTTGGAACGCGCTGAATGGCGTTCCAACGGTGAAACAGTGTTGTGATTGGGCCGGATATCAGCCTTCCACGCGCCAGGACTGATCCGAAGGGCTCCAGTCGTTCAATTCAGAAGGCTGGAACCAGAGACCAATCTCAAACTCTGCGGTTTCTGGAGCATCGGAGCCATGGATGACGTTGCGGCCGATGTTCACCGCCAAATCACCACGGATGGTGCCGGGCTCAGCCTCTAAGGGCTTCGTTGCACCAATCAGCTTGCGTGCACTCGCGATCACACCATCACCCTCCCAAACCATGGCGACCACAGGGCCGGATGTAATGAAACCCACCAAGCCCCCGAAAAAGGGACGCTCTTTGTGAACGCCGTAGTGCTCCTCAGCCAGGGCACGGCTTGGGGTGAGCTGCTTCAAGCCCACCAACTTGAAACCCTTGCGCTCAAAACGACCCAGAATCTCGCCCACCAGCCCACGCTGGACACCGTCAGGCTTGATGGCGACGAAAGTGCGTTCAGCCATGGAGAGGAGCAGTAATGAAATCGTCGTCATCGTCCACGGTGGCCCACCCGCTTGGCAAGCACGTGTTCTGACCTGAGAAGACAGAAGTCCCTAGATTCCCGCAATCCCCCATGCGCGACAACGTGGCAGACGGCGAAGGCTGGTCGATTCAGGACAGTGCTGAGCTGTACGGCTTGGAGCGATGGGGCGAGCCGTACTTTTCGATCAATAGCCGCGGCCATATCAGCGTTCAACCTCAGGGTGAACGGGGCGGAAGCCTGGATCTCCACGATCTTGTGCAGGAGTTACGGAGCCGCAACCTCAGCCTCCCCCTACTCATTCGCTTCGACGACATCCTCGAAGACCGACTCGAACGGCTCCACAGCGCCTTTGAACGCGCCATTGCCCAATACGGCTACAAGGGCCGCTATCAGGGTGTATTTCCCGTGAAATGCAACCAACAGCGCCACGTGGTGGAAGAGCTGGTGAGTTGCGGCAAGCGTTGGAACTTCGGACTGGAAGCAGGGAGCAAAGCTGAACTACTCATTGCCCTCTCACTCCTCGATGATCCAGAAGCTCTCCTGATTTGCAACGGCTACAAAGATCGGCTCTACATCGAAACCGCAATTTTGGCGAGACGCTTGGGGCGTCGTCCAGTGGTGGTGATCGAGCAACCCGATGAAGTGGATCGAATCATCGAAGCGAGCCGCAACTTGGGGGCAGCGCCATACATCGGAATCCGAGCCAAGTTGGCCAGCCGCAGTACGGGACGTTGGGGAAGTTCCGTCGGCGACAAGGCCAAATTCGGGCTTGCCATCCCCGACCTCCTGACGACCGTAGAGCGCTTGCGTGACAACGGCCTACTCGACGATCTACGGCTACTGCACTTCCACATCGGCAGCCAAATCAACGACATTGCCGTGTTGAAAGACGCTCTTCAAGAAGCAGGACAGATCTATGTGGAACTCACCCGCCTCGGTGCACCAATGGGGTTCCTTGATGTAGGAGGTGGCTTAGGGATTGACTACGACGGCAGCCGCACGGCAACGGCCGCCTCCACCAACTACTCACTGCAGAACTATGCCAACGATGTGGTAGCCACAGTGCGGGAATGCTGCGAACCCAATGGAGTCGCCCTGCCAACTCTCGTCAGCGAAAGCGGTCGAGCCATTGCAAGCCATTTTTCTCTCCTGGTATTCGACGTTCTCGGGAGCAGCCGGTTGCCCGCTTCAATCCCACCCGAAGCGGAAGAAGAGCCACTCATCATCCGCAATCTGCGGAGCACCCTCGAGACAATTGACAACCTTGATGGATCGACCCAAGCCGATCTAGCTCCACTTCAGGAGGCCTGGAACGATGCCTTGAAATTTAAACAAGACGCGTTGGCGGCCTTCCGCCTGGGGTACCTGGGGCTGCCGGAACGCGCTACCGCAGAGCAACTCACCTGGGCTTGCGCTGCCGCGATTGCAGAGCGCCTACCAACGGGACCATCCGTCGTCCCCGAAGAGCTCCTTGCCCTCAAAGCCGCCCTTGCGGAGACGTATTACGCCAACCTCTCGATATTCCGATCAGCACCAGACACCTGGGCGATCGATCAAATCTTTCCAGTGGTCCCGCTCCAACGGCTGGAACAGCGTCCGACGCTGTTGGCCAGTTTGGCGGACCTCACCTGCGATTCCGATGGGCGCTTGGATCGCTTTATTGGGCACGGACAAGCCAAACCTCATTTAGAGCTGCATCCCCTGGTCGAGGGGGAGGCCTACTTAATTGGACTGTTTTTGAGTGGGGCCTATCAAGAAGTGATGGGCAATTTGCACAACCTGTTTGGCACCACCAACGCCGTCCATATCCGTTTAAGCCCTGGTGGCAGTTACCGGGTGGATCATGTTGTTCGAGGTGATACCAATGCCGACGTCTTAAAAGCGATGGAACACGATCCAAATGTGTTGTTGGAGCGGTTGCGCGTCGCCGCCGAAGCCGCGATTAGTAGCGGTCAACTGAGGATCGAAGAATCAAGACGTCTCCTTGATCACCTGGAGAGCAGTCTCCGGCAAACCACCTACCTTCAAGACTGAGGCAGCAAGCCACGCTTCACCAAGGGCTGTAGGTCGGTCAGCTGAAGCGCACCGCTCTCCACAGCGGTCACCGTGCCCCTGGTTCGGAGCTTGCTCAGCGTTCGCGAGGCTGTTTCGCGGGCAAGACCTGCCACCAAAGCAATCTCCCTCTGGGCAAGAGGTGGAATGACCGCTGTTGGTTCCCCCTTTGCCGAACTCTTTCGCGCCAAATAAGCCAATGCATCAAGAAGCCGCGTGGTCGCATCACCACTCTGCAAAGCAAAACGCTGGTTGAGATCACGCAGTCGGGAGGCTTCAAGACGCGCCAAGGCAATGGCGAAAGAAGCGTTCTGTTGCAACAGTGCCGCGAAGGGTGCTGCCCGAAGCTTCACGAGGCGCAACGGCGTAAGTGCAACGACGTCGGCTGAGCGGGTTGCACCGTCGAGAGCAGCCATCTCACCGAAGACGTCCCCTTCACCCAGAAGAGACATCACCACTTCATCACCATCGGCGGTGTAGGTCCGCACTTTGGCCAGACCGGAACGAATTAAAAACAACGACTCCCCCCAGTCCTGCTCCATCACCAACACCTGATCCACTTGGTGGGCCGTTTCACGATGACGATCGAGCAACTGCTCCAACTGGACGGAATCCAAACCGTGGAACAGCTGCATCGCTGCCAGGTTGTCTGACGTGAATGAACTCACAAGACGGGACCCACAGAGCAAACTTCTTTCAACAGCTTGGTAGGAATTGGAGGACCCAGCACAATTTCAAACGCTCCTAACGGGGAGCGAACCATCAGCCTTGTTGTTGGAAGGCCGCCGCTAACTCTGTCCGTGCCGTCTCCAAAGCTCCAGCCAGAGCAGCGCCATCCCGTCCACCCGCCTGAGCAAGGTTCGGGCGTCCGCCACCACCACCGCCACAACGCTTGGCGATCGTTCCAATGAATTTGCCGGCCTGTTGCTTGGCAGCGATCACGTCCTTGCCAAAGGCCGCCACCAATATCACCTTCCCCTGATCAGCTGGATCGGGCAGGCCACCAAGCACCACGGCAGCGCCGTCCCCCAACTGAGCGGCCAAGCTCTGGGCAGCTCCCTGCAAACCCGTGCCATCCACACCATCCAGACGTTCCACCAACAGTTGGAAACTGCCAATGGAAACAGCCTTCGTCGACAATGCTGCCGACTTGGCGACTGCTAATTCGGCCTGAGCAGCCAGCAGAGCCTTACCGGTGCTCTTCAGCTCCTCCTGCAACGCCACAACCCGTTCAACAATCTCACCGGGCTGCGCCTTGAAACGATCGCCGAGCTGCTTCACCACAAGCTCACGCTCGTTCAGATACCCCAACACTGAGGCCCCAGCCACCGCTTCAATTCTGCGAATTCCAGCGGCAACACCACTCTCGCCAACGATCTTGAACAGACCAATTTCAGCGGTGTTGGCCACATGGGTTCCACCACACAATTCCATCGACACCCCAGGTACATCGACCACACGGACCACATCGGCGTACTTCTCTCCAAACATGGCGACGGCACCAGCAGCCTTCGCCTGATCAATCGCCATCTCCTCCACCAACAAACAGTGGGCCTCAGCGATCCAGCCATTGATCAACGTTTCAATCTGCTGTAACTGCTCAGTTGTCACCGCTTGCGGGGCGTGGAAGTCGAATCGCAGGCGATCAAAATCCACAAGGGAGCCCGCCTGACCGATCCCTGGATCCACCACTTGCTTCAGGGCCGCCTGGAGCAAATGGGTTGCCGTGTGATTCGCCTGAGCACGTCGACGACAGGCTCGGTCCACCTGCGCGGTGATCGCATCGCCCACCGTCAGTTGGCCACGTTCAATCCGTCCGGCATGCACGAACACATCCCGACTGCGGCTCACCGAGTCAATCGCAACGATGACATCGGCACCGGTCAGCACCCCGCGATCACCCACCTGACCGCCACCTTCGCCATAGAACGGCGTGGACTCCAGAACAATTTGCACATGGTCGCCCGCGACAGCAGAGCTGGCTGGCTCACCGTTGACCACTAGTGCCTGCACACAACTGGGCTGCTCCAGATGCTCATACCCCTGGAAGGCGGTGGGCTTTTGATGGGCGACCACCTGATCGATCGCATCTTGCAACGTGAGATCAATGCTTACCGCCGCGGCCTTGGCCCGTTGACGTTGTTGCTCCATCGCCTCCTCAAAGCCAGCCAAATCAACCTCGAGCCCCTGCTCCTCGGCAATTTCTTGGGTGAGCTCTAAGGGGAAGCCATAGGTGTCGTAAAGCTCAAAGGCTTGGGCTCCACTGATCTGCTGCGGCTTGCTAGCCAGAACTTCGGAGAGCAGCTTCTCGCCCCGCTCCAAGGTTTCCAAGAAGCGCGATTCCTCCCGTTGAAGCTCGGCCAAGATCACCTCCTGACGTTCCAGCACGGAGGGATGGGCGTCTTTTAGAAGTGCGATCGAAGCCTCGCCCAGCATCACTAGGAAGGGCCGATGAATCCCGATCAAACGCCCGTGCCGGACGACGCGGCGCAACAGACGACGCAGGATGTAGCCGCGGCCGAGGTTGCTGGCGGTAACGCCATCGCAGATCAGCTGCGTCACAGCACGGCTGTGATCGCCGATCACCTTGAGAGACGTTTGACCTGCATCGTCGAGCTTGTGATAGTCCACACCAGCACAATCAGCCGCCGCTTGAATCAGCGGAAAAATCAGGTCGGTTTCATAATTGTTGGGCACCCTCTGAAGAATCTGAGCCATCCGCTCAAGACCCAGACCCGTGTCGATGTTCCGGTTCGCCAACGGCGTGAGACTCCCCTCAGCGTCGCGGTTGTATTGCATGAACACCAAGTTGTAGAACTCGATGAAGCGGTCATCGTCTTCGAGGTCGATGCCCTCGTCGCCGAGTTCAGGCTTGAAGTCGTAATAGATCTCCGAACACGGCCCACAGGGACCTGTCGGACCAGACGCCCAAAAGTTATCCGCTTCATCCATGCGGATGATCCGCTTGGGGTTCACCCCCACCACATCTCGCCAAATCTGTTCAGCCTCGTCGTCTTCACGGAACACACTCACCACCAGATGCTTGGGATCAATGCCATACACCTCCGTGCTCAGCTGCCAAGCCCACTCAATCGCTTGCTGCTTGAAATAATCCCCAAAGGAGAAATTGCCGAGCATCTCGAAAAACGTGTGATGCCGCGCCGTACGCCCGACGTTCTCGATGTCGTTGGTGCGGATGCACTTTTGACTACTCGTGGCCCGCGGCGCTGGCCGCTCCTGCTGACCCAGAAACACCGGCTTAAACGGCAACATCCCAGCAATGGTGAGCAGCACCGTTGGATCCTCAGGAATCAACGAGGCGCTTTCCATCACCTTGTGCCCCCGCTCCTCGTAGAACCGCAGGAACGCCGCACGGATCTCGGCACCGGTGCTGGGCACAGACGCTGCAGAAGACGACGAAGCGGCGGCAGCCATGGGAAGGAAGGGGGATCCAGCAGTCATGATCGCCCCTAAGCCGCCAGCACTGGTGCCAGCACCGCCGAATGACGATCAGCAGCGCAATCGACTGCGACTTCAGTCGATTGGCTGGGCCTTGCTGGCTGGCATCAGCGCTGGCGCGATTGGCCTGGGATGGGGCCTCGAGGCTGCAATTCGCTCTGGGGGATGCGGGCTGTTCTACGGATTATTGGCCTTTCATTTGCACCGCGCCGACCCCGATGACCAGCACTTACAGGCCGGCCTTGTGGGGGCAATCTGCGGAGTTCGAAGCCTTGGAATGCCCTTACCCCTTGACAACTGGCACTCCGATGGCTTGGCATTGGTGATATTGGAGCTTCTTCAAGCCTGGCTGCCGTTGATCGGCAGTGCTCTCTTGCTCCAAAGCACCCTCCGCTTCCTGCCCGCGTCGCGGCCATGAGCCTGCTGCACGCCACCTGGCTTCCCGCCATCCGTACTTCCAGCAGTTCCGGGCAACCGGCACTGCTCATTTGGGCTGACACCTGGCGTGTCGCCTCACCGGAGGGGCCTGGCCTCACGCCCGCGCTGCATCCCTTCACCCTCGGTTCCGACGATCTCAAAGCTTGGTTAACCGAACGGGAGCTGATGCCGGGGGGCAGCATCGACGCCACCGCATGCCTGACCCTCCCAAGTCGCAGCGTCAAACCCCGCAAAAGTCGCACCAAATCAACCGAACCAGAACCTGATCAGCCGGGCTGGACCGGGTTGCCAATGCAGGCCGGAGAACCCATTCCCAAACAGATGGAATGGTGGCCATGGCAAGTGCAGGGACTCGCGGTCGAGCCGTCCGCCGCAACGGAATGGCTCGCCCGTCTTCCCCTCTCAGGCCGTCATCCAGATCTTGGCGATGAGTTGCGCTGGTGGAGCCATCTCCAACGTTGGTCGCTCAGCTTGGTGGCCCGTGGACGCTGGATTCCACAAATGGAATTAAGCAAAGGCGAGGGCTACCCCCATCGAGCGCGTTGGGTGCCCTTGCTGAACCGTGAGGAAGATCGACGACGCCTGGAAGATCTCGCCGCCACGCTGCCCTTGGTGGTGACCTGTGCCCTGCCCTGGCGTGAACCCCTTGGTCGCCGCAGCAATCGCACGACCAGGCTTCGGCCGGAGGCGATGCGAGCCGCCAATCCTGTGGCCTGTTGCCGCCCGAGGAGCGGACGCCTCCGGGTGGCCACCTTGCTGGAAGACCTGGTGGATGCGGAGCTGCGCAAGGGATTTGAACCCACCACGGAGGGCCTCGACCCCCTACTCACCCTGTGGCAAGAGGCCCTGGCCTCAGAAACCGGTGTTGTGGAGGTGGGCAACGAAGACGCAGAACGCCTCACCGCGGCAAGCCTTCACTGGCGCGAGGGGATTGCCGGAGGCTTCGCCGCCGCCCGCACCTGCCTCGAACTGAACACCCCAAACGACGGCGAAGAACTTTGGGACCTGAAGTTTGGCTTGCAAGCGGAAGCAGATCCCAGCCTCAAACTGCCGGCCGCCGCGGCCTGGGCCTCAGGGGCGGAGACGCTCCAACTGGGGGAAATCAAAGTTGACCAGGCTGGGGAAGTGCTGCTGGAGGGCCTCGGCCGAGCCCTCACGGTGTTCCCTCCGATCGAACGCGGACTCGAAAGCGCAACCCCTGAAACGATGCAGCTCACGCCAGCGGAGGCGTTTGTGTTGGTGCGAACGGCAACGCATCAGCTCCGCAATGCCGGCATCGGCGTCGAGCTGCCCCCCAGCCTGTCAGGGGGCCTGGCCAGTCGTCTTGGACTAGCGATTAAGGCGGATCTACCGGATCGCTCTAGCGGATTCACCCTCGGCGAATCTCTGGACTGGAGCTGGGATCTCATGATCGGCGGCGTCACGCTCACCCTGCGGGAGCTCGAACGTCTCAGCGGGAAGCGCAGTCCACTGGTACGCCACAAGGGTGCCTGGATCGAACTGCGACCCAACGACCTTCGCAATGCCGAGCGCTTCTGTGGAGCCAATCCAGAACTGAGCCTCGACGATGCTCTCCGGCTCACGGCCACGGAAGGAGAGCTGATGATGCGCTTGCCGGTGCATCGCTTTGATGCAGGGCCACGTCTTCAGGGGGTTCTCGAGCAATACCACCAACAGAAAGCCCCCGATCCCCTGCCGGCTCCAGAGGGATTCTCTGGACAACTCCGTCCCTATCAAGAACGTGGCCTTGGCTGGCTGGCCTTCCTGCATCGCTTCGATCAAGGCGCATGCCTGGCGGACGACATGGGCTTGGGCAAAACCATTCAATTGTTGGCGTTCCTGCAGCACCTCAAAGCGGAGCACGAACTGAAACGCCCGGTGCTGTTGGTGGCCCCTACGTCGGTGCTGACGAATTGGCGACGGGAAGCGGAAGCCTTCACCCCCGAGCTCTCGGTGAAAGAGCACTACGGCCCGCGCCGTGCCTCAACCCCTGCCGCCTTGAAAAAAGAGTTGAAAGATGTGGATTTGGTGCTCACCAGTTACGGCCTGATGCAACGCGACAGCGAACTGCTGGACAGCCTCGACTGGCAAGGCGTTGTGATCGATGAAGCTCAGGCGATCAAAAACCCTGGGGCGAAACAAAGCCAAGCTGCTCGAGACCTGGCCCGAGCTGGAAAGAGCAGCAGGTTCCGAATTGCACTCACCGGCACACCGGTGGAAAACCGCGTCAGCGAGCTTTGGGCCCTGATGGATTTCCTCAACCCAAAAGTGTTGGGGGAGGAAGACTTCTTTCGTCAGCGCTACCGCATGCCGATTGAGCGCTACGGCGATATGTCGTCGTTACGCGATCTCAAAGCACGGGTCGGCCCTTTCATCCTGCGCCGGCTCAAAACCGACAAGTCGATCATTTCCGACCTGCCTGAAAAGGTGGAACTCAGCGAATGGGTGGGTCTCAGCAAAGAACAGAAATCGCTCTACAACAAAACCGTTGAAGACACCCTCGACGCCATTGCCACCGCACCCCGTGGGCAACGCCATGGTCAGGTGCTCGCGCTCTTGACCCGGTTAAAACAGATCTGCAACCACCCAGCCCTTGCCCAGCGTGAAGGGGCTGTTGACAACGAATTCCTTGGCCGTTCCGCCAAGCTGATGCGGTTGGAGGAAATCCTTGAAGAGGTGATTGAAGCCGGCGATCGCGCCTTGCTCTTCACCCAGTTCGCCGAATGGGGACACCTGTTGCAGGCCTGGATGCAACAACGCTGGAAGTCGGAAGTTCCCTTCCTGCATGGCGGAACCCGCAAGAGTGATCGGCAAGCAATGGTGGATCGCTTCCAAGAAGACCCACGGGGGCCTCAGCTCTTCCTGCTCTCCCTCAAGGCCGGTGGCGTTGGCCTCAACCTCACCCGGGCCAGCCATGTGTTCCATATCGATCGCTGGTGGAATCCAGCGGTGGAGAACCAAGCCACCGACCGGGCCTATCGCATTGGCCAAACCAACCGGGTGATGGTTCACAAATTCGTCACCCGTGGCTCCGTAGAAGAAAAAATCGACCAAATGATTCGTGAAAAAGCTCGCATGGCTGAAGATGTGATCGGCTCCGGTGAAGACTGGCTGGGGAGCCTGGGTGGCGATCAGCTGCGCAATCTGGTTGCCCTCGAGGACACCTAAACCATGAACACAAACCCAAACACCGGCATTACCGCCATTGGCGACGACGGCCTAGGGCAACAGCCCTGGTGGGTTGAGCAATGGATGGAGCTGATCAACGGCTACCGATTCAAGAAACGACTCGAACGGGCCTGGGGCTATGCCCGCGAGGGGAACGTGACTTCCATTCGCTTTGAGGGTCGCCGGGTGCATGCACGCGTGCAGGGCACCGATGAAGAGCCCTACAAAGTGAAGCTCTGGCTCGATGTACTGAACGATGAGGACTGGGGCTATGTGCTCGAGGCTCTCACCCAAAAAGCGCGATGGTCCGCTCAATTGTTGGCAGGTATCATGCCATCCGACATCGAGCGCGCCTTTGCCGCCAGTGGCAAACGCCTGTTTCCGTTCAAACTTCAAGAGGTGCGCAGCGAGTGCAGCTGCCCGGACAAAGCCAACCCCTGTAAGCACATCAGCGCGGTGTACTTCCTCATGGGGGATCGCTTCAGCGAGGACCCCTTCGTGCTGTTCCAGCTCCGAGGCCGAAACCGCTCAAAGTTGCTGGAGGACTTAGCCGAAAAACGGCGTAAAGCGCTAGCGGCCATGGTGAAAACCAACGCCATTGGCAAGCAAAAGGTGGCCTCAATTCTGGGCAAAGACACTCCAGAAACCACGGCACTTCCGCCCCATCCCGCCGTCTTGGATCCCAGCCTTTGGTGGCATTACAACCGCAACCTCGACGGCGATCTGGTGGTGGTGACCGCAGCCTTAGAAGGTGACACGGGCCTTGATGCCGCCGGTGAATTACCTCTAGCGGAAGATCCGCGGTTTCCGGAGGCCCGCAACACTTTCCTCGGCAACCTCAAAGCCCACGGCCAAGCCAGTGCCCAACGGGCAATGCTGCAAGCCATGGCAGCGGGCAGCTGAGCTTCCTTCAACCGAATGGGAGATGAAGCCGCCTGGCTCCGCATTGAGATACGAGGACTGGCCGGGCTGGTGTTGCAATCGCATCAGCGGGCTTTCGGCCGACCGCTGATCGCATCGGCACGACCCGGTTGGTGCTTCGAGCTGACGACTTGCCAAGAACTTTTTGCCTGCGGGTTCCCTGTGCTCGCCCACAACTGCAGCCCAGACCCCAAGCTCACCTATGCCAATGCCGCAGCACTGCAGTTATGGGACTCCAGCTGGGGTGAACTAATCGGGATGCCCTCAAGGCTCACAGCACCTGAAACCGAACGGGTGGAACGCACAAACGCCTTAGGCCAAGCACAACGCCTGGACGCAGTTCAGCACTATCAAGGCATTCGGATCAGTCGAAAAGGGCGGCGATTCATGATCAACAACGCCCGGATCTGGACCCTCTGGGATCAAAAACAACAAGCCTGCGGCCAGGCCGCCTGCTTCAGCAACTGGTGGTGGATTGAAAGCCGTTCGGTTTCAACGACAACTGAGGAGTAGCAACCGAACTCTGGGGTAGAGACCGAATCAAACCAGACGGTTCTTACGCTCCTCCTTCTCATCAAAATCACGCAGATTGCTGTGGCGGGCAAACAACCAAGTCCGCTGATGTTCAACTCTTCGGATCAACAATCATGCTGACTCTCCGCCAATCCCCCTTCGAACTTTTCGAGCGACTCGAGCAACAGATGGCCACCGCCGAGCGGGTGCCCCATGCCGAAATCCTGGAATCCGAATCCACTTACACCGTGCGATTGGAGCTGCCTGGGGTGGATCACGATTCAATCGACGTCAAGGCCACAGACCGCAACCTTGTGATCAGTGCCGAACGCCCTGCCACGCTCGAGGACGACGACCATCCCGCTCCTGTGCTCAGTGAATTTCGCAGTGGCACCTGGAGCCGAAGCTTCCGCTTTCCCCACAGTCTCGATCGCGACCAACTCAAGGCCAGCTACCGCGACGGCATCCTTGAGATCAATGCCGGCAAAGCCGTCGAGCACACCAGCGTGTCGGTGCACATTGAAAAGTGACAAGCAACAATCAAACAACGAAGATCAAAAATTGAGCTTCATCCACTGATCACTGCTTCTTCACATCAGGCAACGCACCAAAAAGAACGGAACCACCCACCCCCGCTGCCGCGGGGGTTTTTGATGGGAACCAGAACTTCCTCGATCACTGATTAAGCACCAACTCCGAAAAAGGCATTGGCAATAAACAACAGACTGAACACAAGAAAGAACAGCAAACCAAACCAACACAAGCCACGCATCACGGGGCCATAACGATGCTCAACCGGAACGAGGCTGCTGTTGATCGTGTCCATCGCCATCCAGGCGAAGAGAGGAGCCGAAAGAAAACTGCCGGTCATCGCGCCAAACACGAAGTCCTTCACACCAATGCCTCCGCTTTTTGCCACCACCAATGCCACAACGGCCACCAACAGGTGAATCACCACCCACAACTGAAAACGACGGCGTTGGGGACCAGGCGCGGCATCACCACTGTCGCGACCACCCAACAGCCCCTGAATCGCTGCGATGCTGCGGGGGTAGGCATCCAAGCAAGTAATTGTGGTGCTGAACATCGCCGAGAACGCAGCTGGAATGATCACCCAAGCCGCCCAACCACCCATGGCTGCGGTGTAGAGCTTGATCAGCTTCTGCGCAAAGGACACCCCACTGCCGGCAAGCATTCCATCGCCCGTGCCATACATCGTGTAGGCACCAAGCGTGATGAAAAACAAGGCCGTCACCACCGTGACGCCATAGCCAAGGTTGAAGTCGAATTCCGCCTCCGCAGGACTCGCGGTGTGCTCCGTATCGCGAGCGCGGGAAAACATCCACAACGATGGCCACACACACATCTCCACCGGTCCTGGCATCCAACCCATCAATGGGATCAGAAACGCCAAGTTCGCCAGGGTCCATGGGCTGGGATCGGTGGCGACCCAACTCGAGGCGACATCACCAACAGGGCCTCGAATCAGCAACGACACTGCCGCCACGCCTGTGAGCAGTGTGAGCAGGGCCACCAAAAGCTTGGACAAACGATCCAGCGCTTTGTAGTGGCCCAACAACAAGATCAGGCCACTCACCACCAGCACCCCGATGGAGAGGCCATAGGGATCCCACCCCGTTAAACCGGGCACATTGGTGAGCAAAAGCCCAGCCACGAAGCTCACCGCCGCGATCGTGGCCGTGCCCGTGACCAAACTCACCAGGAGATAGAGAGGGAGATAGGCCTTGTTGCGCTGCTGGAATCCCTCCAGCAACGAGAGTCCCGTCGCAGCAGTGAAACGGGTCCCTACTCGTAAGAAGGGGTATTTGATCAGATTGGTGAGCAGGATCAGCACCACCAGCGCAAATCCAAACCGCGCTCCAGCGGTGGTGGACGACATGAGATGGGAACCACCAATACAGGCACCGGCCAACAGGATTCCCGGCCCAATGCTCTGACGCAGCGTCGATGACCCCATAAAGAACTAGCGAATTCCGTCATCTTGCGCGTCATCAAACCAAACGGCCTTCTTAGAGTTGGACTCCGTCATGGTCGGTTTCATGGTTGTTGCCCCTGTCGCGTCGCGCCTCAGCCTTCAATGCGAAGCCATTGGCGCGGATACAACCACGATTCGATCCTTGGATTGGGACCGCAGCCGTTTTGATATCGAGTTCGGCCTCCGCAATGGCACCACCTACAACTCCTTTCTGGTGCGGGGTGCGCGCACCGCTCTCATCGACAGCAGCCACGCCAAATTCAGGGACAGTTGGATTCCCTTACTGACCGATCAAATCGATCCGAAAGCGATTGATGTGCTGATCGTGAGCCATACAGAACCCGATCACTCAGGCCTCATTGGTGACCTCATCGACCTCAATCCTGAGATTGAAATCGTGGGATCAAAAGTGGCGATCCAGTTCCTTCAAGACCAAGTGCATCGTCCGTTCCGATCCCGCGCAGTGAAGAGCGGTGAAGAATTAGATCTCGGCACCAATCCAGAGAGCGGTGTTCAACACCGCTTTGAATTCCTCAGTGCGCCCAACCTGCATTGGCCCGACACGATTTTCTCCTTCGACCACGGCACCGGCACCCTCTACACCTGCGATGCCTTTGGACTTCACTACTGTTCTGACGAGTTGTTCGACAGTGATCCCGGAGCGATCGCTCCGGACTTCCGCTTTTATTACGACTGCTTGATGGGGCCCAACGCCCGCAGCGTGTTGCAAGCGTTGAAACGCATGGACGCCCTGCCCGAGATCAACACTGTGGCAGTTGGCCATGGCCCGCTCTTGCGTCATCACCTCAGCCACTGGCTCAACGATTACCGCGAATGGAGCGGCCAGCGCAGCAAGGGTGAAAGCTATGCCGCGGTTTGTTACCTCAGCCAATACGGCTTCTCCGATCGGATCAGCCAGGCCATCGCCCATGGCATTGGCAAAGCCGATGCTCAGGTCCAACTCGTGGATCTCCGCGCCACCGACCCGCAGGAACTCACGGCCTTAATTGGTGATGCCAAGGCAGTGGTCGCTCCCACCTGGCCAGAAGAACCGGATGCTGATGTGCAAGCCGCCATTGGCACGCTGCTTGCCGCCTTACATCCCAAACAGCTGGTGGGTGTCTACGACGCCTTCGGCGGCAACGACGAACCAATTGACGCGGTGTCAGACCAACTTCGCAGCCAGGGCCAAAAGCCAGCCTTCGCTCCCCTTCGCATCCGTCAACTCCCGCAAGGCAGCGACTATCAGCGCTGCGAGGAATCAGGCACAGACCTTGGCCAGCTGCTCACCAAGGAGAAAACCATCGCAGCAATGAAAAGCCTTGATGGCGATCTCGATAAGGCCCTAGGCCGCATCAGTGGCGGCCTGTATGTGGTGACGGCAAGTCAGGGTTCAGGTGAATCCCAGCGGCGCAGCGCCATGGTGGCCAGTTGGGTGAGTCAAGCCAGCTTCAGCCCTCCCGGGCTGACGGTTGCCGTCGCCAAAGACCGTGCCATCGAAGCCTTAATGCAAGTGGGAGACCGCTTCGTTCTCAACGTTTTACGCGATGACAACCATCAACCACTGCTGCGTCATTTCCTAAAGCGTTTCCCCCCCGGGGCCGATCGTTTTGCAGGTGTGGCAGTGCTGGATGGCGTGGCCGACGGAGGACCTGTGCTGAGCGATGCCCTGGCGTTCTTGGGCTGCCGCGTTGAACAACGCATGGAAGGACCTGACCACTGGATTATTTACGCCGTGGTGGAACAGGGCAATGTGGCCGATGCCGATGGGAGTACCGCTGTTCATCACCGCAAAGTGGGGAACCACTACTGATGTGGACCAACTAACGCATCGCTGCGAGCAGATTATTGAGCGCCTTACGAACATGACGTTGCCGCATCAGTTCACGGCGATGAACAAGTCCATCAAAACTAAAGTTCCATAACCGCCGAATGCGCCCTTTAGCTCTTTCATCACAAAGACTGAAGCCATGAGAACGAGAGTGCAGGAAAGTAGCAGCCGACAATATATTCGT
>JBDQPG010000075.1:0-6785 GCA_040260695.1 Synechococcus sp. SFB_27S_18OctNov_coas_78 | reverse complement strand
CATGTGGTGTTGGAAGCCGACAGCAATTTGCAGACGTTGTTGGATTTCAAGTACAAACGCTTGTTCGCTGCCGACGACGGCAAACGCGGTGGGCCGAACAAACGCACTGGCGTTTCAGGACGTGAACTGGTGATCAAGGTTCCATGTGGGACCGAGGTTCGTCACCTCACAACAGGCATCCTGTTGGGGGATCTCATCGAGCCCGGGGCAAGGCTTGTGGCGGCATTCGGTGGACGCGGGGGGCTGGGGAATGCCCATTATTTGAGCAATCGCAACCGAGCACCCGAGAAATTCACGGAAGGGCGTGATGGAGAGGAGTGGCCGTTGCAGTTGGAGTTGAAGCTGCTGGCGGAGGTAGGAATTATTGGCTTGCCAAACGCTGGAAAGAGCACATTGATTGCGGTGCTGTCGGCAGCTCGTCCCAAGATTGCCGACTACCCGTTCACCACCCTCATTCCAAATCTGGGAGTGGTGCGGCGTCCCAGTGGTGATGGCACCGTTTTTGCCGATATTCCAGGTTTAATTGCTGGAGCAGCCCAAGGCGCTGGTCTTGGCCACGATTTCTTACGCCATATCGAACGAACGCGACTTCTAATTCATCTGGTAGATGCCGGATCCGAGGATCCGGTTGAGGATTTACGGGTGGTAGAGCAGGAGCTCAAGGCCTATGGCCATGGACTAGTGGATCGACCAAGATTGTTGGTTCTGAATAAGAAAGAACTGGTTCAGGAGTCTGATTTACCAGGGGTGTTGGCTGACTTGGAAAAGGCCAGCGGACGCAATGTTTCTTGTATTTCTGCGGCCATGGGAACAAATCTCAACGAGCTGCTTGAAGCTGTTTGGAATGAACTTGGCGTGTAGGGAATAAATATTTTTTCTAAGTCAACATCTGCTTTGATCTAACTCGTTTGTTGCTCTTTACGGGCAGTTTTAAAAGCCTGATTTGCTGAAAGGAATTTTTCAGAAAGAATTGGTTATGCGATCGAATGATTCGAAATGATCGAAGAATTCAATCGGCTTGAATCCATTAAAAAAGTTGCTAGTCATTGTGATGACCAGCAACATCAAAAGTATGGGTATGGAGGGTTGTGACCTCAGTGAACGATTAATCGTCGTAAACCCGGCACTCTTCTGCGTCGGGATTGGCATCGCAATACAACTCTAGGGAGGTGGGGTCGTGCTTGTCCTCTGGGTTGTGCTCTTTGTATTCCTCAAGAGACTTGAGCTCTTCAGTGAGGTGGCGCAGCTTGGCTTCGTTGCCAGTGGCTTTGGCCGCCTCGATTTCAGACTGATCCTTCTGAATGTGCTCGTCGATGGATTTCATGGTTTCAGCCTTAGCTTCTGAAAGTTTAAACCGGCTTTCCTGGTTTGATGCCACGCTTTCTTGAAGCCATGACCTTTTGACAAAGGGTTGGCTTAGAGGGCTGGTTTCATCGATGGAGCAAGTGTCTTTACGGAGCAAGCTCGCTCAGCTCTAGCCAGCGTTCTTCCGCTTGGTCGATGGTGCTAATCAACTCGGCAAGTTCGAGGCTACGGGCGGTGATGTCGTCACAGTTTCCGGAGAGTTGTGCCTCTAAAGCAGAACGCTGCTGTTCAAGTTGCGGCAATGTTGAATTGAGCTGTTCTAATTCCTTCGATTCCTTGAAGCTGCGACGGCGTGGTCCCTCCGATGCTGGCTTGCGGGGCTGATGGTCCTTGGTGGGTGCTGGTGCAACGGCTTGCATCCGCTCCTGTTGTCGTTGTTGTTCAAGGAATTCGCTGTAGTTACCCTCAAAACGCTTGAGATGTCCGTGCTCGAAGCAAAACAGACGGTCCACCGTGCGATCGAGAAAGTAGCGATCGTGAGAAACGACGATGACGCAGCCCCGGAAGTCTTCTAAAAAATCCTCCAGAACGCTGAGGGTTTGCACATCGAGATCATTGGTGGGTTCATCAAGCAGCAGCACGTTGGGAGCTTGAACCAGCATTCGGCACAAGGTGAGTCGCCGACGCTCTCCTCCAGAAAGCTTGCTCAGCGGGCTGTGTTGCTGTGCTGGAGGGAAGAGGAAGCGCTCCAGAAGTTGCGAGGCCGTCACCTGTTCCCCGCCTAAATCGATCCTGCTGGCGGCTTCTTCGACAAATTCGATCACTTTTCGTTCCAGGCCTTTGCCTTGGTCAAAGGCATCGGTGTGCTGGTCTAAATAGCCGATATGGATGGTTTCGCCAAGCCGCAAAGTCCCTTCGGTCGCCTGACGCCGTCCTGCAATCAGGTCCAGCAGGGTCGACTTCCCGCTGCCGTTGGGTCCCAAAATTCCCACCCGGTCTTCAGGACTGAAGCTGTAGCTGAAGTCGTCGAGTAGGCGTTGACCATCGGGGTGTCCATTCGCTGTGACCCCCAGTGCCTCAGCTTCGATGACTTGTTTGCCAATGCGGCGACTCACGCTTGCCATTTCGAGCTTGCCCTTGGCTTGGCTGGGCTTTTCTTCGCGCATCGCCTCGATGCGTTGAAGCCGGGCTCGTTGCTTGGTACTGCGTGCTTTGGGGCCCTGGCGAAGCCAGGCCAGTTCACGTCGGAGCACGCCACGAAACTTGGCAGCTGAGGCTGCCTCCGAAGCATCTTCTTCAGCTTTGTGCTGCAAAAAGGTGCTGTAGTTGCCTTGATAGGTCCGTGCTCGGCCCTGATCAACCTCCACCATGCGACGGGTGACACGATCAAGCACGTACCGGTCATGGGTGACCAAAACGAGGGCGCCTGGATAGCGATCCAACCAGCTCTGAAGCCACTCAATGGCGGCAGCATCGAGATGGTTTGTGGGTTCATCCAAAAGCAGCACATCTGGGCAGGCCACCAGGGCTGAGGCCAAGCCAACCCGTTTTCGATAGCCGCCAGAGAGGTCCTCCACAGGACGTTGTAAGTCGCCAATCCCGAGTTTCTGCAGCACTTCGCGGCATTGCTGTTCCAGGCTCCAAGCATCCTCCTCATCCATCGTTTGGCTGAGTTCTCCCAGCTCTGCCAACAACGTTGTGTTCTCGGGCGCTGCGGCAACGGCGTCGCTCAGGGCGTTAAAGCGCAACAGCAGATCGCGCTTGGCGCCGCATCCTTCCAAGACTTGTTCGAGAACGGTGAGCCCGGGGGTGATTCGACTGTCTTGCCCAACGAGTTCAATGCGTAAGCGAGGGGAGCAGCGTCGTTCACCATTGCCGAGTGGTTCGCTCCCGGCGAGCACCTTCAGCAAGGTGGATTTCCCAGCGCCGTTTGGACCGATCAACCCAAGGCGCTCTTTGTCGCCGATATGAAGATTGAGATCGGCAAACAGAGTTCGGATGCCGAAGTCTTTCGAAGCACCCACCAAGCTGATCAAACTCACGGTGTGCTGGCAGGGCGTTGGCTGTCTAGGTATGCAAACACACTCTTATCGCCCACATCTGCTGCGGCTTCCATCCCGAACTTCCGGACTGCCAGCAGCACCATTAAGAGTCCCGCGGTCAGCAGAAGAGCGGCGCAGACGCTCGTACTCATGATGCCCACCAGGCGCCCCAGGAGAGCGATCGGCAACAGCAGGGTGAGGCCAATCGCTTCGGGTCGTCGGAAGCAGAAAAATTCCTTAAAGCCAATGCCTGCCAGTGCCGCAAACAGTGGACCGATCGCCAGGATCCATAACGGTTGTGCGGCAAGGGTGGCGAGGGATTCCGTTGGGCCAGCACGCAGTAATAGGAGTCCCCAGCCCAAGCAACCCATCAACCAAAACAACTTCAGCGCGTTGTGGAGTGGTCGTACATAGATGTGGATCCAGTGCAGTGCGAAGCCGAGGCCGGCCATCAGTGGTACAAACCAAACCCAGGCCCAGCGATCACCAAATTGCCACCAATGCACTAGTGCCGCAGTCATCGCGAGACCGGCGATGAGGAGTGAGATGCGGTAGCGCTGCACCTCAAGCCGATCTGTTGAGGTGATCGTGTAGGGGCCATAAACGCCTTCAAACTGGGGATCACCCGTCGTCATTTGTTCGAAAACTCACTGGTTACAAGTGTGGTCAGATCTGGCCCAGTGGGGACGATTCCACCAGGATTCAGCGGAAATAGCGCTCCGAAGTAGTCGTGTCGCCAAGCCTCCGCGTCACAGCTGGCTTGGACACCGGGTTGCCCATAAAGCCGTCGGCGCCAATCCCAAAGTTTTGGGAACTGCCAGAGGGGACGCTGACTACAGCCGAACAGGGGGGCGTAGACCATTTCCCATCGAATCAAGGTGGGAAATAGACGTACATCGGCCAAGGTGATTTGCTCTCCGCAAAGCCAGGGGCCTGACTGCTCCAAGCTCGACTCCACTTGATCGAGGGCTGCAAATAGTGCTGTTACGGCACGGTTGTAAGCCGCTTGATTGCGCGCAAAGCCGCAACGGTAGACCCCATCATTCACATGGGGTTGGAGCAGCTGTTGCCAACGGTCAATGCTCTCCCGTAGTTCTGGCGGGGCCAGGTCTGGGGCGTCTTCGTGCGCTGGCCAGTTGTTCAACACCTCCACGAGCTGAGCACTTTCGTTCCCAAGGATCTTGGGCTGGATGGGATCGATCAGCACTGGAACTGTGGCGCGATGGGAGGGAGGCGCGCCACAGCGTTGATACAGCGCCAGCAAGCTGTTGCATTCCAGCCAGGGAGGATCAAGTTGCCATCGTCCAGCCTTGTGATCGGCACGGGCTGTCACCAGGTTGAGACTCTGATCAAGCCCTCGTAATTGATGGACCAGCCAAGTGCGATGGGCCCACGGACAGCTGCGACCCACAATCAAGTAAGGCCGTTGGTCTGGTGGACGGGACTGCAAGTCCAGAGGTTTGAGTGCTTCTGCCTCAAGGTGGTCGCTTTTGGGTCTGCAGTAGTTCCCAGCAGCATCGGCGGGGCCAAGACCACCCATAAGCCGTTGCCATTGCCAACGCCAGCCCGCTCTGGCTGCCATCACAACGATGGGTGGAATCGACATGACTTGTGCCGGCGTGATGGCTGAGGTCGTAACGACCATCGTCATCTTGGCCCCATGCTTCAGTCAGGCAAGATCCGTTTGGGAGTTCATGGCCGCCAGCGATGTCCTGATCGTGGCAGGCACCCACGGCAATGAGCTGAATGCTCCTTGGTTGTTGGAGCAATGGAATCGTCAGCCTGATTTGATCGATGCCGCAGGGCTTTCCGTTCAACGCTTGGTGGGCAATCCCCAGGCTCTAGCCGCGATGCGTCGCTACATCGATCGTGATCTCAACCGGAGTTTCAGGCCAGACCTGCTAATGCAGTCAGGCGGAGATCTCGAGATGCGTCGGGCACGAGAACTGGTCGGGAGGTTTGGACCAAAGGGAGACGAGTCCTGTGCTGTCGTGCTCGATTTGCACAGCACAACAGCTGCGATGGGGAGTTCTCTGGTGCTCTATGGCCGCCGACCTGCCGATTTGGCATTGGCGGCCCTTGTTCAAGCTGCCTTGGGGCTACCGATTTATTTGCATGAATCAGACGCGGCGCAAACCGGGTTTTTGGTTGAGTGCTGGCCCTGTGGATTGGTTGTTGAAGTGGGACCTGTGCCTCAGGGGGTGCTTGAAGCTCGTGTTGTGCGTCAGACGCGGCTGGCAGTTGAGGCCTGTCTGGAGGCGCTTGCAGCTGTTCGTTCAGGGGTGGCGCGTCTTCCTCGACAGGTTGTGGTGCATCGTCACCTCGGTAGTTGTGATGTGCCGCGTGGGGAGTTTGACCAGCCCCAGGCTTTGGTCCATCAATGGCTTCAGGGACGGGATTGGGTTCCCCTAAAACCAATTGATGCGATTTTCGAAGCGGCCGATGGAACAACGTTGGTGTCTCCGCAGATGGATCACCATCCGATTCCCGTCTTCATCAATGAAGCGGCCTATGCCGAAAAACACATTGCGTTTTCCCTCACGCAAAGGGAGGTGTGGGCGATGGAGCTGCATTGGTTACAGCACCTGGCAGAACTATTGTCCTGATGGGGATTTCAGACTTAGCCGCAAGCCCAGATCCCCTTGCCTTCTTGGCTGCAAGCGAGGTCACTTGTTTGTCCATCACCCCAATACAACCGAAGTCGGTCGTCATCGGTCCCGAGCCTCAGCGTTAAGGATCGAATCGGTCCTGCAGGTGTTTTGCTGTCTGAGGGGGATGGTGAAGGTGCGATGTCGTTGAGCTGCCGTTCGAGTTGATTCACTCTTAACTCCAGGCGCTCCAACGTTGCCTTCGACGCATTTTTGTCAGTGGTATTCAAGGCTGAAGAGGAGCAACCCGTTAAAAGAAGAGTCGTGGCTACAAGCCATCTGAGGGGTGAGGACCGACCCATAACAATGCTCCGAATTGATTTCAGCCTCTCAAGTTGATCAGCAGTTGACCAGCCTTTCACTCCAATAAACAGTGGCTCCTTCCGCTTCAAGTTGATTGCGGCGATGACGGGCAGAGGTGAGAGGCACGGTCTCTTCGAGGCGTTGTCCTGCAAGGAGCCAGCGGATAAGAACCAAAACAAAAGCCTCGACTCCCCAAATCTTAAATCTTTCTGCGTGCTCCAGCGATAGCAGGCGGTCTGAATATCCGGTGGCGCAATCTCCGAACACAGAACGCAATATTGCTTTACAGTGGCCGCAGGCAGGGATTCCTGTCCCTTCCTTAAATCCGTCCCCTCGGGGGCATTTCTTTCCGTTCTCATGACCACCACCATCCAGCAGCGCTCCGGCGCTTCTAGCTGGCAGTCCTTCTGCGAGTGGGTCACCTCCACCAACAACCGTCTTTATGTCGGTTGGTTCGGTGTGCTGATGATCCCAACTCTGTTGGCTG
>JBDQPG010000030.1:0-26400 GCA_040260695.1 Synechococcus sp. SFB_27S_18OctNov_coas_78 | reverse complement strand
GTTGGTGGAGGTGACCCACTCGCAGAAGGACTGCCAGCTAGAAGCGCCGGAGCGCTGCTGGATGGTGGTGGTCATGAGAACGGAAAGGAATGCCCCCGAGGGGACGGATTTAAGGAAGGGACAGGAATCCCTGCCTGCGGCCACTGTAAAGCAATATTGCGTTCTGTGTTCGTCGCTTTACGAAGGATTTGTAAAGGGGCCGGGCGCGCCACTCGCGGTTGCGCTTGTTAGCGTCCCGGATGCCCTGCAGCAGCAGCATTGTCTCCAAAACAGGAACGGGTGCTGCTTGTGCGGCTGCCCTGCAACCCAATTTTTCCAATCGGCCCGGTGTACCTGGCCGACCATTTGCACAAGTGTTTTCCAGGGATGCCTCAGCGCATTCTTGATTTAGCCGCGCTTCCTGTGCTTGATGTGCGCAGGGTCTTGCTGGCCACGGTGGATCAGTTCCGCCCCACCTTGCTGGTCTTTTCTTGGAGGGATATTCAGATCTATGCCCCAGTCGATGGCCGTGGCGGTAATCCTCTTCAAAACTCTTTCGAGGTCTTCTACGCCCGTAACCCCCTAAAGCGGTTGCATGGTGCTCTCGGTGGCTTGCGTTTGATGACCAGCCATTACGGCGAGCTTCATCGCAATCAGGCGCTGGTCCGCCAAGGCCTTAAGCGTGCGCGTCGTCATCATCCAGACGCTCGCGCAGTTCTGGGCGGAGGTGCCGTCAGCGTTTTTTATGAGCAGTTAAGCCGTTCATTGCCGAAGGGCACGATTGTGTCAGTGGGGGAGGGAGAGCCGTTACTAGAAAAACTTCTTTTGGGACAGCCACTCGATGGAGAGCGTTGTTTTCGAGTTGGTGATCCACCGCGACCTGGATTGATCCACGAACAGCCAGAGAGTCGACCTAAAACAGCCTGCGATTATTCCTACATCGCTTCCATCTGGCCTCAGCTTGACTGGTATTTGGAAGGTGGGGATTTTTATGTTGGCGTTCAAACCAAGCGTGGCTGTCCTCATAACTGCTGTTATTGCATTTATACAGTTGTTGAAGGTAAGCAAGTCCGAGTCAATCCTGTCGATGAAGTTGTAGCTGAAATGCGCCAGCTTTATGATCGTGGAGTCCGTGGTTTTTGGTTCACTGATGCACAATTTATCCCGGCACGTCGTTATATCGAAGATGCAAAACAACTTTTGCGGGCGATCAAGGCTGAGGGTCTAACTGATATTCGTTGGGCTGCTTATATCCGCGCCGATAATCTTGATCCTGAGTTGGCCCAGCTCATGGTTGAAACGGGGATGAGCTATTTCGAGATCGGTATTACATCAGGTTCTCAAGAGTTGGTTCGTAAGATGAGAATGGGATACAACCTTCGAACTGTTCTTGAGAGTTGCAAGATGTTGGCTGAGGCAGGCTTCAAAGATCATGTATCTGTTAACTATTCGTTTAATGTGATTGATGAAAGGCCAGAGACGATTCGACAGACTGTTGCGTATCATCGCGAACTCGAAAAAATCTTTGGAGTGGATCGTATTGAACCAGCAATTTTCTTTATCGGTTTACAGCCGCATACCCATCTTGAACAGTATGGGTTTGATCAAGGATTGATTAAGCCTGGATATAATCCCATGAGCATGATGCCCTGGACTGCCAGGAAGTTGCTCTGGAACCCTGAGCCCATGGGAAGCACGTTTGGAAGGGTTTGCCTTGAGGCTTTTGATTTGAATCCAGCTGATTTTGGGCGGACTGTGATGTCGCTTCTTGAACGTGACTTCGGTTTAGCACCCGTGCAAGAAGCGTTACGAGCGAGGATTGGTACCAAAAGATCCATGCCAAACGCAATAAAATAAGACCTAAATACTCATGCTAGTAGGGATTTGAATGGCTTCTTTGGCCAATATTAATTTCCGCTAAAACGGCTTTTAATGTATAAAAGTCTTGAAGTATTCGTGCATGAATAAGTCTTCGTTGATCGTTTCTTTGATTGCATTGATCTCACGATCGTCTAAGTCGTGTGGATCGCTAAAAGTTTTTTCTGGATAAAGGTTTTTGTATGAGTGCTTTGTCCGTGGGATGTCTGATATCTGTTTGTTGGCTTGTGGTATGTATCTGAAGATATTGGTAAGGGTAGCGTGGTAATCCTGTTGAAGATGTTCTGTTCTTATGGAGAAGGTCCGTTCTTTTGGTAACATATTGGCGACATCTTTTGGTAGGTACCAGGAGTGGCCTCTCGCTAAATGTCCGAAGCTGAAATGCTCGAGGCCTGCTAGTTCCGTAGCTTGATTTTCTTTCCTGGAAAGTCCCAGCGCCAGTGTCTTCGCGTTGGGGTAGATCGAAAACAACTCAGACACTCTTGTTGGAGCATAATAAAATTGTTTTAAATGATAAGTGTGTACCTCCCAGTTGAAGGCAGAAACCCATCTTGTAATTGGATCTCGCGTGCAAATGATCCAATACACATTTTCGTGACTCCCTAATTTGCTGATCGCAATATTCAGCAATTGATTTGCATCAAATAGATGGTATTCCATGATGCGAATATTCTTTTCGTCCAGATCTTCTCGGAGCGAGTGCAAGATAGATTCGCCTGCACATTTTCCAATATGAATTACAATCAATAGGGGATTTGTCAAGTCCTCTTCTAGAATTTTGGTGGAAGGATTAAATCTAGGGTCGTCAAAATGTGTAAACAACTTTAGTTGAGAGAGAAGTTGCCGACTGCTCTGGTCTAAGTTCTCTAACT
The DNA here is from genome assembly GCA_040260695.1 of Synechococcus sp. SFB_27S_18OctNov_coas_78. GTDB lineage: Bacteria > Cyanobacteriota > Cyanobacteriia > PCC-6307 > Cyanobiaceae > Parasynechococcus. The sequence continues at coordinate 23,671 of JBDQPG010000030.1, read as the reverse complement.
GTTCTTTGTTGGTCATTAATGATAGGCATGTAGCGATATCGTTGGCTTTGCTTGGGCTGTATTCCTGAGCGAACTCGATCGCTTTTTGTGACTCCCCGAGGATAATTAAGTCTGCGCAATATTCTGATTGATCGTCTTCGTTGACTTGGTCTGAGGTCTGTTCAATAATTTGACTGGATATTGTTAGGGCGACTTTGCGATCTCCGATGATACGATATATTCTGCGGAGATATCTTAATGCTTCTATATTCCTTGGGAAATTCTCTTCGAGAGATCTTGTGTATCTAGTATGGTTTAAGGGATGATTTGTTTTGAGATAGTTCATGGCTGTTTTGAAGTAGCCATATGGGTTTTCCGGCCGTGATCTAATCATTCTTTTTGATAGAGCTATCGCCAGTTCTATCTCTCCACTGCGTCCTGCTGCTTCGATGCCAACTCTTAAGAGAGAAGGATTGTCGGGGTGGTGGTTTAGTCCTTCTTGGACTGCACTAAGAGCTTGATGATGTTGTTGAAGCTTGATGAGATTTTGCGCGGAACGAATAAACCCGATTGGTTTTTCTGGCTCAGATACGATTAAGGCTTGGGCGAATTTCAATGATGATTCGATCTTGTTGCTGAGCTGCGCAGCTTCGAGTCCAATCTTCAAGAGAATAGGGTTTTTAGGGTGACGCTTTAATCCTTCTTCGACCACATTAATAGCTTGATTGTGTTCTTGAAGCTTGATGAGATCTTGTCCGCAACGAATAAAGCCGGCGGGCTTGTCTGGATGTGCTTTGATAAGGGCTTTAGAGAATTCGAGTGCTTTCTCATGTGTACCGTTTTCTCTGTATGCTTGATTGATCGTGCTGATCAGTGTTGCATGATTTGGCTCAATGATTAGGCCTTCATTTAATACTTTTAGGGCTGAATCAATCTCGTGTAAAGCTAAGTATGACTGTGCGCATCTAGCGTAACCAACCGGCTTTTGTGGGAAGATTTCTTTTAAGAGCTTGGCAGATTTCAAGGCATCTTTATGCCTTTTCAAGCGTTGAAAAATATCGTTTGCTCGAGTAAGGAAATGAATGTCTTTTAGGTCTTCATTGCTTGCTGTTTCAATTAGTTCAAGGGATTTGTCGAGGTCTTGTGATCTCAAGTAGTTGTCTAGTTGAGAAATCTTGGTGCGTGTATTCATTGTTGAAAGCCTTTCTTTTCTGAATTTATTTTTGTCGAATAAGCCTGAATTATTAATACTCCAATAGTGATGATTGCGATCCACCCGCCGAGTGGATTGGCGTTGAATCCGCCTGGGCCAACTAGCCAGCTCGGTGCAGGTGAAATTTGTTGTGTGAGGCTGGCCTGGATTAGAAACCATCCTGAAATGAGTCCGCCATGAAGGCCGATGCATCCCCACAAGGAGCCATCATCCATGCTTCTGTACTTCGCGAGTAGCCATCCAAGTAGAAAAAGACCAATGAGTAGGCTGAGCATTGGTATGAGCCCGAGATTGAATCGAGTGTGGACAAGGCTAAAAGCGGAAGCCTGTCCAATGATTGCGATTCGGGCTCCCAGCAGGAGCTTGAGTTCTCCCCACAGCCATCCTCGAAAAATTAGTTCTTCGGGAATGCCAACTCCAAAACAGAGGATGATGGCATTAATTGTTTGAGTGTTTGTTGTATTTTCGCTCCATTGAATCCAGCCTCCAAGTGTGAGTGGAATCGCAATGAATGCCAGTAAAGTAAATGAAAGGCCGAGTCCTCGAATGAAGAGAACTATGTCGCGGGGAAACTGTGTATGTTGTGATTGTCTTATTCCTAAACTGCGCCACGGACTAGTCGTTTGATGCCAGCGTCGTGATATCCATCTTGGCATCAATAGTAAAAAAAGTAAAAAACTAAAGACAGTTCCTGTTAGTGAAATGTTCTCATAAGATAGTCCCAGCGGACTCATGCATATCGCTGTAATCCATCCTAATCCATACAAGATTGGGATAACAAGCAGTGTGGGCAACCAGCGCGGCTGAATCAGGAGAAACCTGTCCAGAAGGGCGAACATTGTTTTTAATTTTCTGGTTCAATTGTGCTGGTTAATCCTTTCGACTTCAGCGTTTCGCAATAAAATTCTGCTGGTTCAATGTCGCAGACGATCACTAATCCGACGCCAGTGTTGTGTGCCTCCAGCATGACTGCCATGGCATCTTGCTCACTCAATTGAGGTACGACTTGACGCAATGTCGTGATCACGTATTCCATGCTGTTCACAGGATCGTTGTGAAGCAGCACCTTGTAGCGAGGCGATCGTTTTCGAACGGTTTCGGGTGCTTTGTCGAGAACCGCAGCCCCTCCAGGACTCCGGGTTGGAGTCTCATTCGCCGTTGTTAAAGCATTCATAATCAGAAATTTAACGTGCATCGTGCCTTGTTCGCTCAGAGAGCTTGAATTCGTGCCATGGCTTCATTGACGTTCTTTCTGCTGTTGAAAGCGGAAAGACGGAAATAGCCTTCGCCGGCAGCGCCAAAACCGCTCCCTGGCGTTCCCACCACATTCGCCTTGTTGAGAAGGTGATCGAAGAATCCCCAGGAATCCATGCCATTTGGAGTTTTGATCCAAACGTAGGGGGCGTGTTCGCCGCCGTAAATCTGGAGACCTAAAGCCGTGAGCTCCCGGCGAATAATCGCTGCATTTTCCATATAGAAACTCACCAGAGCCTTTACTTCGGCTTGACCGGTTGCGGAGTAAACCGCTTCCGCACCGCGTTGAATGATGTAGCTAACGCCGTTGAACTTGGTGCTCTGACGTCGGTTCCACAACCCCCAAAGTTCCACGAGTTCTCCATTCGCAGCCGTCCCTTTTAAGCCTTTGGGAACAACGGTGAATGCACAGCGAGTTCCTGTGAAGCCCGCATTTTTCGAGAACGAACGGAATTCGATGGCACATTCCCGAGCACCTTCAATTTCAAAAATTGAATGCGGCAACTCTGGATCTTGAATGAAGGCCTCGTAAGCCGCATCAAACAAAATCAGTGCGTTGTGGCTGCGGGCGTAATCCACCCATGCTTTCAGTTGGGCCCTTGTTGCGACGGCTCCGGTGGGGTTGTTGGGGAAGCAGAGGTAGATCAAATCCACCGGGTCACTGGGAATTTCCGCTGCGAAGTCGTTCTCTGCGCTGATGGCTAAGTAGGTGAGACCGGCGTAGCGCCCCTCGTCACCAGCATCACCGGTGCGGCCAGCCATCACATTGCTATCGACATACACGGGGTAAACCGGATCTGTCACCGCAACTCTGTTTCCCTCACCAAGGATGTCGAGGATGTTGCTGCTATCGCATTTCGAGCCATCGGACACGAAAATCTCGTCGGCATTGATGTCACAGCCACGGGCTTGGAAATCTTGCTTCGCGATTGCTTCCCGCAGCCAGGCGTAACCCTGCTCCGGTCCATAGCCATGGAATCCTTCTGCGGTGCCCATCGCGTCGATGGCTGTTTTCATCGCTTCGCGACAGGCCAGAGGGAGCGGCTCTGTGACATCGCCAATCCCGAGCCGAATTAAAGGCGCCTCTGGGTTTGCAGCGCTGAAGGCTTTAACCCGTCGTCCGATCTCTGGGAAGAGATAGCCCGCCTTGAGCTTGAGGTAATTGCCATTGACCTTCACCACGGACCGGAGGGGGTTTCTGTCGGTGCATTTTGCCGTGTCGACAGCTCCATACGATGAAGGGAGGAGCGAGGTCATCGTCTGTGGTCGTATCTGCTGTGGACCACCCTGTTGATTTTCACGCTCTGGTTGATCAAGGCATCAACAAGCCTGCCCGGTATATGGGGCATGAGTTGGGGGTGGTTCCTCGGGACTGGGATCAGGCTTGCGTGCGCTGGGCCTTGACCTATCCAGAAATTTATGAGGTTGGTTCCAGCAATCTGGGGCACATCATTTTGTATTCGATCCTCAATGCCGTTCCTGGTCAGTTGTGTGATCGCGCTTATTTACCCGCTCCAGACTTGGCTGAGCGCCTGCGGGAGCGCAAGCAACCGTTGTTTGCTGTCGAGAGCCGTCGTCCCTTATTGGCATTTGATGTTCTTGGATTCAGCCTGAGCTACGAGCTAGGGGCAACCAACATTCTTGAAATGTTGGACCTGTGCCAGGTTCCGATCCGTGCGGCCGAACGTGCTGATTTGCCACTCAATGATCCGGCATCAGTTCCGTTGATTTTTGCGGGAGGTCCAACCGCTACCAGTAATCCAGAGCCCTATTCGCCCTTTTTCGACTTCATTGCGTTGGGGGATGGAGAGGAGCTGCTTCCAGAGATTGGTTTGGTGGTGGCAGAGGCGAAATCCAATGGATGGCGTCGTTCTCAGCTGTTAAGGGATTTGGCCCAGGTGCCAGGTGTTTATGTGCCGTCCCTCTATGGCTTGGCTGCCGATGGGGTGTCTCTGGAGCCTGTGTATCCGGAGTTGCCTCCACGGGTGATTCGTCGCGTTGCGACGCCGATGCCCCATTACGCCATGGGTCTCGTTCCCCATGTGGAGACGGTGCATGACCGACTCACGGTGGAAATTCGACGGGGCTGCACCCGGGGCTGTCGTTTTTGCCAGCCCGGAATGCTCACTCGCCCCGCAAGGGATGTGGAGCCTGAAGCCGTGATCGAAGCCATAGAAACGGGGATGAAGCAGACGGGCTACAGCGATTTTTCGCTGCTGTCCTTGAGCTGCAGCGACTATCTGGCCTTGCCTGCCGTCGGCGTTGAGCTGCGCAATCGATTGGCTGATCAGAACGTCACCTTGCAGCTCCCCAGCCAACGGGTGGATCGTTTTGATGACGACATTGCCCACATTCTCGGCGGGACGCGTCAATCGGGTCTCACCTTTGCCCCGGAGGCCGGCACGCAGCGCTTGCGCGACATTGTGAACAAGGGGCTCACCGATGACGACCTTTTGAAGGGAATCCGTGTTGCGATGCAAAACGGATTCCGGAAAGTGAAGCTCTATTTCATGATCGGATTGCCCGGTGAGACGGATGCCGATGTTCTTGGAATTGTTGAAACTTGCACGATGTTGCAGCAGAGCTGTCGTGATTTGGGACGACTCAATCTGAATATCACCATCAGCAATTTCACCCCGAAACCGCATACACCGTTCCAGTGGCACAGCGTCTCGACGGTGGAGTTTCAGCGCCGGCAAGAGCTTCTACGGGGAGCGTTTAAGCGTCTGCGTGGCTTCAAGGTGAACTTCACGGATGTGCGTCTCTCCGCAATGGAGGATTTTGTCGGTCGGGGCGATCGTCGCCTTGCTCCGGTGATTGAGGCCGCCTGGCGAGCTGGGGCTGGCATGGATGCTTGGTTCGAATCACTGGATCGCACCTATGCGGCTTGGACGGGTGCGATCTCAGAAGCCGGCCTTGAGGGGCGCTATCGCGAGATGGAAGTTGGCAGTTGGAGTGCCGTCAATGCCTTGGATCGCAAGGATCTGGAAGTGTTTTGTCGCCAGCCTCTGCCATGGGATCACATTGATACCGGAATCGATAAGACATGGCTGATGGAGGATTTGCAACGGGCTTTGGCTGCCTCCGTTGTCCCTGATTGTTCCTTCCATGGCTGTAGCAGTTGCGGCGTGTGTGGCCCTGAACTCGGTCACAACGTTGTGGTGCAAGCGCCTGTGGTGCCCACACAGGTGCCCACGCAAGCACCTCCCAGTGAACGGATGTGCCGATTGAGAATTCAGTTTGCAAAAACGGGGTCGATGGCGTTGCTCAGCCACCTCGACCTCATGCGGATGTTGGAGCGAGCGTTACGCCGCAGTGGCCTGCCCATCAGCTTCACCGGTGGATTCCATCCCTTGCCCAGAGTTCAAATCGCTTTGGCCTTGCCCTTAGGGGCTGAAGCGGACAGTGAATGGATGGATATGGAATTCACCGAAGCCTTGGATCCCCTTCAGCTGAAGCAGGGTTTGCAGCCTTTGCTTCCTCAAGGGATCAGCTTGCTCTCTGTGGCTGAGGTGCCTGTGAAGGGACCCAGTTTGTCCCAGGAGATTCGAGCCGCAGTGTGGAGCTTCGATGTTGAACTGGAAAGTGGAATGACGATGGATTGGTCCCCTGCCATTGCCGCTCTTCTGGAGGCAGATCAGCTGATGTGGCACGACACAGACAAAAAAGGACGTCCTCGCTCCCGTGATTGTCGATCGGTGCTGCGCCGCCTCGATGTGTTGTCCGATTCAGAGAGTGCTCGGTTGCGTTTGCGGTTGGAGGCGGAGGTGGACTCGATGGGACGAAGTTTGCGCCCATCTCAGATTCAGCACTGGCTGGAACAGCACGTGTCTGCGCCGATTGCTCTGCAGTCTTTGAAAAGGGATCGCTTGGAGCTTGCTCAGTGTTAAATTGAACTGAGATAACCAGTGTGATTACTGCATTGGTTGATCCTGGTCTTGCCTGATCCTTCATTGGATATCGAGGTCCATGGCTCGCGAGACGGTTCCACTAGAACCCCGAGCCTGTTTTCAGAGGAGTTTCGACTCCGCATCATTTCAGTCCTTATAGGGCGCTCCAATTCACCCAACAACCCGATGCAGATCGCCGGCTGGCGTCTGATCGGATCAGAGCCTCGAGTGGGCTCATGCCTGTTCTTTTATGTCCCAACAAATTGTCATCGCGGAGCAGCTGCGCATCGCTGCTGTGCTCTCCGATGAGCGAGTTGATGAGCTCATTGTCGCGCAAGGTCGTTATCAGATTGGCGATGTCTATTTAGGTACGGTTGAAAACGTTCTTCCGGGGATTGATGCGGCGTTTGTCAATATCGGCGAAAGTGAAAAAAATGGTTTTATTCACGTTACGGACCTTGGCCCTTTACGTCTAAAGAAAGGATCTGCTGGGATCACCGAACTCCTTGAACCTCGCCAGAAAGTTCTGGTGCAGGTGATGAAGGAACCAACGGGAACAAAAGGTCCGCGACTCACCGGAAACCTCGCGCTTCCCGGCCGGTATTTGGTTCTTCAGCCCCATGGTTTGGGGGTGAATATCTCCCGCCGGATTAGTGCCGAAGCGGAACGCAACAGGCTCAGAGCCTTGGGAGTTCTGATTAAGCCTCCGGGCGCTGGTTTGTTGATTCGAACCGAAGCGGAGGGTATTAGTGAAGAGCTTCTGATCGATGATTTAGAGGCCTTGTTGCGCCAATGGGAAGCCATTCAGCAGGCGGCAGAGAGCGCAATACCGCCCGTGCTGCTGAATCGCGATGAAGACTTCATTCATCGCATTCTTCGCGATCACATGGGCCCAGATCTCGCGCGTGTCGTCGTTGATGACGCTGCAGCGGTTTCAAGAGTTGGAAGTTTCCTTGGGGCCGAGCACGGACATGTGGTGGTGGAGGCGCACGACGAGTCCACTGAACTGCTCGAGCACTACAAGATCAATGCAGCGATTCGCGACGCCTTGAAGCCCAGGGTGGATTTGCCCTCGGGTGGATACGTGATCATCGAGCCCACGGAGGCACTCACCGTGATCGATGTGAACTCCGGCTCGTTTACCCGTTCTGCCAATGCTCGGGAGACGGTGCTCTGGACCAACGTCGAGGCAGCGATTGAAATTGCGAGGCAGTTGAAACTCCGCAATATCGGTGGCGTGATCATCATCGATTTCATCGATATGGACTCCCGCCGGGACCAGCTCCAATTGTTGGAGCACTTCACAACGGCGACGCGGGATGACTCTGCGCGTCCACAAATTGCCCAACTCACCGAGCTGGGCCTAGTGGAACTCACCCGGAAGCGCCAGGGGCAAAACATCTACGAATTATTCGGTCGTGCCTGCCCCAGTTGTGGTGGCATGGGCCATGTCGCCGTTTTACCTGGCAAGGATCTTCTTCAACCGTTGGCAGCCGAAACAGGTGTGGTGCGTTCGGTTGCTTCAGCCCGTTCTGAAGTTGGCTCACCTGGCGATACCGCTGCCAACAACAGTCGACGTCGACGGGGTGGTCGAGGTCGGACCGCTGCCGAGGAAGGATCATCCTTTGTTGAACTCACGACTGAAAGCGAAGCTCCACAGGTTTCCACGGAGGAGGCGCACGAGCCCGCGATTGCCCGTCGCCAAGACCCAGATCTCGTTGCAGTGCCGATGACGGACGAACAGCAGGAGGTGTACAGCTGGCTTGGGTTAAATCCGGCCCTGTTGTTGGAGGAACCGCCCGAATCGGACAACGTTGTGGTGCGCGTTGTTCGCCCTGGGGAGGACGAGGCCGAGGTTCTTGAGGAAGCACGCCAGCAATTGGCCGCCAGTGCTGGTCGGCGTCGCCGTCGCGGTAGTCGTGGTGCGGGGGGACGAAATGTCGTTCGTGCTGATGCAACGCAGCCCGAGCCCATGCCCGTAGCGTTAAGGACTGAATCCGATCGTCCTGAGCAGGGTGAGGACGCTCAGCCACTCATGGTGGAGATCACGCCCTTGGAAAGTGTCTCTCCGGTCACCGTTGTTCTGGATCAAGAGCCCGAGTGTGAGGTGGTTGAGTCCACGCAAATGCAAACGCAACCGGCTGAGGATGTTGAGGAGCCCCGTCGCCGTCGTCGGCGTTCGTCGGCCCCATCCTCGAGCTGATTGATGGCGCGGCTGGAGGGAATCCCCAGCGGTTCACGGGTTGCGGGTGTCGACGAAGTGGGCCGTGGATGTTTGTTTGGCCCGGTGTTTGCCGCTGCTGTGGTTTTGGATGAGGCAGCGGAGCAACGCTTATGGCAAGCGGGTCTCACCGACAGCAAAAAATTGTCTGCCAAGCGGCGTGCCGGATTGGTGCCGTTGATTGAACACCATTGTTTAACTAGGGGGGTTGGCCAAGCATCGGCTCGTGAAATCGATGCTATGGGGATTCGGGGGGCGACTGAACGGGCGATGCTTCGCGCTCTTCAGAAGTTGGCAGAACCCCCAGACCTTGTGCTGGTTGATGGAAATCTTCCCCTTCGCCTTTGGAGCGGGCCACAGCAAACTCTGGTGGGTGGTGACTCCCGCTCGGCCGCGATCGCTGCAGCCAGCGTGTTGGCGAAGGAGACGCGTGATGCGTTGATTCGGCGATTATCGATTCGGTTTACGGGTTATGGCCTTGAACGTCATGCTGGTTATGGAACCGTGCTGCATCGGGAAGCCTTGCTGGCGTTGGGTGCCACCTCCCTGCATCGGAAAAGCTTTCTTCAACGGTTATTGGGTTAGTGCGTCGGAGGGGAGAGGTTGGCACCAGTCATGAAAGTCGCTGATGAGTTGTTTGCCAACGCGCGCTTTGATCCCAATCAAAATCCCGTTGAGGATCGACTCACCGGTGGATTCCAAGACACGACGTGGAATCAAGCGAAGTAGCTGTGGTTGGCTCACTTGGACGGATAAGTGCGCGTGGCCGCTCAATCCATGCTCATCGCTGATGAGCCTTGATTCCAGCGATAACTGGAAGTCGTCAACGACACCGAGACCTTCCAGTTCGCAATCGACCGCTTTCATCACCAGCGTGTCGGATTCGGTTTCAATTTGAAGTGATACGACCGGTTTCACCTGCAGTTGAAACACCTGCAAGCTGGTGACGAGATAGCGGTAGTTCCCGGGTTTGATCTTGGTGAGTTGGCGGGAATCCAGGAGTGCTCCAAGAACCCGTTCCTCTTGTTGCAGATAGTCGGGCAACCGTTCAGCGTGGCATTGGACTGGAAGGTCCAACTTCTGACTGGCTTCGAAGGCCAGGGACATGCGCATCACTTGACGCGGCATGATCCTATCGAGTCCATGCGGCCAGGCTTTTTATGCGAACACGTCTCGCTTACCTCGGTCCTACTGGGACCTATGGAGAGCAAGCCGCCCAAGCATTAGTGCAACTTGAAGCGATGGGTGATGTTCAATTCGTTCCCTGTGTTGGCTTGCGTGCTGTTGTTGAGCAGCTGGCACGAGGGACGTGCGACGCGGCTGTGGTGCCGATTGAGAATTCTGTTGAGGGTGGGGTGACGGCCACCTTGGACGCGTTGTGGTCCCATCGCGACCTGTGTATTCGTCGCGCTCTGGTCTTGCCGATTCGTCATGCCCTCTTGGGCCAAGGGGATTTGTCCGGCATTAATGAGGTGTTGTCTCATCCACAGGCTTTGGCCCAGTGCAGTGGGTGGTTGGCCAAGCATGTGCCACAAGCGTTGCAGCTCCCTACGTCCTCAACCGCTGAAGCGGCTCGACTGGTGGTGGGGAGTCATTTCCGAGCCGCCATCGCTTCCAGGGTGGCTGGGATCGAACACGGCTTGGAGGAGTTGGCGTATCCCGTGAATGATGTGGCTGGAAACTGCACCCGCTTCCTCTTGCTGAAGCGTGGTGAACGTCGTGAAGTGGGATCGGTTGCCAGTGTGGCGTTTTCACTCCATCGCAATGCTCCAGGCGCCTTGATGGAGGCCCTCGCATGTCTTGCTGAGCGAGGACTCAATATGAGCCGCATTGAGTCACGACCGTCGAAGCGGGAATTTGGTGAATATGTCTTTTTTGTGGACGTTGATCTCCCGAGCAACCGAGCGGACGCCCTGCCTGAGTTGATCGCACAGCTCGAACCTTTTTGTGAGCATTTGGCCCATTTTGGTGCCTATCCGAGCACCGAACTCAGTGGCGGTGCAACTTGAACACCCCGAATTGCATCAGGCCGGTGGCGAATGCCCAATGCATCAGGAGGAGTGTTGGCGTTTCCCTCAATCCTTGAACAACCGCTTTAGGACCCAGTCCCAGAACAGCTCTCGGACGTCGTAGGCCCTCCACGATCGAGTCAATCCAGGAGGGGAGAGTGGCTCGGCTCCAGTCGTCGGTGCTGATACCACCTTGGCTAAATCGACTGGTTTCTAGATTTTGCTGAAATCCAGCAATGCTGGCGAACTCTGGGTGGGCCCACTGATTGAGGAGCTGGCGCATCACCCTCCGTTCAGTTTTGGTCATGGCGCCATCGGATGGGTCGCGACGGTTCCAGTCCGCAACAGCCAATAGGCCACCGGGCTTCAGCACCCTGAGGAGTTCATCGGCGTATCGCTGCTTGTCTGGCATGTGAGGACCAGCTTCCACGCTCCAAACCGCGTCGAAACTGTGGTCAGCCAGCTTCAAATCGAGTGCATCCATCACCTCAAAACGACAGCTCAGTCCTTGGGTTGTGAGCTCTGTGGCTCGAGCGATTTGCGCAGGGCTGATGCTGATGCCGACGACATCCAGGTTGTAATCCCGGGCGAGGATGCGCGCGCTTCCGCCAATGCCACATCCCACGTCGAGAATCTTCGAACCTGCGGGGAGTTGATCCAGTCCGCTCCAGCGCACGAGTTCATGAACGAACGCTGCTTTCGCTTCGCGGAAATCGTGATGGCGTGGTGGATCTCCGTAGTGGCCGAGATGCACGTGCTCTCCCCAGAGACGTTCGAGCAAGCGGTCATCGGTCCAGGCGTCGTAGGCAGCAGCCACGCTGTCGGACGATTGATATTTCCGGTCACGCTTCAGCCAGAGCCATAGAGCAAGGGCAGCGGTGGCAGCAATCAGTAGGAGGAGAAGACCCAGCATCACTTCAGGTCCATCAGAACGGTGCGTGCAGCCAGTTGACGCCGTGTGTGATCAAGCATTTCGAACTGCCGATGTAGACGGTCGTGGGTGTCGGTGAGCTCCAGCAAGGTTTGTTGTTCAGCAGCGGCGCGATTATCCAAATGGGCGCCAATCCAAAAGGACATTTCTCGGGGAAGATCGGGCAGGTCGTCGGGGAGTTCAACGTCTCGGCTTTGTAATTTCGCTGTCAGTGTGACCACATCGTTGAGGGCTCCACTCACTTGATCTCTCAACGTGGTGAGCGCGTCCATGTCCGCGACTGGTTCGTCTTCAATCCAGCTCACCATCGCCGTTCGATAGGGCGTATCGCGGGTGATGTTCAGCAACCGGAAGCGTTGCTGTCCGAGGGTTACGACGTAGCTCCGCCCGTCTTCACTGGTTTGGTGCTGGAGAATCTCTGCGCAGCAGCCCACCTCGGCCATCTCGCCGGTTTCAGGGTCGATTCGAACAATGCCGAAGCGCTTATCGGACTCCAATACGGATTGGAGCAACATCCGATAGCGCGATTCAAAAATATGAAGGGGCAGAAGCTGTTGTGGGAACAACACGACGTCCGGCAGGGGAAACAGGGGAAGTTCCCTGACCGAATAATCAGACACGGACGCCGTGTTCAAGGATCATCCAATCCTAGGAAGAGGTTGATCTAATCGAGGTGATCAGAGCTTCACTTCAATGTCCACCCCACTGGGGAGATCCAACTTCATCAACGCATCGATGGTTTTAGCCGATGGGCTGTAGATATCAATGATTCGACGATGGGTTCTCGTTTCGAAATGTTCGCGGGAGTCTTTGTCCACATGAGGCGAGCGCAGAACGCAATAGATCTTGCGTTTGGTCGGGAGAGGGATAGGGCCGATTGCTGAAGCAGCGGTGGTATCGGCGGTTTCGATGATTTTGTCGCAGGAGAGATCAAGCATTCGGCGGTCAAACGCTTTCAAGCGAATGCGGATCTTCTGCTGAGCAATTGCAGTGGACATAAGGAAAGCGGGAACAGGTTCCGGGAGGAGCCCTGAATTCAGTTGTCGAGGTTCGAAATCAATGTAAGGGATGGCAGGCCGGAGCCCACCATCCCGTTAGGGCATCAGCCGAAACTGATCATTCGATGATCTTGGACACCACGCCAGCACCAATGGTGCGACCGCCTTCACGAATGGCGAAACGCATGCCCATTTCCATGGCCACAGGACAGATCAATTCACCGGTCATTTGGATGTTGTCACCAGGCATCACCATTTCCACGTTGGAGCCGTCCTCGGCGGTGAATGCAGTGATTTGACCGGTCACGTCCGTTGTACGGATGTAGAACTGCGGGCGATAGCCAGCGAAGAAGGGAGTATGGCGACCGCCTTCTTCCTTCTTCAGAACGTAGACCTGACCTTCGAATTTGGTGTGAGGTGTGATGGAGCCAGGCTTCACCAACACCATGCCGCGCTCGATGTCTTCCTTCTGAATGCCGCGCAGAAGAAGGCCAACGTTGTCACCCGCCATGCCCTCATCGAGCAATTTACGGAACATTTCCACACCGGTGACGGTGGTTTTGCGTGGTTCGCGGATGCCGACCACTTCAATTTCTTCGCCGACTTTGACGACACCACGCTCGATGCGGCCAGTGGCAACGGTGCCTCGTCCTGTGATGGAGAAGACATCTTCAACAGCCATCAAGAAAGGCTTGTCGACTTCGCGCTCAGGCTCAGGGATGCTTGCATCCACAGCAGCCATTAACTCTTCAATTTTGGCTTCCCAATTGGCTTCCCCTTCGATTGCTTTTAGGCCAGAGACCTGAACAACAGGGATGTCATCGCCTGGGAAGTCGTAGCTAGAGAGCAGCTCACGAATTTCCATTTCCACCAACTCGATGATCTCTTCGTCATCGACCATGTCGCACTTGTTCAAGGCGACAACCAGTGCAGGAACGCCAACTTGCTTGGCCAGAAGGATGTGCTCCTTGGTTTGAGCCATGGGGCCGTCAGTGGCCGCACAAACCAGGATCGCGCCATCCATTTGGGCGGCACCGGTGATCATGTTTTTCACATAATCAGCGTGACCTGGGCAGTCGACGTGGGCGTAGTGACGGTTGTCGGTCTCATACTCAACGTGGGCGGTGTTGATGGTGATTCCGCGCTCGCGCTCTTCTGGAGCACCATCAATGTCGGCATAGTTTTGAACTTTGGCCTGCCCTTTCTTGGCAAGCACGCTGGTAATTGCCGCAGTAAGGGTGGTTTTGCCGTGGTCAACGTGGCCAATGGTGCCGATGTTGACGTGGGGCTTGTTCCTTTCGAACTTCTCGCGTGCCATTTGATTTAAAGAATCGAGGGGTGGATTAAAGGATTGTAGAGATCAGGAATTGCCCTGATTCTTGGAGATGATGGCCTCGGCCACATTGCGAGGAACATCCTCATAGTGGCTGAACTCCATCGAGAAAATACCCCGACCCTGAGTCATGGATCGGAGTTCGGTGGCGTAGCCGAACATCTCGGCCAGGGGCACCTTGGCCGAGACTTTTGACGTGCCATCGTCAATTGCCTGACCTTCGACCTGTCCTCGTCGTGAGGACAAGTCGCCGATGACGGAGCCAAGGAAATCCTCGGGGACTTCCACTTCGACCTTCATCATCGGTTCAAGAAGGACAGGGTTGCACTTCTTGACCGCATCTTTGAAGGCCATGGAGCCTGCAATTTTGAAGGCCATTTCGGATGAGTCCACATCGTGGTAAGACCCATCAACCATGCTCACTTTGACGTCGATGAGAGGAAAGCCAGCGATCACACCTGATTCGCAGGTTTCCTTCATTCCTTGTTCGGAAGGCTTGATGAATTCCTTGGGAACAACGCCACCAACAATTTTGTTCACAAACACGAATCCGGATTCGGGCTCGCCGGGCTCCATTTCGATCACAACGTGACCGTATTGGCCTTTACCACCGGTTTGACGAGAAAACTTCCCTTCGCCTTTGGATGAACCACGAATGGTTTCCCGGTACGACACCTGAGGGGCGCCGATGTTGGCTTCAACTTTAAATTCACGCAACATCCTGTCCACCAGGATCTCGAGGTGAAGTTCACCCATGCCGGCAATCACGGTCTGGCCGGTTTCTTGATCCGTGCGAACCCTAAATGTGGGGTCTTCCTCCGCCAGAGACACCAGGGCTTTGGAGAGTTTCTCCATATCACCCTTGGTCTTCGGCTCAACCGCCACAGAAATCACCGGTTCTGGGACGAATAGCGTCTCGAGAACGATGGGGTCATCGGTGGCGCAGAGTGTGTCGCCGGTTGTGGTGTTTTTAAGGCCAAGCACAGCACCAAGATCACCGGCTTGGAGCTGATCAACCTCTTCGCGATCGTCGGCCTTGAGCACAACCAAGCGCGAAATGCGCTCTTTGATTCCTTTGGTGGAGTTCAGAACGTAACTGCCCTTTTCAAGGACACCCGAATACATCCGAACAAAAGTGAGCTTGCCGTAGGGATCAGCCATCACTTTGAAGGCCAAGGCACTGAAGGGAGCTTTGTCGTCAGATGGACGAACGGATTCAGAGCCATCGGGAAGGATGCCCTGAATCGGGGGAACATCAATGGGGGCTGGGAGGTAATCGACGACAGCATCGAGAACCAGCTGTACACCCTTGTTCTTGAAGGCCGATCCGCACAGCAGAGGGACCAAACCGTGCTTCAACACACCGGTTCGAATGCCTTGCTTGAGCTCGTCGTTGGACAGTTCTCCGGTGTCGAGGAATTTTTCGATCAGCACTTCATCTGTTTCAGCAACTTTCTCCATCAAGAAAGCGCGCCATTCCTCCACCTGATCCTTCATGTCTGCAGGGACATCGGTGATTTCGATGTCTTGGCCGAGGTCGTCTTTATAGATGTGCGCTTTGTTCTCGACGAGGTCGATGATGCCGCTCAGCTCACCCTCAGCACCGATCGGCAGCTGAATAGGCACTGCATTGGCCTTGAGGCGATCCTGAATTTGTCCGTGAACTTTGAGAAAATCCGCACCGGTGCGGTCCATTTTGTTCACAAACACCATCCTGGGGACGGAGTAGCGATCGGCCTGCCTCCAGACCGTTTCCGACTGGGGCTGAACACCGCCGACGGCGCAGAACACTGCGATCACCCCATCAAGGACACGCATGGAGCGTTCAACTTCAATGGTGAAGTCGACGTGTCCAGGAGTATCAATGATATTCACACGGTGATCTTTCCAACTTGTGGAAATGGCCGCAGCTGTAATCGTGATTCCCCGCTCCCGCTCCTGGGCCATCCAGTCGGTGACCGCTGCACCGTCGTGCACCTCACCAATCTTGTGCACGACGCCTGAATAGAACAAAATCCGTTCTGTCGTCGTGGTTTTGCCCGCATCAATGTGCGCAGCGATACCAATATTTCTAACGCGTTCCAGGGGAAAGGCGCGGGCCACAGGAGTACTCCGGGGGTGAAGCGTGAAAAGGCGGGCAGACTCTACATGTCAGCCGTGAACAATCGTGTTGTTCGGCTGGCAAATAGGGCTCAGTAGCGGTAGTGGGCGAAAGCTTTGTTGGCTTCAGCCATTTTGTGAGTTTCTTCGCGCTTGCGAACAGCGCTTCCGGCCTCATTGGCGGCATCCATCAGTTCGCCGGCAAGCTTTTGAGCCATGCTGCGACCGTTGCGAGCGCGTGAAAAGCTCACGAGCCAACGCAGGGCCATCGCCGTGCCGCGCTCCTGGCGCACTTCCATGGGCACTTGATAGGTGGCACCACCCACCCGTCGTGCACGAACCTCAACGAGGGGAGTGGCGTTCTTAACGGCAGTTTCAAAGAGTTCCAGGGGATCTCCTCCGGTCCGCTCGTTAATCAACCCGAATGCGTCAGAAAGAATGCGCTGAGCCGTTGATTTCTTGCCGTGCTGCATCAGCCGGGCGACCATCATCGAGGCGAGCCGACTGTTGAACTGGGGATCAGGAAGAACTGGACGCTTCTCAGCGGCATTGCGGCGGGACATGAAAACTCAGAACGTTGGGGTCAAAAATGAATCGAGGGTGATTTCAGATCACTCTTTGGGAGCCTTGGCGCCGTACTTCGACCGGGATTGACGGCGGTCTTTCACTCCGGACGTGTCGAGGGTGCCACGAATGATGTGGTAACGAACACCTGGCAAGTCTTTGACGCGTCCTCCTCGGATCAGCACAACGGAGTGCTCTTGGAGGTTGTGTCCGATACCACCGATATAAGCAGTTACCTCAAACCCAGAGGTGAGGCGCACACGAGCCACCTTGCGTAAAGCCGAGTTGGGTTTTTTCGGCGTGGAGGTGTAAACACGAGTGCAGACTCCGCGGCGCTCAGGGCAGGCCTTCAAAGCTGGCGATTTCGTCTTGGCTTTGAGACGTGAACGCTCAGTGCGGATCAGCTGTTGGATGGTTGGCATCGAGGGTCGGTGAGCGGCCGGACACCCCGACCTAATTCGACAATCCACCACGATACCGGGTGATGGGTCAATCCTTAGCGACGGCTGAAGGCACTTCCACAGGCGCACGGTTCAATTCCCTTCACAGCTCGGATCAAAAATCCGCCGCCGCTGAGGTCGCCTCGATAGTCGAGACAAAGATTTTTGAGGATGCCCAACTGTTCTTTCGGTGCATGCAGGGTGATGCCATCGGCCCGGGCGATGGCAATCCCCGCAAGATGCCCAGGGCGAATGCGGATGATGTGCTGGGCGCACTCACCCGGGATCACATCCAAGTGCATTTGCCCTGGAGTCCCAGCAACCGCTGCTTGACGCCCCAACTCGGCAGCGGCTGCTGCGGTTAATCGCAGATTGGCAGCCATGCGCTGGAAATCAATGAAGTCTCAGTTTTGCAGGTGTTCATGACCGTATGAGCCCGAGGCCGTTGTGAATCCTGGGAGTACTCCCCCGTCCATTCATGACTGTTTCGTTGCTCACGACCAGGGTTGTGGAGCTTCCCCCATCCAGGTTCAGAGCATCTGTGAGGCCAAGTTGTTGGGTGGCCAGGGCTGTTTCGAGCAATGTGGGATCACTGGCGGCAACACCATGAAGGGTGAGCATCCATTGGCCGTGACGTCCTTGCCCGACCACGGTGCGGGGCGCGGTGAGGCGCAGGAAGCTCGCACTGAAGCCCTCGCTTTTGCCGTTCAGCACGATGCGACCTTGTTGCATCAAAAGTGGCCCCCCACCCAGCACGTTGGGTTGCAATCCAAGCGCTGATCGAGTCCCCATCAAGAGCTTCACCCGATCGCCACGACCGGCAGGGAGTGCAGCACCACCTCTGGCAACAATTAAATCCGTGCCCGTTGGGATGGGGATGCCGCGACGCAGGGAGGCCTCCCCCCATTCTTGTTCCACACGACCCCTGCGAATGAGGAGGGCCTGCTCGTTGCCACTCAGAGCGCGGTAGCTCGATCCCCAGTCGGGTGTGTAGCGGCTCAGTCCGCGTTGCACATATCCACTGTTTAGAAAGCCGAGCCGCCAGCGTTTGGAGCTGTTCACCTGGAGTTCTTGCTGAAGACGAAGTCGCCCGAAGTGAAGCGTGCTGTCCCGGTTCCAGGCGATCACGCCACGGTTCAGGATCGGTCCGGATAGCCAGGTGCCATCGCGCCGCAGGGCTCCCAGCGGAAGTTGATTGATGCGGTTGAAAAATCCGCCGTTGATGGCGACGAGTGCTTCTGCAGATCTGGAGAGTTCTGGCAGGAAACTCAGCCCTTGCTGTCGACCTTCTTGGGCGAGGGGTTTGAGCCGTAAGCCAAGGGAGTTGAGCTTTCCCCCAATGCGGAAGACCCGAATTGGTTTGACGCCAACATTGATGGTGCGTTCCTCCATGACGAGGCCCTTCTGCATGAACGGGCCCAGCGCTGCGTTGTTGAGGGGCAGCTTCCCTCGGGACTGCACCGCCACGGCGTGACTCTTCACTCCATCAAGCACCAGTCGCCATGGTTTGGCCAAACTCAAACTGCGTAGATGGATGGCCTGGCCGCGGAGTCTCAGGAGCTCTCCCTCTTGAACGGGACTTAAGCCGAGTTGCTTGAGAATGAATAGCTGTCGTGTCGTGGCCTTGAGTGAGAAGGCCAAATCAGTCCCGATCCGTTGCGCAAATGTCGGACCATCGAGATCCAGGACTAGGCGCTCTGCGGTGGCTCCTTTGCCCTGCCTCAAACCTTCAAGTGAGGGAGAAGGGAGGCTGAGGATCAAGGTTCTTCCCTTGCGCTGGGTTTTCACGTTGACGCTGGTGAGCCAATCTCCAACGTCGAATCCCACTTCGTCGCCGAGGGTACGGGTGTCGAGATGACGCAGAGGCACCGTTCGACCAAACCATTCCAAGGCGTCACCCCCAGCCCGGATCTGGCGTCGGAACCCCAGGCGTGCCTCTAAAAGATCAAGAGGCAGCCAAAGCTGATCAGGTTGCGTTGTGCTGTTCCCCAGCCATTCCCAAGTTGATGTGACGTGTTCGCCGCCGATTTCAACCGTATGCCCTTGCTGCGGTGCGATGGCACGAATTTGCGGCAGAGGCTCAGGTGGGGAAGCAATTGGGAGCATGCGGGCGTTAGGTGCGGAATGTCGCCTGCCTAGGATCGTCAAACGTGTTGGTTTCTGCAGGAGACGTCGTTGCAGTCCACGCATTCGTCTGGATGATGTTTATGTCTGAAGCCATCCCTTCCACAGCTTGGCCCTACAGCGACAGTGCTGCTCCTGATGCCGTAGTTGGTGAGAAGGACGCTTGTGGCGTTGGTTTTCTTGCTCAGCTTTCAGGGGAAGTGAGTCATTGGGTGTTGCAGCAAGCCCTGCGTGGTTTGGGTTGCATGGAACATCGTGGTGGCTGTGGCGGGGATGGGGATTCCGGAGATGGCGCCGGAATTTTGTGCGGGATTCCGTGGGCGTACTTCAGGGCGATTTGGCCGGAAGCCAGCAAGGCCAAGGGCCTTGGCATGATGTTCATGCCCACGGATCCAGTCAGTCGTTCCGCGGTGCGCGCCTGTTGTGATGCGGAAGCAACAGCCTTGGGTTTGATCCCTTTGGGGTGGCGGGAAGTACCGGTTGATTCATCGGTGTTAGGGCCATTGGCACGGCAGACCGCCCCCGCGATTGAGCAGTGGATGTTGGGGGGAACGGTTGAGGGAGATGCCCTTGAGGCCCTCTTGCTCCGCCTGCGCAGGCGAGTTGGTGCTCGGGCGCGTCAGGAGTTGGGCCCTGATCAAGCTCGGGATTTTTATGTCACCTCCCTGAGTAGCCGCACCGTTGTGTACAAGGGCATGGTGCGTTCAGAGGTGTTGGCGCGGTACTACGCCGACCTTCGTGATCCGCGCTTTGAGGTGAGCTTTGCGGTGTATCACCGCCGCTTCAGCACCAACACCCTTCCGCGTTGGCCGCTGGCGCAGCCCATGCGACTGCTGGGCCATAACGGTGAAATCAATACGCTCTTGGGGAATCTCAATTGGGCGAAAGCATCGGAAGCCACGCTCAACAACGTTTGGGGTGAGGCGTCTGCTGATCTGATCCCGGTTGTGAATCCATCGTTCAGTGATTCAGCGAATCTCGATGCAACGTTGGAGTTGATGGTTCGCAGTGGCCGATCCATCACCGACAGCCTGATCACACTGGTGCCGGAGGCCTTCCGCAATCAGCCGGACCTCGATTGCCGTCCCGATGTGACAGCGATGTATGAGTTCAATGCAGGAATTCAGGAGCCCTGGGATGGCCCTGCACTGCTGGTGTTTGCCGATGGCAAACGGGTTGGAGCGACGTTGGATCGCAATGGTCTAAGACCCGCTCGTTGGTGCACCACCAGCGATGGTTTCGTGATCATGGGCTCAGAAACCGGGGTGGTGAATTTACACGACAAGACCATCGTCCAGAAAGGTCGATTGGGTCCTGGTCAGATGTTGGCCGTCGACCTAGAGACCGGCCAACTCCTCGATAATTGGGCTGTTAAGGAAGACGCTGCCCAACGTTTTCCCTACGCCGACTGGTTGCGTCAACACCGCTCCTCTGTATCAGAACTGCCTTGGGTTGAAGAGCGCCGCATGGGAGAGCTTGATCTGCTGCGTCTGCAGACGGCGATGGGCTTCACCGCCGAAGACCTCGATCTGGTGATCGAAGACATGGCGGGCCTTGGCAAGGAGCCGACGTACTGCATGGGGGACGACATCCCTCTGGCGGTTCTGTCTGATCGCCCCCATTTGCTGTACGACTACTTCAAGCAACGGTTCGCACAGGTCACGAACCCACCCATTGATCCACTTCGCGAGAAGTTGGTGATGAGTCTGGAAATGCATCTGGGTGAGCGTCGCCCCGCCTTGAAGCCTGAGGCCAAGGCTGCTGCCGTGATTCACCTCGATAGCCCGGTGCTCAATGAAACTGAGTTGGCAGCACTGTCTCAGCAAGGCCTCCCGGTCAAGATGCTGTCCACTCAGGTGACCGTTGAAGCTTGTGCTGGCGGATTAGGTGCTGCCCTGAAAGATCTCTGCAACAACGCTGAACAGCTTGTTCGCGATGGGGCCCAGGTGTTGGTGTTGTCGGATCGTGTTCGCGCTGATGGCCAACCCTTAGAGCTCAGCGCCACAACGGTGGCGATGCCCGCCTTGTTGGCGGTTGGGGCTGTGCATCATCACCTGCTGCGCCAAAAGCTGCGGTTGCAATGTTCCTTGGTTGCCGAGACGGCGCAATGTTGGAGCACGCATCACATGGCCTGTCTCATCGGCTATGGGGCGAGTGCTGTTTGTCCATGGCTGACGTGGGAAACGACCCGTCATTGGTTGGAGCATCCCAAAACCCAAAAGCGGATTGAGCAGGGCAAACTTCCGGCCCTTGATGCCGTCAAAGTTCAAGAGAACGTGCGCATCTCGCTGGAGAATGGCTTGCGCAAGATCCTTTCAAAAATTGGGATCTCCCTGCTAGCGAGCTATCACGGTGCACAGATTTTTGAGGCTATTGGCCTCGGTGCAGATGTGATCGAGACGGCGTTTTCGGGCACCACCAGCCGTGTGGCTGGAATGACCCTTGCCGAACTCGCCAACGAAACTCTGTCGTTGCATGCCAAGGCGTTCCCCGAGCTCAACCGGAGCAAGCTCGAATTCATGGGGTTTGTGCAGTACCGCTCGGGTGGTGAATTCCATCTGAACAGTCCAGACATGTCGAAAGCGCTGCACGCTGCGGTGAAAGCTGGCCCTGGATACGACCATTTCTCCACGTACAAAACCCTGCTGGAGAACCGTCCAGTCACGGCGTTGCGTGATTTGTTGGAGTTCAAGATCGCTCCAACTCCGCTTCCCCTTGATCAGGTGGAAAGCGTCGAAAGTTTGTGCGGCAGATTTTGCACCGGTGGTATGAGTCTTGGTGCTTTGTCGCGGGAGGCCCATGAGGTGCTTGCCGTGGCCATGAATCGCATCGGTGGCAAGAGCAATAGCGGAGAGGGCGGTGAAGATCCTGCCCGGTTCCAGGTGTTGAGTGATGTGGATGCAGAAGGACGGTCTGCAGCTTTCCCCAGCATCGGAGGTTTGCGGAATGGCGACACCGCCAGTTCGGCGATTAAGCAGATCGCATCCGGACGGTTTGGGGTTACGGCTGAATATCTGCGAAGTGCCAAACAGTTAGAGATCAAGGTGGCCCAAGGGGCGAAGCCGGGGGAGGGAGGCCAGCTGCCGGGTCCAAAGGTCGATCACTACATCGCCTGGTTGCGCAACAGCAAACCGGGTGTGGCGTTGATCTCCCCGCCTCCCCATCACGACATTTACTCAATTGAAGATCTGGCTCAGTTGATTCATGATTTGCACCAGGTACATCCCAAGGCGCCGGTCAGCGTCAAACTGGTGTCTGAAATTGGGATCGGCACGATTGCCGCTGGCGTGGCAAAAGCCAATGCCGATGTGATCCAGATTTCTGGCCATGACGGCGGTACAGGCGCGTCACCGCTCAGTTCGATTAAGCACGCCGGTAGTCCTTGGGAACTGGGCCTCACGGAAGTGCATCGGTCTTTGCTGGAAAACGGATTGCGTGATCGCGTGCTGCTTCGGGCCGATGGCGGCCTGAAAACGGGTTGGGATGTTGTGATCGCAGCGATGTTGGGTGCCGAGGAATTCGGCTTTGGTTCGGTGGCGATGATTGCTGAGGGCTGCATCATGGCCCGCGTCTGCCACACCAATAATTGCCCGGTTGGTGTCGCAACTCAGAAAGAAGCACTGCGCAAGCGCTTCAAGGGAGTGCCTGAGCATGTGGTGAACTTCTTCTGGTTTGTGGCAGAGGAGGTGCGCCAGCTGCTGAGCCTTTTGGGGATGGCCAAACTTAAGGATTTGATCGGTCGAACCGACTTACTTCAAACCCGCGCCGTTGATTTGGCGAAAACCAGCTGTGTTGATCTATCCAGCCTCCTCGCTCCAATTGCCGGCTCTGAAGATCGCTCTTGGCTCACCAATAGCGCGACGGCCCATGGCAATGGCCCCATTCTCGAAGATGAATTTCTGGCGGATCGTGAGTTGATGGCCGCTGTTGAGAGCCACAGCGATCTGAGTCGCATCACTGAGATCATTAACACCGATCGCAGTGTTTGTGCTCGTTTGGCTGGGGAGTTGGCGCAGCGCCATGGCAATCGTGGCTTCAAGGGCCAGCTCGATCTCACATTCCGTGGAGCTGCCGGACAAAGCTTTGGTGCATTCCTCGTTCAAGGCATGAATGTGCGTCTCGAAGGAGAAGCCAACGATTATGTGGGTAAAGGGATGAACAGCGGTCGGATCACGTTGGTCCCCAGTGATGACACCCCAAATCCTGGTGAGCAGGTGATCCTTGGCAATACGTGTCTCTATGGAGCAACAGGAGGAGAGTTGTTTGCCTATGGCAGAGCTGGTGAACGTTTTGGCGTTCGTAACAGCGGTGCGAAAACCGTTGTGGAAGGCGCCGGGGACCACTGTTGTGAATACATGACCGGTGGTGTGGTGGTGGTGCTCGGCAGCACGGGGCGCAATATCGGAGCTGGGATGACTGGTGGCGTCGCCTTTTTGTTGGATGACAACGGTGGTGTGACGCCTCGCGTAAATCCAGAAATTGTTGAGGTCTGCGCTCTTACAACGGGAGAACAGGACGCCATGCTCAAGGATTTGTTGGAGAGCTATCGAACGGCCACTGGCAGTGAAAAAGCTGCCGCTCTGCTGGCGGACTGGCCGTCTGCAAAAGCTCGCTT
>JBDQPG010000097.1:0-2868 GCA_040260695.1 Synechococcus sp. SFB_27S_18OctNov_coas_78 | reverse complement strand
TTTCAAAGGAGGCTCAATCCAAAACCAAAAACATGATAATTAGACCCTTTAGAAGCATAATCCCAACTGCAAAAATCTACAGAAGCAGGGTAAAAAGATCACTTTTACACCCTGCCATGTAAATCATCAATGACAGCAGAAGGGATTAACCACCAGTTGGGAACAAGAACTGAACCTGTGCGCGTAATGTCCAATCGCCGATGAGAGTTTCGCCAGCAACCTCTGGCTTAATTGCGTTGTAATAAGCGCTAAGTGAAGCATTGACTGGCTGCTTGCCGAGCACAAAAACTCGACCAAAGCCAGCACCAACAGGAACTGTCCAACCCTTATTATCAGGGGTATTCCAATTCGCAGTAATAATTGGAGAGCTGGTCAAATACCACCCCTTAGGAAGGTTGTAATTCAAAAAAGGCTGGATCAACATTTTATTGACATCATTTTTCTTGCCATCTCCAGCGAATGACCAAATATTATTAATCAAGCCGCCAGCAACAACTTTTCCTTTGGTGTAAACCAAAACACCCGTAGGACCAGCACTCCACTGCCCGGAACTAAGCCTGCTGTCAGTAGCTGTTGGGAGAACCACGGTAGGTCCCACACCAACCGTGAAATTGCCTTTCAGCGTAGGCACAAAAAACACCGAAGGATTGATATCTCCAACTGCCTGAATCGAGGTGCCCCCAACCCACGGCTGGGAAATAAAAGGCACAATCGTTCGTGTGACCAGCGTTAGGCCATCGCTCACCTTGAAAGGAACGACAGGCTGCACATTGACAACATTTTGTGTCCGATTCTGCTTGGCCTTGGGATCCAAAAGATTTGGCGCCCATTGCGTATTTGGAGTGCTATTCCATTGAATGGGCAGGCTGACCAGGCTGGCAATCGGATTTTGCGCGGCCTTCGCCAATGACCCCTCCTCCGCAGCGATCGATTCGCCTGGCGTCACCGTGACCGGTTGGTTATCTGTACCAGGAGGTTGATCGTCTGCAGATGCTTGAGCGATTTCACTATGGACTAAAGGTGTGAAATCAAAATCGCCGGGATCCGCGACCAGAAACTGAGCCTTGTCTTGCGCTTCAGCAACGGAAGGAGCCAAGAGAGAGGCACATCCAAGCAGCCAAGCCAGGCCAAAACTTCCACGAAGACGCAAAGTCATCAATCCAACCGATTTCAAAATCCAACGAGTTTTATTGCATCAAATTGAATCGCCAAGGGCATCAGGCAAAAACCAGCACGGATGGGATCAGATTCAGCAGCAGGAGCAGAGGGATACACCTAAGTTTCAGCGAATCTCAATTTTATTCGTGACACGCCTTCTCCCCCTGGCTCTCCTCGCACCCCTGAGCACGTTGTGCATGGATGCAGTGACGAGACCAATCCAAGCAGCAGATATTGGTGATAACAGTGAAACTCAGATTGAGACCGAGTTGGCAGCAGGCGCCAATGTTGATATCAGCGAAACCGAAGAAATGGCACCCCTCGTGCTCAGTCAAGCGAGTGATGAAGAGACTCAAATCGACCAAGAACAAGACGAGGAAGACAGTTGGCGGGTTTATCTAGATCTTTATGCATTTTTGGTGCCAACGACTTACAGCTCAACCACCATCGACGGCAACAAAAACAACGCGGAGCTTCCCCTGTCGGATGTGATCGATACCCTCGACGAGGCGCTCACCTTTAAAGCCCAAGTTGAATACGGTCGGTTGGGCTTCATGGCCGGTATTTATCACGGGAGCCTGTCCAGCAGCGGATCCAAATCCTTCTTCAAAGAAACAACGAACCCCCTACGCAATCAGCTGGGACTTCCTTCCGCACTGAGACAACGCACAATTCGCGTTAAGGGTGATCTCGATGTTGACGTCGATGCCAATCAGACCATCGTGGACCTGGCCTTCCGCTATCGGGCAGGAGCCATTCAGAAGCCACGGATGGAAAAAGGAAGCAGCAGCTTCATTGGCCTACTTGGAGGCCGAGTGATCGATGCCAACATCAACACCAGTTGGTCCGCTCGCAGCAATTCCACCGTCACAGTGGATGGACAACGCTTGAGTCGTGAAAACACGCGCGAATTAGAGAGAGCCTCTAGCGAAAGCTTTGGCAACACCTGGGTGCAACCGCTGATCGGCGCCTTCGGCACGTATGCCATCAGCGAAGACTGGCAGGCCTTTGCCTACCTGGATGCCGGCGGGTTCGGTTTGAGCGGAGAGCAGGATCTGAGCGGAACGGCCCAGGCAGGCATTGCCTACGCCCTGGGAAATTCAGCCCAGATCTCCCTCTCCTATAAGTATTTCGGGCTTGATTACGCCGGAGGCGGTGGAAACGCCTACAGCGTGGATCAAAGCGGCGTGAACTTAGGTCTGCGCTGGTTCTTCGACTGATCGTTGAGGGTGCTCTTGCCGTTCAAGCGCTGAGAGTCTCAGCCACTTGAACGGCTGTGCGCGAGCCACTGGCAATCGCTCCCTCGATGAACCCACGCCAACCCTGGGCATGGTCGCCAGAGGCAAAGAAAAGATGACCTTCTTGGCGTGGTAGTTCGTCGGTGAATCGAGTAACCGTCCCAGGGCGATAGGTGCACCAACTGCCTCTGGAGAGATCGTCACCACCCCAGTCGTGACCAAAGGTGGAGAGCAGCTTGATCCCCGGAATGAATTCCTCCAAAACGAGCTGCCACTCAGCGACCGACTTCTCCAGAGCGTCCGGTTCAAGGCTGAAGCCAGCGAGCACCGAGTGCTTCTCACCACGCTTGTAGGTGAAGCTTCCAATCAGGGGTGAATCCGTAGAACGGGACAGGGTCATCACCGCACCGGGGTCGCCTTCCACTTCAAAAAACACCTTGCAGCCACCCCCGACATGCTTGAGCTTCGAGGC
>JBDQPG010000026.1:0-29619 GCA_040260695.1 Synechococcus sp. SFB_27S_18OctNov_coas_78 | reverse complement strand
GCTGGGGCTGGGGGTGGCGTCGGTGTTCGGTGTGGAACGCCGCATCACAGGCTTGATGGCGCCTGTGGGGTCGGCCCCCCCCGATGTTCCCCAGCGGTTGGCCTTGCCCCAATTGCTCTTGAAACTGCGCACCATCCCCCACACCACCGACAGCACCCGCGGCCGCTCGGCTTCCGTGGTGCGATCAGCGATCAAGGCCGAAAAAGCTGTTCCACCAGCGGCAATGGCCGTACCAATCGCCACAAACACGAGGATCAACAGGCCAATCAGCAGCGCATTGAGCTCACCACCGCTGGCCTCCATGTTGGTGGCCAACCGCAGCACCAGCTGGCAGGCCACACCGAACAACAAGGCAATCGCCAACGAGCGGATGACGATGAAAGGCGTGCGCCGCAGCCGGCTGGGGGGGATCCGATCGGAGCGATGCCCGAACCAGGCACGGGTGAACCCCATCAACTGCTGACCACCCACAGCCAAAGCCGCCAGCACCGCCGGCAACTGGATGTCTTGAATCAACAGACGGTTCAGCAGGCCAAGGATCAGGACACCAAGAATCCCAAGACTGAGCTGGAACAAACCAAGTTGCAGAGCCAGACGTAGGGGATGGCTTTGCAACGACCTACACAAAAACTTGCAGAATTATGCCTTTTTCGCATAAAAATCGGCCAGACCTCAGGCCTCGGCCAACTTGATGTCCCGCAAACGGGCATCGATCGACGCGAGAAGCTGCACCGCAAACATCGGCGTCTCCTGAACCGCAAACAGAAATTTGTCGCGGTTCATGGCAATCAGCCGGCAATCACTGGTGGCCGTGGCTGTGCTCAGACGCTCATGGTCCTCCATGACGAGGGCACCTGCCCCGAACACATGACCCACCGGGATGTCCTCATGCCCTTCATGGCCTGCTGAATCGATCCAGGTGAGACGCACCGATCCTTCCAGAAGGCCATACATGCAGGTTCCGGTTTCCCCTGTGTGAAACAGAATTTCCTCCTGCTTCAAACGGATCACTTCGCCCTTGCTGGCCAAGGCACGCATGGTGTCAAGCGCATGCATCGAAAGGAACTGAATCGTTGAGCGTGAAAATCACGTGATGGATGCAAGGAGAAGCACCACACACTTCTCCCCCACTGGCGGCTCAGACGGGATCAAACAGACGTCAGAGCCAATGCAGCACCAAATCCTTGACGAACATCATCGGGCGTTAAGCGGCCATCGTGGTCCTGATCGAGGGCATCAAATACCGCATCACTACCCAGCCATTCGTCGCGGGTAATGCAACCATCACCATTGAAATCGTTGAGCAAGAAAATTTCTTGCACAGCATGGCCAAACGCCGATCCACCCTCAACTTCAGCAAGACGATGGGCCAGTTGCTGCTCCAAAGTTTCAATCGCCTTACTAAAGCCTTTAATCCCCTCGCCAAGCTTATCGGTCGCCATCCGATCGTCGGCCATTAAGGCATCAAAACTCTCGCGATCCAATTCAACTTTTGTTTCGCCTCCCACCGGATTCGACGCATCTAGCTTACGAACCAAGGGCTGATTTGTTTCCCGTAGCTGATCAAGAAGCTTGGGTGAAATCGTGAGCAGATCACAACCAGCCAACTCAACAATTTCATCTAAATTACGGAAACTAGCCCCCATCACTTCAGTTTTATAGCCAAAACTCTTGTAGTAATTAAAGATTTTAGTAACTGAAAGAACACCAGGATCTTCCGCTCCGGGGTAAGAGTCTCGGCCGGTTTCGGCTTTATACCAATCCAAGATCCGCCCCACAAATGGTGAGATCAACGTCACACCCGCCTCAGCACAAGCAACCGCCTGTCCAAAACCAAACAAAAGGGTGAGGTTGCAATGAATGCCTTCTTTTTCCAGCACTTCAGCGGCCTTAATGCCCTCCCACGTGGAAGCAATCTTGATCAAGACACGATCATTACTAATGCCCGCATCGTTATAAAGACGAATCAGTTTTCGTCCTTTTTCGATTGTCGCTTCAGTGTCGTAACTCAAACGTGCATCGACTTCCGTCGAAACACGACGAGGAACAATTTTGAGAATTTCCTTACCGAAAATCACACTGATTTCATCCAGTGCTTCACGCACCACCTCTTCGACAGGAGCATTGTCTCCAATCAATTTCCGGGATGATCGCAACGCCTCATCAATCAAGCTCTGGTAAGCCGGAATTTGTGCCGCAGCCAGAATCAGTGAGGGGTTCGTTGTTGCATCCCGAGGCGTGAACTTTTTAATCGCTTCAAGATCACCGGTATCCGCCACAACAACGGTCATCTCGGAGAGCTGCTCAAGCAGGCTTGCCATGGTGCGGAAGGCTCTAATGGTCGTAAAGTAGCCGTGATTTCCAGGCCGTCAGCTCTTCGTTGGCTTGTTCAAATCAACGGGTTTTGATGGGGCGATCCGCTCCACAACCAACAGCGCATCAATAATCTGCTTTGCAACAGGAACGGCCACCGTTGAGCCGTAGGCATGGGCTCCTTGCGGTTCATCCACAACCACTAAAACCACGTAACGCGGATCCTCGATCGGCAACGTGGCCACGAAGCTACAAATCTTGGCCCCAGGCAAATAAATGCCGTTCAAAGCTTTCTGCGCTGTACCGGTCTTGCCGCCGATGCGATACCCCGGCGTCTTAACACCCTTGCCACTGCCTTGATCCACCACTGATTCCATCCACTTCAAAACCGTCCGAGTCACGTCCGGGCGAAGCAACTGCGTGCCAGAAGGAGGCGCTGCAGGTGCAAGAGCTGCACCTGAACGGAAGCCACGGGTGATGTGGGGGCTCACCAGACGTCCTTCATTGGCAAGCATCGCGTGCAATTGCACGAGCTTCAGAGGGGTTAGGGAAAAGCCCTGACCAAACGCTGTGGTGGCCGGTTCAATCGGTTGCGTTGTGAACTGCTCCTTGGTTTTCAGCTGACCAGCAACAGCCCCTGGCAAATCGGTATCGGGTCGTCGATCAATGCCCAATCGGCGCATCCAGGTCCAGTACAAATGGTCGTCCAGTTGTCGCATGGCTTGCACCATGCCGACGTTGCTCGACACCTGAAGCACCGTGGCGAAATCAATCAAGCCATTCACTTTCTTGTCGTGGTTATTAATCGGCCAGCCCCCAACGGTGAGCTGACCGACGTCATGGACCCGGTCGTTGGGTTGAATCGCCTTCTCCTGAAGGGCCAACGCCAAATTGATCGGCTTAAAGGTGGAGCCCGGCTCGTAAAGATCCTGGACAGACCACTCGCGGAAACGTCCGGGGGGGAAACTCCAATACTGATTTGGGTTGTAGGTGGGCGTCGACGCCAACACCAACAACTCGCCGTTGGTGACATCCATCACGATCGCGGCTCCCTTTTGGGCTTTCCATTTCGCCACCTGCGCCGCAAGAGCCTTCATGGCCAGCTCCTGAAGCCGCGAATCAAGGGTGAGCTGAAGCCTTAAGTCGTCGCCATAAAACACACCTGGAGCGAGATTATTTGGCAGGGGGGTGCCATCGGCGCCCCGCCGCAGGCTCCTGGCCTGTTCGTGCCTGGCTAGATCGCTGTCGCGGCTTTGCTCAAGACCCGCTTGCGGGACACGCTCGGCATTCAAGAACCCCACAACGTTGGCAAACAACGACGCCTGGGGATAAATCCTCTGGGGATAAGCCTCGAGATCCAGCCCACTGATGCCCAGTGCCCGAATCCGTTCTGCCGTTTCAGGATCAATCTGCTCACCCAGCTTGATCCCGGAGGATCGCGTTCCAAGCGCCTTGCGTAAATCGGAGGCTGGGATCGCCAAATGAGGCGCAAGCACATCCACCACATCCTCTGGGGGGCGCACCAGGTTGGGATCATCCCCGGGAAGATTGAAGTATCGGGGGTGGGCCCAAAGGCGAAAGCGCTTCTCATCAATCGCCACCAAACGACCGGTTCGATCAACGATGGGCCGGCGTTGACCAAGGGGCTGCGTGCGTTGGGTTTGAAACCGTCGGGCTTGCTCCTCGAGGGCAGGGGCCTGCACCAACTGCAGCCATGCCATGCGGCCCACAAGGCCCACGAGTCCAGTGCAGAGGATTAAAAAAACAATCCACAGCCGATTCGACGGCACCTGGGCCAACGACACAACCCTGGAACGCACCCGGCTCGAAGACGTCCGCAACGGTCGTCGCAGCCGTTGTTCAGGCCGAGAGCGTCTTGTCATCAATACCCGGAGCGAGGGCGCTGAAGAATCACCTTCCCCAGCGAAGACGCGAAGGAAGGCTGAGGGGCGGGCTGGGTTGTGGACCTTGGCCGCTCAACATGAACCAGATTGGACACTTGCGTGGGCACGAGGCTGGCGGGCTGCGTGGTGCTGCGCAATAAATGCTGTTCCATCACAGCCGTTGATTCAGTCAAGCGATGGGCCTGAATCCGCGTGGATTCAAGGCGGTTGAACTGCACTGTCCAACGGTGTTGCCAGTGCAAGGTCAAACCGGCCAACACAGCAACAGCGCCGACAACCCCCAGCAAGGTGCCGTCCATCAGACGGTGCACGCCTCCCAACCAAGGCGACCGCCTGGCAACGCGTCCAGATGACAGAGAACCTTGAATGAGCTCCAAGGTCTTGGTCGTTGAACGCTTTTCCGGAGCGGCTACCACCCTGGGAACAGCGAATAGGTCAGTGAACCATCTGCTCCAGGGGCCGGCAAGGCTCAGAGCACAAGCAAATTGAGAAACGTGACTGCGTTCCACAACGCATGCATCAACACCGATGGAAGGAGACGCCCTGTCCTGACGCGCAGCAAGGCCAACCCAACACCGAGAACGGTTAAAGGAGCAAGCTCACCGATGCTGATGTGGGCCATGGCAAACAAGAGGGCACTCAGCACAACGCCCCCCAATGCTCCCCAGCGTTTGGCGAGAACAGGAAGCAGCGCTCCGCGAAAAATCGTCTCTTCAAAAAGTGGCGCCAACACAACAGCCGTAAGGCCAAGCAAGATCAAAGCGAGCGGATCTTTGCTTCCCAAAACCAGCTCCAGCAAGGGATTGCTGCCACCGGGGTCCCCAACCAAGCGCACCACAAGCCAGCCGGTTGCCACCACCACAGGCGTCACCATCAACCAGCCCGCCACAGCGGACCCAATCGCCCCAGGCAACGGTCGCCAGCGCCACTGCAGCCATCCCCCCTGGGGTGCCTGAGCTCGAGGCAAGGCCTTGAGCTGACGCCAAAGAATCAACAAACTTGGCAGGGCCATCACGCTGTAATTGATCACGACCGTGACCGCCTCACGCCGTGGACTGTCCAGGCCTGCCGTGACGCTGGAAACCAACGGCAAGGCCACCAACGGGACCCCCACGGCGCTGATCACCACAAAGCCACCAGCCACCAAAAGCACCACATCGATCAAGGTGAGCGCAGGCCCCTGCACCGCCGGCCAAGGCTGTAAACGCCCCTGCAAAGCACGGACGATTTGAACCAACAACAACACACTGCCCACGAGCACCGTGAGCAATGGCAACAAGCCACTGACGGCGAGACGCCATGCCGCGGCTGAAGCCACATCAGCATCAATGCAGCCGGCGAGATTGGATGACTGCCGCTCACAGATCAAGCGACTGATTAAAGGGTCATCTGGCCAGCGGTTCTCCACCGCCAACGCGTCTTGATCGGATTGGAGCAATTCCAGCAGCAGCTGTTGCCGATCACTGCGATCGATCTGCGGGCTGGCCTCCAAAGCCTGAAGCAGGGCATCGCGAGGATCCTCCCCGAGCAGCACCGGTTGCAACGACGCTGGAACCGCCGGTTGAGCCAACAACGACAACTCTTGCTGTTGCAGCGTGAGGGACGGAGACACCGACGGCCTCGACAGGCTGTCCACCAGGCCCGACAGCCAAATCCCCCCAGCCAAAACCAGCGACAACGCCGCCAAAAGCAGCTTCCAAGGTGGAGAAACCTGGCGCGAAGAACTGGACACCTGGTGGGGGCGATGTCTTCTGATTGTCCCTCTGCAACCCTTGCCCCATACGATGACCGCGCATTGAAGCCCAACGGTGTCCCTTCGCCTCCTCCTGGTCCGTCATGGTCTGAGCAGCTTTAACAAGGAGCGGCGGATCCAAGGGCGCGACGACCTCTCCAACCTCACGGACGAAGGCCATGACCAGGCCAGAGCTCTGGGACGCTCCCTCCAAGAGGTGACCATTGATGCGGTGTACAGCTCACCGCTCAAACGAGCGGCCTCCACCACCGCATCCCTACTCGAGGGGCGCGGCGGTGATGCACCGGCAACCACGTTTGAGAACGGCCTGCTGGAGGTGGATCTCGAACCATGGTCAGGGCAGAGCATCGAAGAATTAATCGAGCGCCATCCGGAGGATTACAGCCGTTGGAAACGCCAACCTCTGGAGCTCGAATTGCAGCGTCGTGATGGCTCCACCTACAAACCACTGGTTGAACTTCAAGCGCAAGCCAGCCAATTCATTGACGACCTCATCGAACGCCATCCCCTGGAGAGCGATGCCACGGTTCTTGTGGTGGCCCACAACGCCATCCTGCGCTGTTTGATGCTCGCCCTCCTCGGTGAACCAGAGCGGGGGTTCCGACGGTTACGGGTCGACAACACCTCCCTCTCCATTTTCAACCTGCGCCCTGGTGCCGAAGCCGAGCGCCCTCAGGTGCAAATCGAATGCCTGAACAACACCACGCACCTCCAACCCCTCCCTCCAAAAGGCGATGGTGCCCGATTGATTTTGGTGCGCCATGGCGAAACAGATTGGAACAAAGCCGGGCGTTTCCAAGGCCAGATCGACATCCCTCTCAATGAAAATGGCCGCGGCCAAGCCGCCGCTGCACGCGACTTTCTGAGCAGTATTGCGATCAATCGGGCCTGGAGCAGCACGATGTCGCGGCCCACCGAAACCGCAGAAATCATTCTTCAAGCCCATCCCAACGTTCCTCTGAGCCAAACGGAAGGATTGGTGGAAATCGGCCATGGCCTCTGGGAAGGGAAGCTTGAATCGGAAATCCGTGATGGATGGTCTGAACTTCTCGACACCTGGAAGCAGCATCCGGAAACCGTTCAAATGCCAGAGGGCGAAACGATTCAGGACGTTTGGGCGCGGTCGGTTAAAAGCTGGGGCGACATCGCTGCCAGCCTGAAATCCGAGGACACGGCCCTGGTGGTGGCCCACGATGCCGTGAACAAAACGATCCTGTGCGATCTCCTAGGCCTCACGCCAGCGGACATCTGGGCCGTCAAACAGGGCAATGGGGGGGTCACCGTTGTCGACATCCCTCTCGATTCAGGCCAGCCTGCGGTGGTGACCTGCCTCAACCTCACATCCCACTTCGGCAGCGTGATTGATCGCACCGCCGCTGGCGCCCTGTAACCGCTATGGACAACACTTTGCTGCTGGATCCGGTTCGCGTTTTACGCGGCATCGGACAGGCGGTTGAGCAAAGTGCTGTGCTGATGGAAGCGGGGGTTCTGACCGCCTTGGGCGACGACGCCCGCCAGAAAGGCATGGCCTTGGGACTCCCCCCGACACAAGCGCCTGAGCAATTGGTCGCTCCATGCTTGGTGGATCCCCACTCCGTCCTGGAAACACCCTTTAGTGGTGATCACGAAACGATTGAAAGCCTGCGGCGTTGCGCAGCGGCGGCGGGCTATGGACAAGTTGCTCTGTTGCCCCGCGGCCGAACCTGGCGCGACCAGCCTGAGCGCCTCCAAGGATTTTCCAAAGATCCCCGAACCGGAATGCAGCTCCACCTTTGGGGCGGGTTTAGCCACGGCGGGCAATCCGAACGGTTGGCGCCCCATGGCGACTTGCTCGAGCACGGGGCCATTGGCTTAGCCGACGATGACGCCCTGATTTCCCCCCAGTTGCTCGAGCAGGGCTTGGTCCTTGGAGAAATGGGCAGCTGCCCTGTCCTCATCGCCCCGAGGGACCCCGGCCTACAGGGGGCTGGCATGGTGCGAGAGGGGGTCGAAACGCTGCGGGCTGGATGGCCTCCAGACCCCCTTAGCAGCGAGCTCGTTCCCATCAGCCAATTGCTGGCGTTGCATCAGCGCCATCCCGATCGACAACTGCGCCTGATGAACCTGTCCACCGCCGCAGCGGTGGAGCAACTCGTGGTCTTTGCAGACAATCCACCCTTGAGCAGCGTGAACTGGTGGCATCTCCTTGCCGATCGCAATGGATTGGCCGCAGACGATCCCGGCTGGAGGGTTTGCCCCTCCCTTGGCGGTGCCAAGGATCGAGAACGGCTGATCGAAGCGGTGCTGTCTCGAACCATCACAGCGATTTCGGTGCATGCCGTGTCCCTCGATGACGAGGACATGCTGTTACCTCCGGATCAACGACCTCCAGGGCTATGCGGCCATCACCTGGTTCTCCCCACCCTCTGGGATGCCCTTGTTCGGCAACGCAATGCGTCCGTGGAGAGCCTTTGGCAGGCCCTCAGTTTTGGCCCCTCTGCCCTGATCGATCAACCACCGGAGGAACTCCGCCTTGGCAGTCGACGCTGGCTCCTCTTTGATCCCAACCAGCCGTGGATTGTCCGCCGGGACGACCCCCAAGCCCCCCGTGGAGCCAACATGCCGTTTCTGGGCCAAGAACTCCAGGGTCGTGTGATCGCTTGCGGGCTTAATCGCTGAGGGGACCAATGCGAGCCGGAGGCCAGAAGCGGAACACCGCACGGCCAATGATTTGATCATCGGGAAGGAAGGGTCCCCCCGGCCAACGGCGCGCGTCTTGGCTGTTCCGCCGGTTATCGCCAAGAACAACCACCTTGCCCTTTGGCACTGATGCATACAGGCCCTTACAGCCCGGCATCCCGCGGTCGGTCATGCAGAAGTTGGACACATAGGGCTCGTCAAATCGCTTGCCGTTGATGGACACCTGTCCTTTGGTGTTCACCTCGATGACATCGCCAGGCACACCCACAACGCGCTTGATCCACGCTTCGCACTCGGGATAGCGCTGCACAAGAACGCGATCGACAAACCAGCTCACCCCAGGGAACGTGACCAATCCACACTTCAACGGATCAGGACGGCCCGCATCCAGCTGCCAAACCGGATCAAAGGCGGTGGGGGAGTTGAACACCACAATGTCGCCTCGGCGGGGCGGCTTTGATTTGTAAGACAGCTTTTCAACAATCAATTTGTCGCCGATCTGCAGGCCTGGAAGCATCGATCCCGACGGGATGTATCGCGCTTCAAAGGCGAACTGTCGAATCAGGAGATAGATGGAAACAGTAAATAAAAATGGTGCCCAGAAATCCCAGATGGCACTGACTTTGCTTGACACACCCGAAGGCCGTTTCTCCGCGTTCAATGTGGGCAGGTTCGTTCTTTGTGCCCACGATAGGAGCAGTGCGAATCCCCCATGATCCGACCCCGCTGGCAAGCACTCAAGCCTCAGCAAAATGCCAAGGCATGGCGGCGGTGGGATCGCGTGATGGCCGTCATCGCCACCGTGAATTTGGCGTGGGTGATCGTGGATCTGAGCTACATCCCCCTGCGAAATTTCTGGCTCCAGCGCAACCTCTATCCGGTGCCATCCCTTCCACTGGTGGTGCCCCTCCCCTGGCTTCCCGACATCACCCCCGTGCTCGATCCCCTGAAAGGGATTGAGCCGCACCGCGAAACGCAGGCCTATCTCGATGGCTTCAAGCGCCTCGACCAGGCACTGCAGGCCGAAAACAGCCTGGGGTCAGACGCCATCGCCTTGCTGAAGCAACAACAAACGCTCACGGAGAACCTGATCAGGTCCCAACGGTTTTTGAATTCCAGTAATGCCGGGGCCCTCGACAAACTGAAGAACCGGCTGCGGGCTCGGACCGGCTTGAACTCTGCCCAACAATCGGCCGTCGTCCTTCTCAGTGAAGCGCACCTCAATCAGGTCGAATGGACTCGCGAACGCCAATTCTGGAACCAACAAATCCTTCCCCTCGTTGAAATCAACTATTGGCGAAGCATTGACGAGAACGGTCGACCCACAGACTTGAGTTGGCGCGTTGATACCCCGTTTCAACTGCTCTTCCTGCTGGATATCGTTCTGCGCTGCCTTCGGCTGAAATCGCGATACCCAGCGATTCGCTGGCGGGATGCGGTGCTGCGGCGCTGGATCGATCTCCCTCTGTTGCTTCCCTTCGCCCGTTGGATGCGCCTTGTTCCGGTCACAGAGCGACTGTCCAGGGCTGGCCTGATCCAACTGGAACCGCTTCGCGCGGTGATTAGCCGCGGCGTGGTCGCCCTCTTGGCCGTGGAGCTTTTCGAAGTCATCACCATTCGCGTGGTGGATGCCTTTCAACAGCTGATCCGATCTCCCCAACTACCAGATCGGGTGCGTGGCCTATGCAGTCACCAGACCAGCAATGCAAACGACGATCGGGAACTTCTCGAATTACTGCGGCTTTGGCTTCCGCTGTTGTTAACCAAAGTCGGGCCCGCTTTACGACCCCAACTTGTGGCTTTGATCGGCCACGTGCTTCAGCAAAGCTTGGATCGCAGTGTGATGCCTGAACCGCTCCGTCGTGTGGCAGCACTGCAATCTGCCGAAGCTGAATTCAGCCGACAACTGGCGAGTGGAATGGTGGATTCCGTTCTGGATCTGTCCCGCGGTGCCGGCAGCCGCATTGGTCAACGAGACCAAACGCTCGAAACCCTTGGTACGGATGCCCTCGACCGCCTCTGGGAAGAGCTTGCCGTGATCTTGGAACAGGGACCGGTCTTAGAACGCAGTCAAGACCTACTCACCTCCTTTTTGGAGGATCTGAAGCGATCTGGATTCCGCCAATTCAGGGATCAAGACGATGTCGACGCCTTGATTAGCGAGTTGGATGGATTGAATTTCAGCCCTGGAGACCGGACGCCCAAACCTCCGGCTTAAAACCGACCAAAAAAGTGCCGTCGGACCCTTTCACGAACGGACGCTTGATTAACTTCCCATCGCTCGAGAGGGCATCGAGGGCTTCCGCGTCCGACATGGCTTTCACCACAGACGACCCCAGAGCGCGATAGCTCTGACCGCTGGTGTTGAACAACAGCTTTCTGTCGCCCAAATGGGTGTGCGCCGCTTCCAAATCCTCCCGAGAGGGCGGATTTTCCACAATGTCGAACACATCATGGGCAATCCCCTGGTCGGAAAGCCAAGCCAGGGCTTTCCGACATGTACTGCAGCGGTTGTAGCTGTAAACCTGAAGCGGTTCAGCCACCATCAACGGCCGAACAATGATTTGATCGCGCCAACCAGGCTGTTCGAACCGCGACCAACACCCTCTTCGGGCTTGGTCCGCACGGTGATGTCACCAAAAACAGTGGTGCGACAGCTGAGGCGGAAGTTGGCTGGGCGATCAGCGAGGTAAACCTCCTCAACATCGCTGCGGGGAGACAGGTTCTCTTGACCTTCCAACACTTCCATCACGCAGGTGCCGCACTGGCCAACACCGCTGCAATTGTTGAGGTTATTGAGGCTCTTGTAGGGGTTAATCCCGGCGTCCAAGGAGGCCCGACGCAGATTTGCACCCTCAATGCACCCAACCTGTTCTCCTTCCTGCTCAAATCGGATGGTGGGCACGGGTTCCGCTGAATCTCTGGTGCGCACCAACTTACAAGCATCTGGCCGTTCAGAGAGACCCAATCTCAGATCAATTCGCGGCCTCAATGCAGGAGTCGAGTAATGGCTGCACCGCATGGACGTCCCGCCAACCGCTAATCGTCACGACTCGTCCATCCAAATTGCGGTAGGTGCGGAAAAATTCAGCGACGTTTTCAAGCCGTGATGCGCCGATCTGGCGAATGCTGTTGATGGAGGCTTGTCGTGGGTCAGCGTCTGGCACACACAGGATCTTGCCGTCATAGACACCGTGATCGTTCATATCAAGCAGTCCAATGGGACGAGCCCGAATCAAACACCCCGCAAAAGTGGGTTCCGCCATGATCACCATGGCGTCGAGGGGAGCGCCGTCCTCCGCCAAGGTGTTGGGGATAAATCCGTAGTCGAAGGGATATCGCACCGATGCGTGCAACACCCGATCGAGAACCATCAGCCCGGATTCAGCGCAGTATTCATATTTATTGCGACTACCAGCGGGGATCTCAACGAGAAGGTTGACCAACCCCGGTGAGGGAGAGGGGGGCAGATGGCGGAGGTCCATGACGATCCAAGGAGGTGGGGATCAGTCGTGTTGGCGAAATCGAACGGTCGGTGATGACGGCAGCCAAGGGAGCACCAAGGCTGATGCATGCGATCAGCAAACCTGTTATGGCAGTGATTTGCGCGCTTGGACTGAACGGTTCATCTGATTCGGCGGCACCGATGCCGTCGTCACCGGATGGGAAGGATGGGTCTGAAGCCATGGAATGGGACACCGCAACGCAGCATCCACAACTCATCATCAATTGGTAGAGGTGATTCTGTCACCAATTGGGGCGTTATGCAGCAGGGCGGTCCTGACGCTCCCGTCGCGCAGCCAAATCGGACGGAGCTTGCTCCGTGGCCCCTTCCAAGTGAGCTCGGATGCCTCGGAGTTCATCGAGGATGGCACCGAGCATTTGCTGGGTTGCCGTTGAGGGCGAATTCAAGACCTCAACAGTGACCTCTTTGATCCGGAGAACATCC
This sequence comes from Synechococcus sp. SFB_27S_18OctNov_coas_78, assembly GCA_040260695.1. Lineage (GTDB taxonomy): Bacteria > Cyanobacteriota > Cyanobacteriia > PCC-6307 > Cyanobiaceae > Parasynechococcus. The sequence continues at coordinate 17,021 of JBDQPG010000026.1, read as the reverse complement.
TTGGCAAAGCGGGCCACTTCATTTGGATGAAAATAAAGTGGATCCTTTTGATCACTTCGATACTCAGGGTTGAGCTTTCGTGGGTTAAAGGGGGGGTTGAGATTTCGAGGGTCGGTATTGGTGTAGCGATAAACCGATGCTCGGGAACGATTGAGAGATTTCTGAACATCATCAATTCCAACCAGGGCATCGGGCTGAGTGGAAGCGATGGGGGATTCGATCGACATATCCACCGATTGTTGAACTTGTGAGACCACAGATTCAACGGATCGAGGAAACATGAGATGCCCTTAAAAAGCTTGATGAATCGGACGGTAGCAGTTGAGACTCAGGTCGTACAGGGGTCTTCAAGAGAACCGGACAGTTCCGGCAGCGGCACCAGATCAAGCCGGTGATAGCTTCCAAAACCAGTTGAATTCTTTCCCATGCGCGTCTCCCGCCTGTTGCTGGTGACGCTTCGGGATGTTCCCGCAGAAGCTGAAATTGCCTCGCATCAATTGCTGTTGCGGGGGGGGTATATCCGCAGGGTTGGCTCCGGAATTTATGCCTACCTTCCACTGATGTGGAAGGTGATTCAACGAATCACAGCCATCGTCCGAGACGAGCTGAACGCCGCGGGAGCACAAGAAACCCTCCTCCCCCAACTGCATCCTGCGGAACTGTGGCAACGCAGTGGTCGCTGGCAGGGCTACACGGCCGGCGAAGGCATCATGTTTCACCTGGAGGATCGTCAGGGGAGGGAGCTGGGCTTAGGCCCAACCCACGAAGAAGTCATCACCAGCCTGGCTGGGGAGCTGTTGCAGTCCTACAAACAGCTCCCGGTGAACCTGTATCAAGTCCAAACCAAATTTCGGGATGAAATTCGCCCCCGTTTCGGGCTGATGCGTGGGCGTGAATTCATCATGAAAGACGCTTATTCCTTTCATGCCAACGAGGCCGACCTCCAGAACACCTACCTGGACATGGATCGGGCCTATCGACGCATTTTTGAGCGCTGTGGCCTCGCTGCGGTTCCCGTCGATGCCGACAGCGGAGCCATCGGTGGCGCCGCATCACAAGAGTTCATGGTCACCGCGGATGCCGGCGAAGACCTCATCTTGCTGAGCGACGACGGCACCTACGCCGCCAACCAAGAAAAGGCTGTGTCGATCGCTGCCAGCGCGGTGCCACTCGAGGCTCAAACCATGGAGTTCATCAGCACACCTGATGAAACCAGCATCGAAGCGCTTTGCGGGTCCCATCACTGGCATCCCAGCCAGCTGATCAAAGTTTTGCTCCTCATTGCCCGCTTAGACGATGGCCTTGAACAGCCCCTCCTCGTCAGCTTGAGAGGCGATCAGGAGCTCAACGAGGTGAAATTGGTCAACGCCGTCAGTCGTCTAACGGGACAAGCCGTTCTGGAGTGCCGTGCCATCCAGCCTGAAGACCTCAAACGCCAGGGCATTAACACCATTCCCCTCGGCTTTATCGGACCCGATTTAAACGATGCGGTGCTGAGTCCAGCAGGCAGCTGGGCGAAACAATTTTTGCGCTGCACCGACACCACCGCCGCCGCAATGGATCGCATGGTCTGTGGGGCGAATCGGCCCGATCAACACCGCGTCTACGCCACATGGGACGACCTCGGCGGCACACCAGAAAGCCTCGACCTGCGCAAGGCACGAGCCGGTGAAGCCTGTGTTCACAACGCAGGAGCGCACCTAACGGAGAAGCGCGGGATCGAGGTGGGACACATTTTTCAACTTGGGCGGAAATATTCCGAGGCCATGGACAGCCGCTTCACCAATGAGGCCGGTAAAACCGAGCACTTCTGGATGGGCTGCTACGGCATCGGAGTGTCACGGTTAGCCCAGGCGGCGGTTGAACAACACCACGACGACGCCGGCATCTGCTGGCCCCCATCGATCGCGCCCTACGAAGCCATTGTGGTGGTGGCCAACATGCAGGACACGACCCAGGCCGAACTCGGTGAGTCGTTGTACAACCAGCTGATGGCCGCTGGCGTGGATGCCCTTTTCGATGACCGCAAAGAACGGGCTGGCGTGAAGTTCAAAGACGCCGATCTGATTGGTATCCCCTGGCGCATCGTTGTGGGTCGTGATGCAAGCGACGGGGTAGTTGAACTGGTCGAGCGCGCGAACCGTGCGGTGCAGAAGTTGCCGCACTCAGATGCACTGAAAGAACTCCTCAGCACACTGCGCCCTTAAAGTTCCACCACTTTCAACGGTGTCATGCTCTCAGCACTGGCTCGCCTGTTCAAACCCCTCACGAGGGCAGCTCTCGCCCTGGGACTGGGTCTGTGTTTGCTGCTGACAGCGTGCAGTGGCGACCCGGATGCTCGCCTAACCGGCAACTACGCCGATGACACGATCTCGGTCGCCCAGACGATCCTCGAGGTGATCGACATCCCCCAGGACGATCCAAGCCATGCACAAGCCGAGAGCGACGCACGCTCGTTGATTACTGACTACGTATCGCGTTACCGCCCCCAGCCGCGCGTGAACGGTCTGAGCTCCTTTACAACGATGCAAACGGCTCTGAATTCCCTTGCCGGCCATTACACGAATTATGCCAATCGCCCCCTACCAGAGGCTTTGCACGATCGTCTGGCCAAGGAATTAACCAAGGCTCAAAAAGCTGTTGTTCGCGGAACCTGACCCCACAAAAGACAACAACTTTTGACGTAGGGACACCAGATCTGAAATACTCGCGGATTGTGCAGATCTGCGGCTTCGGGCCGCCGTGTCCTTGGCCAATGTTGTCGTCATCGGCGCTCAATGGGGTGACGAAGGAAAAGGAAAAATCACCGATCTCCTCAGCCGCTCCGCCGATGTGGTGGTGCGTTACCAGGGTGGTGTGAATGCTGGGCACACGATCGTCGTTGACGGTCGTGTGCTCAAACTCCATCTCATCCCCTCAGGAATCCTTTACCCAGACACCATTTGTCTGATTGGACCTGGAACGGTGGTGGATCCCAAGGTGATGCTTGGCGAGCTGGACATGCTCCTCGCCAATGACATCGACATCTCTGGGCTTCAGCTGGCATCGTCGGCCCATGTGACCATGCCGTATCACCGGCTTCTCGATCTAGCGATGGAGAAGCAGCGTGGCGACCGCCGCATCGGCACCACTGGGCGGGGCATTGGTCCCACCTATGCGGACAAATCCCAACGCAGTGGAATCCGGGTGATTGATCTCCTGGATGAAGAGCGCCTCCGCAACCGTCTTGAGGGTCCCCTCAACGAAAAAAATGAGCTTTTAGAAAAGATTTACGGCATTGAACCTCTCGATGGAGAAGCCGTAATTCAGGAATATTTGGGATACGGCCAACGGCTCTCCAAACACGTTGTGGATTGCACCCGTGCGATCCACAACGCAGCCAAAGCGCGCAAGAACATCCTGTTTGAGGGTGCCCAGGGAACGTTGTTGGATCTCGACCACGGCACCTATCCCTACGTCACGTCTTCCAACCCTGTTTCGGGCGGAGCCTGCATCGGGGCGGGGGTTGGCCCCACCCTGATTGATCGCGTCATCGGTGTCGCCAAGGCCTACACCACACGCGTGGGGGAAGGACCGTTCCCCACAGAACTCAGCGGCAGCCTCAATGACCAGCTCACCGAACGGGGGGGAGAATTCGGCACCACCACCGGCCGCCGCCGCCGCTGCGGATGGTTCGATGGTGTGATCGGCCGCTACGCCGTTCAAGTGAATGGTCTCGACTGTTTGGCCGTCACCAAGCTGGATGTGCTCGACGAAATGGATGAGATCCAGGTGTGCGTGGCCTATGAACTCGACGGTGAGCGAATCGAGTACTTCCCAAGCAGCTCCGATGATTTCGCCCGCTGCAAACCCATTTTTGAAACGCTGAAGGGTTGGCAATGTTCCACGGAAGAGTGCCGACAGCTCGAGGATTTGCCGAAGGCCGCGATGGACTACTTGCGCTTTCTGGCGGACCTCATGGAAGTTCCGATCGCGATCGTCTCCCTCGGTGCCAGCCGTGATCAAACGATTGTGGTCGAAGATCCGATCCATGGCCCGAAGCGAGCTCTCCTAAGCGCTTAGGGGCCGACCGCCATACTTCGGGGCGACAAGCGCTCTGGTCATGGCTTCCGACGTCCGATTCCCCAACAGCTGCAGTCTTGATGTCGTCGGCATCGGCAATGCCATCGTTGATGTGCTTGTGCAGACCGACGACGCCTTTTTGACGCAGCACAGCCTGCAAAAAGGCGGCATGGCGCTCATCGACGAGCAACAGGCAGAAGCCCTCTACACAGCCAGTGGTCCTGGCCTGGAGACCTCCGGTGGCTCCGTGGCGAACACGATGGTGGGCATTGCCCAACTCGGTGGACGGGCGGGCTTCATCGGACGCGTGAAGAACGATCAACTGGGGGGGATTTTTAGCCACGACATACGGGCCGTTGGCGCTCGGTTTGACACCCCAGCCGCGACCACCGGCGCCACAACAGCGCGTTGCCTCATCTACGTCACCCCTGACGCTGAGCGGACGATGTGCACCTTTCTGGGAGCCTCCACGCAACTGGAACCGGAGGATCTCGATCTTTCGATGGTGAGCGACACCAAAGTTCTTTATCTCGAGGGATATCTCTGGGATAGTCCCGCCGCCAAGCGCGCCTTCATCGCTGCCGCTGAGGCGTGCCGTACGGCCCATGGGCAAGTGGCGCTCTCCCTCTCCGATGGCTTTTGCGTGGATCGTCACCGCGACAGCTTTCTCGACCTCGTCAATGGTCATGTCGATGTGCTGTTCGCGAACGAAGTTGAAATCAAATCGCTCTATCAAACCGACGACTTTGATACCGCCCTCGAGAGCGTGCGTGGCAGTTGCAGCGTGATCGCGATCACCCGTGGCAGCCAAGGTTCTGTCGTGCTGAGCGGTGACCAGCGCTGGGACATCGGCATTGTTGGCCTCGGAGAGCTCATCGACACCACGGGGGCTGGCGACCTCTACGCGGGTGGCTTCCTGCATGGCTACACCCAAGGGGAGTCGCTGGAGCGCTGCGGCAAGCTCGGTGCCATTTGTGCTGGACAGATCGTGACCCAACTGGGTGCGCGTCCTCAGGTGTCACTCCAAGACCTCGTCAGCGCGCATTTGAGCTGAGCACCTGCATCGCCCAGCGTCCATAGGCCGGCGAAGCGGTCGCCGGCCAACACAACCACTCGGGGGTGTCGTAGCTGTGCAACTCCCCCAACACCTGCTGAAGCGCCTCCAAACGATCAGCCGTGGTTTTCATCAAAAGCTGCACCTCACGATCGCTCTGGATCGCTCCATCCCAGTGATAGAGCGCTTCAGTGGATTGCAGGCTGACGCAGGCCACAAGCCTTTGTTCCAGCAGCGCACGCGCCAGGGCATTTGCTCGCAGGGCATCGCCCTCCGTCGTGAGCACCAACATCAAAGAAGTCGACTCAGCCATGGTCGATTCGATTCAAAAAAGCCTCCTCCCCCATCACAGTCTCCACGCCTGCTGGTGGTGGTGGGCGTCTGAGGAGCATCAACACCAACCCCTGTTCTTCCGCAATCCGACGCCATAGGCGTTCGGTGATGCCACCGGACTGCCGGCACACCACGGTCGTAATCCCCCAGCGCCGACATAACGCCCGCTCCACCTGGCCAGGGGGCTCCCCTTGCAACGGGCGCACCACCGCCAAATGATCGGGGGACAATCCAGCCGCCAAAGCCGAACGCACCCCCAACCGTGTGGGCATGGCCCGGGCAAAAAGCTCTCCTCCCGCGACGCGAGCGGACGCCGCGACCGCGGCGAGATGACGTCCGCCGATGGCTAACAACACACGTTGACCGCGGAGCGACAGCCTCGATAAAGCCGCACCGTCTTCAAGCAAATGGGTCTCAGCACCACCCGCCTCAAACGGTCGCTCAAACCGCAACAGCGGTTGCTGGATGGCGAAACACACTTCAGCCAGGTCTTGACTGATCTTGGTTGCGAATGGATGCGTGGCATCCACCACCCAGCGGAGTGGTGCTTGGCGCTTGAGTTCTGCAGCAATTCCCTGCGCACCCCCGAGGGCACCAATGGCCATGCTTTCCACCGCAAGCCCTGCATACACCTGAGCTGCAGCAGAACTCACAACACTCACCCGCACCCGCCAATGGCGTTCAAGCAGAGCGCGGGTGAGGCGTGGACCATCGCCCGTTCCGGCCAGCAACCACACGCGTGGCTGGTCAATCGCAGGGTCGTGCATCAGGATGTGCGCCGAAGACAGAAGCAGCCATGAACCATTGCGTGCTCGAGGTCGAGGTGATCGACGCACCGACGGTTCGGTACACCCAAGACAATCAAACCCCCATTGCCGAGATGTCGGTGCGATTCGATCCCCTGCGTGATGGAGATCCGCCGAGCGAATTGAAGGTGGTGGGCTGGGGCAACTTGGCTCAGGATTTGCAAAACCGCGTCCAGGTGGGCCAACGGCTTCTGATTGAAGGCCGTCTGCGGATGAACACCGTGCCGCGCGGCGACGGCATGAAAGAAAAACGTGCCGAGTTCACCCTGGCCCGCCTCCATCCGGTCGGTGCCGCGTCAGCCAATCCATCGACAGCCAATCCCTCGATGCAAGGTTCGAAGGCCCCAAGCGGTGCCGCCAGACCCGAGCGTCCGTCCCCCAAAGCGGCGCCAAGCTCCACCCCCCAACCAAACGAGCCTGAACCGGCCAGCTGGAATGCAGCACCACTGGTGCCCGACACGGACGACATTCCGTTCTAAGCCTCCTCAGCGACTGGAATCCTCGTGAAGTTCCGTTGCTCGGATGATCATTTGTCCCAACTCCCGTTCCAGGGCCGCCAAATCAAGACGTAGATCAGGCCAACGGCCACCATCGATCTGTTGCAGCAACCAACTGCGGTCTCCATCCAATTGCTGGAGAAGGTCCTGTATCTCAGAGGACGGGGACTGGGACACGAAAGCGAGGTCACAGGGGAAGACCCATCCTGGTCGTCAGCCAGTCACAATGGCGACCACGCAGTGGCATCCATGAAGGATTACTTCTCCCCAGGCAGCTTGATTACGGTCGCGGGTGGTGCGCTCACCGTGGTGGGTGCCATTGCTTACACCACTGGGAGTGCCAATCTCAGCTTGCCGACGATCTTCTACGGCATTCCAATTTTGTTGGGAGGATTGGCACTGAAATCCTCAGAACTGCCTCCAGCCGTGAGGATCACCCCTGCCGAAGAGCTCCGCACTCAGCGGGAGGCCGCAGATCCAGAACTCGGAAAATTGGTGACTGACGTGACGCGGTGGCGCTACGGGCAAAAAGCACACCTGGAATCTTCATTGGAAGCCCTCAAGCTTTGGGACGACGACAACCCTCCTCAACTTGAGGAAATTGAAGAACTCGACACCGAAGCCGGGTACGGCCTTCGGATGCGCTTCCAATTGGGAGCTGTCTCCCTTGAACGCTGGACCGAACGGGAAGCGCGACTGGGTCGCTTCTTCGCAAAGGGGTTGCGGGCTGAAATCAAAGATCTCGGTGGCGACCAATTAGATCTCTTGCTGCTGCCTGCTCAGGCCAGTTGAGTTGATGAGTGATCTAAGCCATACCGCGAACGACGCCCTGCGCGTCTCTGTGCTGAGTGAGGCTCTGCCCTACATCCAGCGCTTCGCAGGACGTCGGATTGTGATCAAGTACGGCGGAGCCGCCATGGCCCACGCTGAACTGCGAGCGGCTGTTTTTCGCGACATTGCACTCCTGGCCTGTGTTGGTGTTCAACCGGTTGTGGTTCATGGCGGTGGGCCGGAAATCAATCAGTGGCTGAAACGTCTCGAAATCCCGGCGGAGTTTCGAGATGGTTTGCGCGTGACGGATGCCGACACCATGGATGTGGTGGAGATGGTGTTGGTGGGTCGCGTGAACAAGCAGATCGTGAATGGCTTAAACCAACTCGGCGCACGAGCCGTGGGGCTCAGTGGTAGCGATGGCGGCTTGGTGGAAGCACGTCCATGGGGTGATGGCAGCCATGGACTCGTGGGGGATGTCGCCCGTATCAACCCCGATGTCCTGGAGCCATTGCTCAATGAGGGCTATGTGCCGGTCATTTCCAGCGTGGCAGCCACTCCGAGTGACGGACAAGCTCACAACATCAATGCCGACACCGTGGCGGGGGAACTCGCGGCCTCACTGCAGGCAGAAAAACTGATCCTGCTCACCGACACCCCAGGGATTCTTCGGGATCGAGACGCTCCTGAATCGTTAATCCGCAAGCTCCGCCTCTCAGAAGCTCGTCAACTCATTGATGACGGAATCGTGGCAGGGGGGATGACCCCGAAGACGGAGTGTTGCATTCGGGCTCTAGCCCAAGGTGTGGCCGCCGCCCACATCGTTGACGGACGTGTGCCCCATGCCCTGTTGCTGGAGGTGTTCACCGATGCCGGCATCGGAACAATGGTGGTGGGCCGCAGGGACCATTCCAGCGACGCGATGGCTTAATCGAGATCGAAGCCATCAAAGCCCCTAGACATCGGTTTCGGCTTCGCTGTTGCGCTGTTGATCCAGCTGATCCGCACGTTGGGCCTGGCTTTCACCGCTGCGGGCACACGTGCCGGCCACAGCCATGTTGGAAAAAGCAGCGAGAACCATCAACGCAATCACAACGGTGCCGCCAAAAAAGGCGATATTCGGATGACGCTTCATCGTGTTGCCCAATTTGTGCGCTGACGCTATCGAGATCAGACCTCGCACCGTGACGGCATCAACTGGCCTCGGGGGCCCAGCCATGCTCTTTCTGCCAGGTGGGTGCCCAAAGCTGGCAACGCTTCGTGAGGTGATCACCCTGACGCAGTTGTTTTTGGCGGGCGTTGCAGCCCACCAACGTGTGGCAATGCTGGTCGATGCCGTAGGCGAAGTGCTGGCAGGTCATGCAAAGGCAGGCACCTTTCCAACCTTGCAAGTCCCGATCGTCGACGAAGCCCCAATCCTCCACACCAATCAACGCAAGTACGCCTGTACTACACCCGGATCGGTCCGGGTGGCAACCCATGCCTGCCCAAGCGCTTCATAAACTGCTTCGAGAGCTGCGTTCGAGGGGATGCTCGTCGACGGAGGAACCGCGCAACGCTTGAGGACTGTCCCGTGGACAACCACGCCATCACACGGACTGGTCTACGGGGGGTAGAACGTGAACAATCAACGGCCATCCCCCGACTTCAAGGCAGTGGATGCCCACCTGGAGCGCGGGGACTATGGCCAAGCGCTAGAGCTGCTCAATCCCCTGGCAGAGGCACACCCCATCGCCACCCCGGAAGGATCTCAAGTTCGCTTGCTGATGATCACCGCCTGGATGGGGCAAGGCCAGGATCAGCAGGCCTTGACCATGGCCCGCGCCTTGAGCCGGAGCGGAGATGTGGACAAGCGCCAGCAAGCCAAACAGCTGGTCGACATTCTCGATGCCCCCAGCCTCGAGCGCCCAGAGAGTTGGACCATGCGATTGCCTGCGATTGAGGTAACAGCGACAGGCGGCTCTCCCCCCGCCGGCAGCAGCCAACGGCGCTCCAGAAAACCAAAACCGCCACCGCCACCGCCCACCGGACCCACACGAGCGCCGGGCGTTGGATTTGCTGTTGTGGTTTTGGCCGTGCTGGCCGGCCTCACCCTTTTACTGAGCGGCTGCGTCCGGATTGATGCCGACCTGGAACTCCGCGGGCCAGACCGCATGGAACTCATCTGGCAGGTGCAGAGCATCAATGATCAGCCCCTGCCATGGCAGCAAAACTTCGAGCAACGTTTGAAACGCGAGTTGCCTGAGCTGCACGTCGAGCATCCAGCCCCAGGCCTTCAACGCATTACCCCTGGGGTTCAATCGTCACGCGATTTAAACCTGCTGTTGCAGAAAATGGTGGCCCTGGCTGGACAAACCGCTGGGGTTGACCGGCTCACGCCGCCGGAGTTCAGCCTGGTGGAACGCAATTGGTTGGTCGGCATCCAGCAGCGACTTCATCTCGAGCTTGATCTCCGTGATCTCCCCAACATCCCGGGGTTGGAATTCCATCTACGGGTGGACCATGGCCAGCTTCAGCACACCGTGCGCGGCGGGGAACAGGTCGTGATCGAACAATCGCGCTGGCGCTGGAGCCCCCTTGGACTCGGCAGCTTGTTGATTCTGGTGTTGATGGGCTGCAGCCTTGCCCTCCAGGGTGTTCGACGCAAGTTGGGGTTTGGCTTTCCTGAACTTCCCGCCTAATCACAGCTGCTGGGGATCAGGGTCGACAGAGAGGGCCACGCCCCGAGGCAAAGCCTCCCAAAGCGCCTGACCAGGTGGAAGAGGAAGGGCTGAACCGAGGGGACCATGCAACAGGAGTTGCCAACGGCTGCGCCCAGCCACGCGAGCGACAGGTGCGGGTGCCGGACCCAACAACCACCAGCCCTGGTCTTGGCAGAGGGGCTTCAGACGCTCGGCAAGAACCGATGCCGCCGTGGCCGTTGCGCTGGCTGATTCTCCAGACAACCGCAACAAACAAGCACGACTGAAAGGAACCAGACCCGCCTCCCGGCGTAGCTCAATCTCCTGAGCCAAAAACAGTTCATATCGGCCATCCACCAGGTGTTGGATCACTGGATGCTCTGGGGAGTAGGTCTGAACCAACACCTGCCCTGGTCGCTCACCTCGTCCGGCACGACCTGCCAGCTGAAGAAGCAGTTGTAGGGCCTGTTCTCCCGCGCGTAGGTCGGGGCGATGCAGCAGTCCATCGGCCGCTAAAACGGCCGCCAAGGTGACCCGAGGCAAGTCCATGCCCTTGGCGAGCATCTGCGTTCCAATCAACACGTCGGCTTCACCAGCGGCGAAACGATCCAACAAGCGGCGGTGGCCATCGCGACCACCGGTGGAATCGCGATCAAACCTCAGCAACCGCAAACCCTCTAGTTCCTCAGAGAGGAGCTCCAACACCCGCTGGGTGCCGGCCCCGAACGGCTTGAACGCTGTTGATCCGCAATGACGACAACGGGTCTCCATCGCTTCCCGGTGATCACACCAATGGCAGCGCAGCCACTGCGTCGCCCCCCCCTGGCTTCGGTGAACCGTTAAAGCAACGTCGCAGTGCGGGCACTGAACCACTTCTCCACAACTGCGACAACCAAGGAACGGGCTGTAGCCCCGTCGAGGCACAAGCACCACGGCCTGTTCACCCTGCTCAGGCAGTGCCGCCAGACGCTCCATCAAGGGACGGCTCACCAGTCGTTTATGGCCATCCGCCAATTCATGGCGCATATCGACCACATGCACCGGAGGCAACGGCTGCTGTGAAATGCGCTCTTCAAGCCGCGCCAGACGCAACGGCCCGCCGGGCTGGCAGTGCAACCAACTTTCAACAGACGGCGTGGCACTGCCCAAAACCAAACGTCCGCCATGCCTGGCCACCCGATCCATCGCTAAATCGCGGGCGTGATAGCAGGGCATGGGGGATTCCTGCTTGTAGGAACTGTCGTGCTCCTCATCCAGCACCACAAGCCCAAGGGGCGCCAACGGCATAAAAATCGCTGAACGGGTCCCCACCACCACGAGAGGTTGCTCCGGATTCAGGCAACGCCGCCATCCCCGCACCTTTTCGCTGTCGCGACATCCGCTGTGATATTCCACAACCCTGGAACCGAAACGACGGCGACAGCGATCCACCAATTGGGGGATGAGGCCGATCTCTGGGGTGAGGAGCAACACGTGTCTGCCCTTGGACAGCTCATCGGCAGCCAACTGCAGATACACCTCTGTTTTTCCTGATCCGGTTACGCCCCAAAGCAACAAGCCAGATCCCTCGGCCAGAGCCTGGTAGGCCGCAATCGCATCGGCCTGCTCAGGTTTGAGGGATTGCGGCAACTCCAGTGGTTCCGAAGCTGGCGTTGGCTCGCCATCCCAACGTCGCCGCTGCCGCTCGATCCAACCGTTCAACTCGAGGGGCCGCAGCAATGCAACACGGAATCCTGCAGCGTCAAGATCTTTCTGCCAAGCACCGCCCCCACCCTCCGACAACCAATTCAGAAGCTGTTGTTGACGGGGTGTGGGCTGATGGGCGTCATCCGGCGCCTCCAAGCGTTGCACCCACCACAAGTGCCGACCACCGGCAAGTCCTGCGCTGCGCGCTTGCCCCAACCAACCCGACGGCAGAGCCGCTTTCAGCATGCGAAATGCACTGAGATGGCAGCGCAGGGCGACCTGCTCCAGCCAGAGACTCCAGGACGGATCAACGGCGGCCTTTTGGAGCAGGGCCTCCACAGGCTGCAAACCCTCCAATGCAGTGGAGCCCAACGCAGCCTCGGCAACCACCAATCCATTCATGGATCGGCCACGCAGACGGACGCGAACAAGATCTCCGACTTGAAGCCCCATCCCAGGCTTGGCTGTATAACTAAAAGCGCGCCCCTCACGGCCAGCCTCCAACCAAACATCAACAAGACGCTGGGATTGCAACGGCAACTTGCAAACTTCGAAAGACTTCATTAAAATGAATAGGTTGGCCACGAAAGCCAACGCTGCGCTCGATCCAGCGGGAAGACATGAGTTTTGGAATCAGAGCCTCGCTCTCATTCGCCAAACCAGTCTGAGACCACCCCGGACAGCTCAGCACAAATGTGTGCACCACTCGATTGGTGATCACACCAAACACGACTGATTTACTCCCGTTTACGACCCATACCAAGGAGATCTTGACGGTCTCCTGACTGGTTGTACCCCACTTTCGTAGAAGACCGCTACCAAAGCGGTATCCAGACACGTCCCTGTCGCTTCGTTAACCGCACTCACTACACCTATGACTCCTGCTGCCACCAAATCCGCGAAGCCGGACATTGTCCTTCTGGCGAACGCCGAAGGAAAGGTGAAAAACGTGGTGTCCCCGGCCAAGAACGCAACTAAAAAAGCTCCGGCACGGAAACGGAATGCAAGTTCCTCAACCCAAGACTTGAATGCAGCGGCGGACGAACTCCTCGCCAACGCAGACGCCGGCAGCAAAGCATCAGAGGGGAAAACGAAAAAAACAGCGACCAAAGCGACGTCTGTAAAGAGCGCGGCCAAAAAAACAACAGCGAAGAAAGCAGCCACAACAAAAGCGAAAGCAACCGAGGCCAAAACGGCTGCACCTGAACTCACAGCAGAAGAGAAGGCAAAAGCTGCCACTGCAGAAAAAGAAGCCAAGGCCAAGGCTTTGGCCAGCATCAAAATCGGTCCAAAAGGTGTTTACACCGAAGATTCGATTCGTGTGTACCTGCAGGAAATCGGACGGATTCGACTGTTACGTCCCGACGAAGAAATCGAACTGGCTCGCAAAATTGCCGATCTTCTTTATCTGGAAGAACTCGCCGCTCAATTTGAGAGCGACAACGGCCGTGAGCCCGACAAAAAAGAGTGGGCAGCCCTCGTTGAAATGCCGCTCATTCGATTCCGCCGGCGGTTGATGTTGGGCAGGCGCGCCAAGGAAAAAATGGTGCAGTCCAACCTGCGCCTTGTGGTGTCGATTGCCAAGAAATACATGAATCGAGGCCTGAGCTTCCAGGACCTCATTCAAGAGGGCAGCCTTGGCCTGATTCGTGCCGCTGAAAAATTCGATCACGAAAAGGGTTACAAATTCTCCACCTACGCCACCTGGTGGATCCGTCAGGCGATCACCCGTGCGATCGCCGATCAAAGCCGGACGATTCGTCTTCCCGTTCACCTCTACGAAACCATCTCCAGGATCAAGAAAACCACCAAGGTGCTCTCCCAGGAATTCGGCCGTAAGCCAACGGAAGAGGAAATTGCAGAATCGATGGAGATGACCATTGAGAAGCTTCGGTTTATTGCCAAGAGCGCTCAACTGCCCATCTCCCTGGAAACGCCAATCGGGAAAGAGGAAGATTCACGCTTGGGCGACTTCATCGAAGCCGACATCGAAAACCCCGAACAGGACGTGGCCAAAAATCTTCTGCGTGAAGATCTTGAAGGCGTTCTGGCCACCCTGAGCCCACGGGAGCGTGATGTGCTGCGGTTGCGCTACGGCCTTGATGACGGTCGCATGAAAACCCTTGAAGAAATTGGTCAGATCTTTGATGTAACGCGTGAGCGTATTCGTCAAATCGAAGCCAAGGCCCTTCGCAAATTGCGTCATCCCAACCGCAACGGCGTTCTCAAGGAATACATCAAGTAGCGATGACTGGCTCCTAAGCCGATTCATCGAAGCGATCGTTAGGCAAGTCAAGAACAAATGGGGGGCTAGGCCCCCTTTTTGATGGAGGCCTTCAGGGCGTTGCTCGGCAAGTTAGATGGTCGAGAAAACATCAGATCTGTGGTGAACGATTTCTCTTAGCGCAAAGTCTTGACGCAAAAAATACTAGATACTTTGAATGAATGGGACGATCATTCATTCAACTCTCACCAGGCCATAAGGGGAATTGCATCCCAGAAGACTTGGTGGGCGACAACATATTCAAGAAGATATTTGCAGCTGTGATCCCATGACAAATGGACGCCCATTCCGTGATGAAGATTTCACTCCAAATGGTCGACCATTTAGGGATGGAGACTTGATTCCGAATGGTCGTCCCTTTCAAGGAGAGGATGACGTAGAACGTCCTGGAGAGGAAATTGAACAACCTGAAGAGGATGAAGACGTCGACAACAGCATGGAGGAGGCAGAAGCCCCTGATCCTGACGGTAACGATTACACAGAAGTAGACGCAGGCGATATCACTCGTGAGCCTGAGGAGGATGTCATCTCTGGCGAGCCTGATGCTCCTGCGAATGATGCAGGAGATGGAGTCGATCTTAAAGAAGTAACGGGGGGCTTCAGTGTGGTGTCCGAGGAGGACGTGATCGAGAAGGAGGACGATGCGATTGAGGAAGAGATGGTAGAAGACGTCGATCCAATCATTGGTGGAAAACGCTCAGACGAACTTTTGGGATCTGAGCGAAACGACAAGATTCTCGGCAAAAAAGGGAACGACACCCTTGACGGTGGATTAGGTGATGATGTTCTCGACGGCGGAAAAGGAGATGACATCCTGACTGGCGGAGAAGGTGCTGACACGTTCAAAGTCAGCAAAGGTGATGACGTGATCACTGACTTTGTGTTCGGTCTTGACACCTTCAAAGGTCGGCTAAAGAAGGCAGAGGTCACAGTTCTCGATACTGGCGACAGTTTGATTGAACACAAGAGAGGTTCAATCCTCTTAGAAGGCCTTGAACTTACTGCTAATGAACTATTGATCTAAGCAGCTCACTTCCCTGGAGAGAGTGCAGGAATCTGGAAAAAAGATCCCCATGCAATCTAGAGACAATCCTGAGGGGGGGGGTTCGTCGAGAATCAAAGATCAGACCTCAATCGCTTGCATGGTTCCGGGTTCCATTGTTCGGGCCAGCATTGCCCCCTAGCTTCTAAACCTCATTCAAGCCCTGAACTCACCACTAGCGGTCGATCAGCTATTGAGTTAATCGCGATTGCAGAACTCCATACACCCCTCGAGCAAGAGCTCAAAATAAGTCCCACCATGCACAACACTCATTAGTCCTACAGATTGATCATCATGATTTCTCTTTGACAAGAAGCTTGGCAGTGATCTGGACATTGGGGTCACAATCGACGAGTTCAAGGGATTCAAAAGCCTGGAGCATATTCATTTCCCACCCCAAGGAGGACTACAGCTGGTCGAGACCGAGAGCATGGCCCAGGCGAATCCCTTCACAGCTTCAGGGACGACATCTTTTGGGATCGAAGTTGAAGTGCTTCCATCACGGAGAGATGATGAGTTCATCGCCACTAAAGAGGCTTGGTCGTCGTAATCCATTCAGATTGAGGACACGATCGCGCGCGCAAAGGTCCTCCACAATCTCAACATCACAAGCTAAGAAGTGATCCCTGACTCGGGCACATTCAAGATCACCCTGATGAGCCGTCACGAGATTCATTAAAACCTAAAGACGAAGAGCATAATTGGGATGGATAGTATTGATAGGATACAAATACCATCGGTTCTTACTGTTTGAAAATTTCCACCTTGGCAACCCCAATTCTACTGTCGATCGCAAGCCTGGTTGCATCATGTGCGCAATCAAAGCCAACCAGCAATAGTTTTGCTCGATTCTATCAGACATTAGAGGAGATTAAATGCGACATCGAGGTAACCCGCAAGGGGAAAATTGCTTACATCAGTGTATTCGAAATAAACGAACATCAATCGTCACCAATACCACCATTTCCTCGCAAAACAGGAATAATGTTAGCCCTGGGCGATCAGAGAATGAAGCGAGCCACTGAATCCGAGCTTGAGGCAAGCCTCAAAATAATCAACCCAACACTTACACAACAATATGCTGCCAATATCATTAAAAATTGCGATGAAGTTTCCAAAGTCCTGATTGGACAATCCTTCTCAGGCAATAAGTATTCATATTCTTATATGGGCAAGGGAGAGATTAAGCAAGATACCTGTATAGAACACCCAAAGAAGCGGCAATGGGGTGAGCAATGGTGTTCATAATGTAGCAACGGAGGCGTCCTACCTTCACAACATCACCAACAGCATCGACTTCTATCTTGTACGCATTAAACATGTGCCGGCAGGTGAGCTATAAGTAACCTTGTCAAATTGGATATCTTGAATCACGCCAGTATTTGTATTCAACTCTGTCCAAGAGTTTGCAGTCCCATCTTTGTCTACATGCGTCGACCAACGACGCCAACCTTGTTGACCTCTTGAAAAGTCAACCAGCTCTTGCTCAAAATTGTGGGTGATTCCATGGGAGTCGATCCACACCGCTCGAGTGTTTGGATCAAGGGTAATAATGCTTTGCCAGGTACCAGGGCCTTCACTTGGCTGTTTGCAAACATACGTTTCCAGACAAGCTGCCAATGTAGGAAGTGGTGCAAGGAAATAAAATGCATAACACACGACATGGCAGCTTGATCTTTCCGATCGAAGGGTTGTACTCACAACATCCCCAAACCTGATAGAACCAATCCCGAAGCCTCCGATTATTTCTTAATCGAGCCGCTTCGGAGCAGATAAGATAAACAGCTTGAGACTATGCATCAATT
>JBDQPG010000053.1:0-15734 GCA_040260695.1 Synechococcus sp. SFB_27S_18OctNov_coas_78 | reverse complement strand
TTCATGCACCTTGCGTCCGGAAGGGACGGCGTCGGTTGTGCGTGCTGCCCTTCAGCACGGACTGTTGAGTCAGGGTTCCCAAAAACTTTGGTATGCGGGGCCGATGTTTCGCTACGAACGCCCCCAGGCCGGACGGCAACGGCAATTCCATCAGATCGGTGTGGAGTGGCGTGGGGCCTCGAGGGCTCGCTCTGATGTTGAGGTGATTGCCCTGGCTTGGGATCTTCTGGCCTCTTTGGGGGTGGGCGGTTTGGAGCTAGAACTCAATAGCCTCGGTTCAGCAGACGATCGCAAGGCCTATCGCACTGCTCTTGTGGCCTGGCTCGAGCAGCGATCTGATCAGCTTGATGAGGACTCCCGTGCCCGTTTATTAACGAATCCATTACGCATCCTGGATTCAAAAAACAAGGCCACGCAAGCCTTACTGGACTCGGCTCCGATGTTGACTGATTGCTTGAGCCCTGAAAGTCGAACCCGATTTGATCTGGTGCAGCAGGGGCTGATCACCCTTGGGATTCCGTTTCGTCTTAACCCTCGTTTGGTGCGTGGTTTGGATTACTACTGCCACACTGCTTTTGAGATCACGAGTAACCAACTCGGTGCTCAGGGGACGGTGTGTGGCGGTGGCCGTTACGACGGGTTGATCGGTCAATTGGGAGGTGTAGACACCCCTGCTGTGGGATGGGCTCTGGGAATGGAACGTTTGTTATTAGTTGTTGAGGCAGCTTCCAAAGTTGATCCGGATGGAGAGGCTGCTCGGCTCACAGCTGTTGTTCCGCCAGATGCTTATTTGGTCAACCGTGGCGACAAAGCTGAAGCAGCTGCTCTACTCCTTGCTCGGTCGCTGCGTTGCGCCGGATTAGCGGTTGAGCTCGATAACTCCGGCGCTTCTTTCGGCAAGCAATTCAAGCGTGCTGATCGTTGTGGTGCCCGTTGGGCTCTTGTGCTGGGCGACGCAGAGGTGGAGAAGGAAGAGGTTCGCATTAAGCCTCTTCATGAGCATGGCGATGATCTCTTGCTTGGACTCCAGGATTTAACAGCGATACAAGCCAAGCTGACTGGCCGGTGAGTAAGTACTGGCTTCGCTGTGCGTGGTATTTTGTTGAGTGAATAGGATAAGTCTTTGATTAATTTAGTGACAGGTGGAGCTGGTTTCTTGGGTTCGCACCTGACTGATCGTTTGATGGAAGCAGGCGAAGAGGTTATTTGCCTTGATAATTATTTTACTGGTAGGAAGATGAATATTAGCAAGTGGATAGGTCATCCTCGATTCGAATTGATCCGCCATGATGTAACTGATCCAATTCGATTGGAATGTGATCGAATTTGGCATTTAGCTTGTCCCGCGTCACCGGTTCACTATCAATTTAATCCCATCAAAACTGCAAAGACTAGTTTTTTGGGAACTTACAATATGCTCGGATTGGCGCGTCGCGTTGGTGCACGATTGCTCCTGGCCAGTACTAGCGAGGTCTATGGAGATCCTGAAGTACATCCTCAGCCTGAAACCTACCGAGGTTGTGTCAACACAATTGGGATTCGAAGTTGTTATGATGAGGGGAAGCGTATCGCCGAAACGCTCTGCTTTGATTATCAACGTATGCATGATGTTGAAATACGCGTCATGCGGATTTTCAATACCTATGGACCCCGTATGCTGCCGAATGATGGGCGTGTTGTCAGCAACTTTATCGTTCAGGCTTTGAAGGGCTCACCGCTTACCCTTTACGGTGATGGTTCTCAAACTCGTTCTTTTTGTTTCGTTGATGACCTTGTCGAGGGAATGATTCGACTCATGAGCGGCAGTCATGTGGGTCCAATGAATATTGGCAATCCTGGTGAGTTCACGATCCGTCAACTGGCTGAATTGATTCGCGAAAAAGTCAATCCTAGTCTCCCGTTAATAGAAAAACCTCTTCCTGCAGATGATCCATTACAGCGTCAGCCTGTTATTGAGTTAGCTAGAAAAGAGCTTGATTGGGAGCCAACTGTTTCATTGGAAGATGGCCTTGCTGTCACGATTGAATATTTTCGTAGGGTACTTCAGCTTTCTGGAGCGCAACCTGCTGAGGTTTCAGCATGACGATTAAGAACATTTGTTGTATGGGGGCCGGTTATGTCGGCGGTCCAACGATGGCCGTCATTGCTGATCACTGTCCAGGCATAAAAGTGACAGTTGTTGACCTTAATCAGCAACGGATTGATGCCTGGAATGATGCGGATCTGAGTCGCCTGCCAGTTTACGAGCCAGGTTTGGACGCTGTTGTTGATCGTGCCCGTGGTCGCAATTTACACTTTTCCACCGACGTTGATGCTGCAATAGCGAAGGCTGACATTGTTTTTATATCCGTCAATACACCTACTAAGTTGAGAGGCCTTGGTGCTGGGCAGGCAAGCGATTTGCGGTGGGTTGAGGCCTGTTCCCGTCAGGTTGCGAATGCGGCTCAGGGTCACACAATTGTGGTTGAGAAAAGTACGTTGCCAGTTCGTACTGCGGAGACAATTCGCACGATCCTTGAGGCTGCTCAAGCTCCACTGCAAGAGGGAGAAGCTCCTAAGTCTTTTGCTGTGCTTTCAAATCCGGAATTCTTGGCTGAGGGTACAGCGATTCGTGATTTGGAGGCTCCTGATCGTGTTCTGATTGGTGGAGAGGATGAGGACTCCATCAGTGCTCTGGCTGATGTGTACATGCATTGGGTTGAGCCAGCGAGGATTTTGCGGACAAATCTCTGGAGTAGCGAATTATCAAAATTGACGGCTAATGCTTTTCTAGCTCAGCGAATTAGTTCGATTAACTCAGTTGCTGCGCTTTGTGAGTCCACCGGTGCTGATGTTCAGGAGGTGGCGCGCGCTATTGGAACTGATAGTCGGATTGGATTAAAATTTTTACAATCAGGTCCTGGATTTGGAGGAAGTTGTTTTCAAAAAGATATTCTCAACCTTGTTTATCTATGCATGCACTTTGGCCTGCCTGAAGTGGCAACTTATTGGGAAAGTGTCGTGGAGCTCAATATGTGGCAGCAGCATCGTATTTCGCGACTGATTGTGCAGCGTCTGTTCGGAACGGTGACGGGGAAACGACTGGCGATTCTTGGCTTTGCTTTTAAGGCAGATACGAACGACACACGGGAAGCGCCAGCCATTCGCATAGCACTGGATCTGTTGGAAGAAGGGGCCCAGCTTGCAATTCATGATCCCAAGGTTGAGCCAGCTCAGATTGCGCGTGACCTACATCAGGACGCTGTTGTTATCGATCCAGAAACTGCTCAGTCCCAAAGTCTCAGTGGGGGTGGTAGTTGGTGGAGTGCCAATAGTGTTGAGGAGGCTGTAGAAGGTGCAGATGCTGTGGTGCTCTTAACCGAGTGGTCTCAATACAAAGGTCTTGATTGGCAAGATCTTTCACGTCGTATGCGCCGTCCTGCTTGGGTTTTCGATAGCAGAACGATTGTGGACCCAGATCAGGTTCGTTCAGCTGGCCTCAGGCTCTGGTGTGTGGGGAACGGATCCCTTTGAGCCGCACTGTTTTAGTTACTGGTGCGGCAGGTTTTATTGGTGCCGCTTTGTCCCAGCGCCTGCTTCAACAGGGCGACCGTGTGGTGGGTGTCGACAATCTCAATGCCTATTACGACCCAGCTTTGAAGCAGGCGCGCCTGCGCCAGATCGAGGCGGTTGCATCAGAGGGCAGTTGGCGGTTTGAGTCCATTTCGCTTGAGGAGGGTGAGGCGCTGATGGAGCTGTTCTCCGCGGAACAGCCTCAAGTGGTGGTGAATTTGGCAGCCCAAGCTGGGGTTCGCTACTCGCTTGAGAATCCTGCGGCTTATATCCAGAGCAATCTTGTGGGGTTTGGCCACATCCTTGAGGGATGTCGTCATCACGGTGTGGGCAACTTGGTGTATGCCTCCAGCAGTTCGGTGTATGGCGGCAACCGCAACTTGCCTTTTGATGAACGCCAGCCGGTGAATCATCCGGTGAGCCTTTATGCCGCCAGCAAGAAGGCCAACGAGTTGATGGCGCACACGTACAGCCATCTTTATGGTCTTCCTGCCACGGGCTTGCGCTTTTTCACGGTGTATGGGCCTTGGGGACGCCCAGATATGGCGCCGATGCTGTTTGCGCGGGCGATTTTGGCGGGTGAACCGATCAAGGTGTTCAACCACGGCAAAATGCAGCGCGATTTCACCTACATCGACGACATTGTTGAGGGCGTGCTTCGTTGTTGCGATAAGCCCGCGACGATCAATCCTGATTTCGATCCTTTGCAACCTGATCCGGCAACGGCAGCAGCACCGCATCGGGTCTTCAACATTGGCAACAGCCAACCCACTGAGTTGTTGCGTTTTATCGAAGTGATGGAGCAAGCACTGGGGTGTGAAGCCATCAAAAATTTTCAGCCAATGCAGCCTGGTGATGTGGTGGCCACTGCAGCGAACACAACTGCCCTTGAGGAATGGGTTGGATTTCGTCCTTCGACGCCGATTGAAGTTGGAGTCGAGCGTTTTGCCCAGTGGTATCGATCCTTTTACGGCGTTTGACCGTTGTGAAACCCATTAAAAAAGCCGGCTCTACAGCCAGCCTTTTGACAAGATTGAAGGGTGTGATTCAGGCGGAACCGACTCCGGTGTAGGCCCCGAAAAAGAACAAACCGACGACAAAAAATACGGCCATGCCACCAGCTGTTGCGACGAGCCACAGTGGCAAAACGCCTTCAGTCCAGCGGGAGCGCCATGCGACTGCAGGACGACCGTCGGGTAAACGATCGGGAATGCGACCGTCTGGATAGAGGGATTTTTTACTGCTCATGATTCAGGTGCTTAGTTGAAGAAGTAACTGGACATCAGCACTCCGGTGACGAAAACAAACAGCAGTCCCAGGTACAAGCTGGTGCGGTTCAGTTCGACCGGAAGATTGTTCGGATTGGGGTTGCGTTCCATGATTCGGGATCAGCGGCGGATGAACTGCATCGCAGCAAGAGCGCCAAGGAAAAACACAGTGGGAATGCCCAGCGTGTGTAATGCGAGCCAGCGCACCGTGAAGATCGGATAATTGCGCGGCGTTGTAGCCATTGGAGTTTGTGACATCGGTTATTTCAGGCGAACGTCGAGTTGAGCTTTCCCTTCGTAGCGCTGGCTGACGACGGGAGCTTTGGTATCCGTGGCTTGGAAGTAAGCATCAGGACGGGGGGTCCCAAATGCGTCGTAGGCCAGCCCTGTGTTGACGAAAAGGAAACCCGCCAAGAAGATTGAAGGCAGTGTTACTGCGTGAATCACCCAGTAACGAATGCTGGTGATGATTTCGAAGAACGGACGTTCTCCGGTAGAGCCTGCGGCCATGGCTTCGGCGGTTCAGATGAGTGATCTTAAGAGGTGAAGACGTGTTGCTGAGCCAGTCGTTTCATCTCGGTTACACAGCGTTGCCGACCCAGCGCAGCAGATTGCCGCGCTCTCCCAACACGAAGGCATGGTCGTCGTCAAAGATGAAGCGGGTGAAATTGCTGGGTTGCTGGTCGCCAACGGGATCGGTTTCCCAGCTGTCGCCACCGTCATGGCTCACCAAAAGCGTGCCGTTGCCACCGCCGGCCCAAATGCCGCCGTCGTCGTCCCAAGCCATATCCATGTAGCCATAGCCGTTGGTGATTGGAATAATCGCCTTGCTCCAGTCTTCAACGTTGCCGTCACCGGCATTGAGGCGAATCTGAGCACCGCGGGCCACCATCCAGAGATTGCCATCGGGTTGATAGCCAATGCTTTGCAAGCGTTGGCTGCTCACACGCTGATGGACCTTCCAGACTGTTTCACCTGGCTCCCAGGTGGCGTAGAAATTTCCAAGTCCACTCACACTCACATAGCTGCCGTTGCTGCTTCGGCGTAGGTCGCGCACGGCACCAGCCGCATCGGTCACGCTGGCCTCCCAACTCTCTCCCCCATCCTTGGTTTTGTAGACAGCTCCAACATTTGTTGCGAGCTCGGCGGAGCTTTTGCCAAGGGCTGTGATCAGATAGGGCTCACCAGGGAGCTTGGTATCAAGGAAAAGACGGGTCCAATTTTGGCCCCCGTCGGTGCTGTGCATCAGCAGGCCAGGCTGTCCGGCAATCCAGCCTTCTTGGCCGTCGAAATCAATGCTGATCAGCCTGAAGTTTTCTTCGTCTGGTAAATCGAGACTGCGATCGTTCCAATGGGAACCGCCATCGTCGGTTTCCCGGATCATCCGGTTGCTGCCGACCAAGAATCCATGGCTGGGATCGGTGAACGACACATCCAGAGGATTCGCCTGGGTTTCCAGATCGATCGCTTGCCAAGGGCTGGTGCTAGCGGTTGGAACGCGAGTCGAAACACAGCCACTCAGGCCGACGCCGAGCACAAGCACCAGTAAAAGATTGACAGCGGATGACAGCAGTCGATTCATGACGAATGCGCTCAGCGCAGGGAATAAAGAGAAAGGAAGAAGGCGAAGCCCAAAGCAAGACTTCCGAAGATCAAAACGTTCTTCTGGCCGGGGGTCATTCGGTTAACACCGAGACCGTAGTTGAGGTTTTCCTCAAAACCGCTGGCTTTACTGCGGGGACCAATATCCCGAAACGCAGCCATTTTGCTACGGCAAACAGGGCAACGAAAACTGAGGGGGTCGAGATCGCTAAACGCTGTGCCCGCATCAATGCCCACCTTTTTGACGCCTTCTTCTGGGTCGTAGACGTAGCCGCAGCTGCGGCATTCGAACCGGTGGGTTCGGGGATCGCTTTCAGCCGCTGCTTCCACAGGCGCTTCGGTCGCTTCAGCGACAGGTTCGCTCTGTTCGACGGACTCGAGTTCGTCGCTCACCGCTGTACTCCTGGGCTGCACGACTCTATCCGCGTCAACTCCTCTCAGCGAATGCCAGACTGTTTCTGTGTTCAGGAACGTCCATGTTCGCCCTACCCGGCTACGACGCCTTCCTGGGGTTTTTGTTGATTGCGGCTGCCGTTCCCGTTTTGGCGCTGGTCACCAACAAGTTGCTGGCCCCAAAAAGCCGAGCTGGTGAGCGTCAGCTCACGTACGAATCAGGCATGGAGCCGATCGGTGGAGCATGGATTCAGTTCAACATCCGCTACTACATGTTTGCGCTTGTGTTCGTCATCTTTGATGTCGAAACAGTGTTCCTTTACCCGTGGGCCGTGGCTTTTCATCGGCTCGGCGTGTTGGCGTTCATCGAAGCACTTATTTTTATTGCCATCCTGTTGGTAGCCCTGGCCTACGCCTGGCGAAAAGGCGCCCTCGAGTGGAGCTGAGTTATGTCTGAATCACCATCCATTTCTGCCGTTCGTGACCTGCGTGAGGCCACCTGTGGCCCCATCGGTTCTCCTGCCGTCACCAACGAGCTGAGTGAAAACATCATCCTCACCAGCTTGGATGACTTACACAACTGGGCTCGTCTGAGCAGCCTTTGGCCACTGCTGTATGGCACGGCTTGTTGCTTCATCGAATTTGCAGCGCTACTGGGCTCGCGCTTCGATTTCGACCGCTTCGGCTTGGTGCCGCGGAGTTCGCCCCGTCAAGCCGATCTTTTGATTGTGGCTGGCACGGTCACGATGAAAATGGCGCCGGCCCTGGTGCGTCTTTATGAGCAGATGCCCGAGCCGAAGTACGTCATTGCGATGGGTGCTTGCACGATCACAGGGGGCATGTTCAGTGCCGATTCCACGACGGCTGTTCGTGGCGTCGACAAGTTGATCCCTGTGGATCTCTATTTGCCTGGATGCCCTCCCCGGCCGGAAGCCATTTTTGATGCGGTGATCAAGCTGCGTAAAAAGGTTGGTGATGAATCTTTGGCTGAGCGCAGCAAGCACCAGCAGACCCATCGCTACTTCACGATGACCCACCAGATGAAGGCGGTGCAACCTCAAGTCACCGGTGCATATTTGCGGGCTGAAAGTCAGCAAGCAGCCTTGGCCGCAGCACCAGCTGGGCAAACTTTGGCGACGGATGCCGCCGTTTTGAATCCCGCTCCTGAAATGGTTCAGTCATGAGTGATTCCGCACCCACCAATCCAAAGCCAACCAATCCAACGCCAGATGCGTCAACGTCCGCTGTCGCGACGCTCGAGCCTGGTCCGGTCAGTCAATGGTTGAACACTCAGGGGTTTGACCATGATGTTCTCGATCCCGACCACGTTGGTGTCGAACAGATTGGTGTTGAGTCGGCAATGCTTCCGATCATCGCTGCGGCCATCAAAAGCCATGGTTTTGATTACTTGCAGTGCCAAGGCGGTTATGACGAGGGCCCTGGCGAGAGGCTTGTTTGCTTCTACCACTTCATTGCCATGGCTGAGCAAGTGGAGGCGATGACCGCAGGTCGGCCCCATGAGCTGCGGGAAGTGCGCCTCAAAGTGTTCCTCAGCCGGGAGGGCACACCATCACTGCCATCGATTTATGGCTTGTTCCGTGGTGCTGATTGGCAAGAACGCGAAACCTTCGACATGTATGGCATCGAGTTTGAAGGCCATCCCCATCCCAAGCGTTTGTTAATGCCGGAAGATTGGAAAGGTTGGCCACTGCGAAAGGATTATGTGCAGCCCGATTTTTATGAAATGCAGGATGCTTATTGAGATCTTTTGGCGTTAAGAAAGCTGCGTTTGCTTTGGTGATTTTATTTTTTAATATCTGCTTATGAGTTCTACTGCAATGCCTAAATGACTTTTAGGCGGATTCTCGTTTGTGTTTCCGGTAAAAGCGCATTACCGCTAAGGCGAGGCTCCGAGGGTCGTGTCGCAAGGTTGATGTGGGACGTGCACCTTGCAGAGGGGCTTGGGTGACGTCGTACCCATCCTTTCTCAGGCCTTTGGCGTCGCAAAGGACTGGTTCCGCTCCGCGGGATTGGTAAAACTTGATCAGAGCAGACTTAGCCAGGTCATCTTGGGCGAGCACTGCGGGAAAGAGTCGTTGGCTGAGGCCGAGGCTGGCCAGTTGTGCTTCGATTGCGCGGAGATGGCCCCGCACATCGAGACCATCGGTTTCTCCCGGTTGGGTCATCAAGTTGCAGATGTAGAGGCGGGGTGCGCGGCTGCGTTGGATCGCTGAAACCAATTCTGGCACCAGCAAATTTGGGAGCAGCGAGGTGTAGAGGCTGCCAGGACCCAGCACAATTAAGTCCGCATTGGCGATCGCTTCGAGGGCTCGGGGGAGGGCCGGGGGACGCGATGGGACACAACCCAACCTCACGATCGGACTGGGGGCATGGCCGATGTTGCTTTCGCCTTCGATCCGTTGGCCGTTTTCGAGTTCTGCCCACAGCCGCACATCGACATTGGTGGCAGGTACCACCTGTCCTTGAACGGCTAAGACGCGACTTGACGCAGTAATCGCTGTTTCGAGGTTGCCGGTGATGGCCGTGAGCGCCGATAGGAATAAGTTGCCGAAGCTGTGGCCTTCCAGTCCGCTGCCCGCGGAAAATCGGTATTGAAACAGTCGGGTGAGCAGTGGTTCTTCAGTGGACAAGGCTGCGAGACAGTTACGGATGTCGCCAGGGGGTAAAACGCCGAGCTCACGCCTTAAGACGCCGCTGCTGCCGCCGTCATCAGCCACGGTGACGATGGCGGTGATGTGGCTGCTGTATCGCTTCAGGCCGCTCAACAACGTCGACAAACCGGTGCCCCCTCCGATGGCAACAATGTTGGGGCCGCGGTTCAGGCGGCTCTTGGCTTGCAGTGCATCAATGAGCACCGTGTCTTTGTCTGGAGCTAAGGCCTGTTGGATCGAGCCGAAGCTTCGGCTTTGTCCCCACAGGACAAGGGCGACGCCGACAAGCACCACTAAAGGACCGGTGAATTCCCTCGGCAGAACGGTGGTGAGTGCTCCAAGGAGCCAACTCAGGGTTTCAAGGATCCAATAGATGGGTTTGAGATCAGCCCAAACAGCCCCACCGATCAAGGCCATCAGTAAACCAAGACCAGACGTGAGCACCCATCGCTTCACCACCAAGCCGGGTTGCAACCAACGAACGGCCCGCTGGGAGCGTGTCACAAGCTCTTGGCGCCGGTGGCCCCGGTTCGCTTTTGCCTGTTGGCGTTTGCTTTGAGCGGGTTTGCGCGCCAAGGGGCGACTCATTCGGCCATGTCATGAACTGTACGGAGCCTGTTCAAGCGCGGCAGGATGGCGATGTGTTTCGGACTCTGATGTGCCTCAGCCCCAGGCCGTGGTGGAGATGGAGGACCTCACGATTCAGTGGGGTGCCAAGCCTGTGTTGGATCGAGTGTGCCTCACGATGCAGCCCGGCGAGCGGCTAGCGGTGGTGGGGCCGTCAGGAGCGGGGAAATCGACGGTTTTGCGACTCTTGGCGGGTTTGCAGTTGCCAACGAGCGGCCAATTGCGTCTCTTCGGTGCAACCCAGGACTATCTCCGCCTCGATCAAACCAACCCTCCCGATGTGCGGTTGGTCTTTCAGAATCCGGCTCTACTGGCGTCCCTCACGGTGGAGGAAAACGTCGGTTTCTTGTTGCGTGAAAAAGCTGCTCTCTCCAACGCTGAAATTCGTGATCGCGTCGAAGCGTGCTTGGAAGCCGTGGGCCTCTATGAGGTGGCGCACCTCTACCCCGGCGAACTGAGCGGTGGGATGCAAAAACGGGTCAGTTTTGCGCGCGCTCTCATCGACGACCCTCAGAGGGGAGATCAATCGATGCCACTGTTGTTGTACGACGAGCCCACGGCGGGGCTCGACCCTGTGGCATGCACGCGCATTGAAGATCTGATTGTGAAAACCACAACGGTGGCTCGCGGCTGTTCTGTCGTGGTGAGTCATGTGCGCAGCACGATTGAACGCTCCGCGCAGCGGGTGCTGATGCTCTACGAAGGTCACTTTCAGTGGCAGGGTTCAGTGGAGGAATTTCGCAGTTCCACGAATCCCTATGTGGAACAGTTCAGGACGGGTAGCCTGCGCGGACCCATGCAGCCTGCGGAGCACTGATCACCATGCGTCGCAGTGTTCGTGATGCCATCGTTGGATTCACCGTTGTTGGTGGAATTGTCGGTTTCGCCTCAATGGCGATGTGGATGCGGGGTGTTCGTTTGGGTTCCAGCGACTGGCGCTTGCAGGCGAACTTCAATGACGCATCAGGACTGGCCGAGCGTTCACCGGTGACTTATCGCGGCATTTTGATTGGCTCGGTGCGGTCGATCAAGGTCACCTCCAGCGCTGTGGTCGCTGAGTTGGACATCACCAAGGGTGATTTGCGCCTTGCCTTGCCCGTAACAGCCACCGTCGCTTCGGCGTCGTTGCTGGGGGGCGATGCCCAGGTGGCATTGGTGAGTGGTGGCAAGCCATTGCCGATGGATGCACCGCTGCCGAAGGCCGCCAACTGCCAGAGCAACGTTCAGTTGTGTGATGGTGCCACGGTCGCTGGTCGGGAAGCCCCCAGCATCGCCACAGTGACGGACACGCTTCAGGAGTTGTTGACGCAAGCCAAGGCCGAGAAGTTGATCCCGAATGCGGCGGCTTCGATTGAGCAGATCGATGACACCTCGAAGTCCTTTGAAGCGTTGACGGTTCAGCTACAAGCGGAATTGTCAAAAGTGGACCCGGTGTTGCGCAATCTCCAAGCAGCAACGGCCCATGCGAACAACATCGTGGCGTCGTTGGATAACCCGGAAACGTTGTCGAGTTTGCGGCAGACGGCGACGAATGCGGCCGAGCTCACCGCCAAAATTGATGCTGTGGGCGGTGATGTCGAGAAGCTCACATCCGATCCAGCCTTTATGGATGGTCTACGCAATGTGACGATCGGCCTCGGTGCGCTGTTTTCAGAGGTCTACCCAGCCCAAACTAAAAATTAGAAACGATATTTACACCGTTTAGGGCGGATATCATGCCTATATCGTGCTAATTGCGTCCATGGCGATTGACGCGATCGCTTGATCACTGGCTTTGGGCAGTTGAACATATTTGCCCCCGGCGGCCTCGGCCAGGTCTTTGCCCATGCCGCTACCGATGAACTTGCGTTCGGTGTCGATCACCAGCAGCTTGATGCCGAGCATCCGATAACGGGCCGCCACATCCAGCACCTCCTGCTTTAAATCGGGCTTTTCCTCCCCGTCCAGGTCGGGTTGGCCCAGCGACTTGCTGAGCGGCACATTTCCCCGGCCGTCGGTAATGGCTACCACCACGACCTGGCCAAGATCCCCCGTTGCCAGTGCGTTGGCCCCGACCCTGGCCGCTTGGGTGAGTCCGTGGGCGAGCGGCGAACCACCGCCGCAGGGCATCGATTCAAGGCGGCGCCGAGCAGCGGTGATTGAACGCGTTGGTGGCAAGAGCACTTCAGCTTGCTCGCCTCGAAATGGGATCAGCGCCACTTCGTCGCGGTTCTCATAGGCCTCGGTGAGTAGCCGGATTACGGCGCCTTTAGCGCTTTGCATCCGGTTGAGCGCCATCGAACCACTGGCATCCACCAGAAACACCACCAGGGCTCCAGCTTTGCGCTGCAACAGCTTGGCGCGCAAATCGCCTTCCTCCACGATCACAGCGCGGCCGGGCTGACGTTCGCGCCGCACTTTTTGATAGGGCGCCGCTGCCCGAAGCGTGGCATCCACCGCGATCCGACGCACGGGGCCCCTGGGAAGCATCGGCTTCACATAGCGACCTCGGCTATCGCTCAACACCACCGAGCGACTGCCGCTGTTGCCGGCTTTGCTCTTGGCTGCATTGAACAAGAGCAGATCTGGATCCACATCAATCGCTTCTGGATCGAGCATGAATTCTTCGGGCACGGCCGGAGGGGCTTGGTCCTCCGGACTGTCGTCTTCGCTGTTGTCGTCGTCGGAGTTGTCGTTGTCGGAGTTGTTGTCCTCTGGCGTGTCGTCCTCCTCTCCAGAGCCCTCGGGTGGGGGCGGTGGATTGTCCTGTTGATCCTCCTGATCTCCTTGGGACGGTGGGGGGTCCTGATCTTGCGGGGCTGGTGGTTCCATCTGCTGATCCGGTGGAGGCAGCTGCGATGCCCGTGGGGCGATCACCAGGGCCACAGCCACTTGTAGATCGTCTGCATCGACCCGGTCTCGACCGCTTAGGGCGGCATGGGCTCGCGCGACGCGGACGGCATACAGCTCGGATCGGTGGCCTTCCACGCCGCCCCGAATCGCTTCGGTCACCAGATATTCGATTTGTTCACGGCTGATTTGCACATCCGGCAACCATTGCCGAGCCAGCAGCAGCTGGGTGGCGAGAGCGTCGGTTTCTTCGCTCCAGGTTTCGGCAAAGCTGCGGCTGCATTGACCGTGGGCCAGTGCGGCATTGGTGATCTCCACCCGTTGCTCGGTGCTCACCAGCTGATTGGCCGAAAGAGCGATGGCAAAGCGATCCAGCAAGTGATCGCGAATGTTGCCCTCTTCGGGGTTGTAGGTGGCGATGAGCAGCGGTCGGCACGGGTGGCTGAGGCTGAGACCTTCCCGCTCCACACGATTCTCTCCACTGCCAACGGCCGCCAGCATCAAATTCACGATGCCGTCATCGAGAAGATTCAGTTCATCCACATAGAGCACCCCCCGGTGCGCATCGGCCAACAGGCCCGGCTGAAAAACAGCACTGCCACTCGACAGTGAGGCGGCCACATCAACGGCGCCCACGAGACGGTCTTCCGTGATGCCGAGGGGGATTTGCACAAACGGTGCTGATATCACCTTGGAGGGGGCATCGCCTGCGATCTGCTCACGGGTGGCGTTGTCCCACTCGTCTCGGTTTTGAGGATCGAGGTTGCGGCCCACTCCCCCGGCAATGTCGAGGATGTCGATCGGGGGTAGCAGGGTATGAAGCCCCCTGGCCAGCACGGATTTACCGGTGCCGCGACCTCCTGCAATCACCACCCCGCCAAGCCCTGGATCCACCGCTGCGAGCAGAAGGGCAAGCTTGAGCGTTCCATGGCCGGTGATCGCCGCCAGGGGAAAGGCACGGGTTGCTTGGTCGTTTTTTGCGACTACACCGCTTGCCACCATGGAGGCTTCTCATCCCGCTCGTCTACGCCAGTCTCGCTGATGCTCCGCAGTGACGATGTTCCCCTTGCGATTGCCCTCGGTACCAACCTGCCATATGGCGATGGGGGACCGCGTCAAACCCTGCTGGCGGTGCGTCCGTTGTTGACCGTTGTGTTGAACGATTGGGCTGGTGCTCCGCTTCAGTTCAGTTGGTCTCCGTTGTTGGAATCCACCCCTGTCGGTGGTCCGCCGGGTCAGCCGCGCTATTGGAACGCTGTGGTGGTCGTGCATGGGCTGCTGGCCAGTCGGTCAACTCAGGCGGCGTTGACCTTGTTGGACGGCTTGCACCAGTTGGAATCGCAATTTGGCCGGCAGCGTTCCTCGGAACAACGCTGGGGGCCGCGAACCTTGGACCTCGATTTGTTGTTCTGGGGAGAACTCCGGATCGAGCATCCCCGGTTGGTGCTTCCCCATCCACGGATGCATTTGCGCAGCTTTGTGCTCGAACCCCTTCTGGCTGCGATGAATCGGTCCGCGGAGTGGGTCGACTGACCGCCATGCTGGTGACTCCTCAAGCCTGATCCGATGGCACCGTTGCCGGCTCCGGAGCCTTTTGAGTTGCTCGAAACCGTCGAATCGGTGGATGTGCGCAAGCTTCGGTTCGAACGCAACAGGATCAGATTGCCAATGGGGGTGGAGAGCACCTTCGGCATGATTCGTCACCCCGGTGCAGCGTTGGCGGTACCGATCACCGACGACGGCCAGGTGGTGTTGTTGCGGCAATATCGCTTTGCGGTGCAGGCCCGCTTGTTGGAGTTCCCCGCCGGCACCCTTGAAGCCGGAGAGGATCCGCTCGAATCGATGCAGCGGGAGCTGGGGGAGGAAGCCGGCTTCAGCGCTGCCCGTTGGGATGCTCTTGGTCCGATGCTTCCTTGTCCTGGATATTCGGATGAGGTGATCCATTGCTTCTTGGCCCGGGAGCTCACGGCCATGGACAATCCACCGGCTGGGGATGACGACGAAGATCTTGAGGTGGTCACGATGACCCCCACGCAATTGGATCAAGCCCTGGCGTCGGGGGATGAATGGCTCGATGGCAAGAGCGTGACCGCCTGGTTCCGCGCCAAACAACTGTTGGGTCTCTGATGGCAACGTCTCGCGTTCTGTTTTGGCACCGCCGCGATTTGCGTTTGGCCGACAACCTGGGTCTTCAGGCCGCGGTTGAGATCAGCCCTGCGGTGACGGGGGTGTACGTGCTCGACCCTCTGGTGATCGATCCCCCGCAGCATTTGCCGCCGATGGCCCCGGCTCGGTTGTGGTTTTTGTTGGAGAGCCTGATCGAATTGCAGCAGCGTTGGCGTGATGCCGGTAGTCGTCTTCTGATTCTCGA
Organism: Synechococcus sp. SFB_27S_18OctNov_coas_78; assembly: GCA_040260695.1. GTDB lineage: Bacteria > Cyanobacteriota > Cyanobacteriia > PCC-6307 > Cyanobiaceae > Parasynechococcus. Next base: position 420 of record JBDQPG010000053.1, on the reverse strand, counting down.
AGGCGATCCTGTGCTGCTGCTGCCGCAGCTGGCGGAGCAGATCGGCGCCGAGGCGGTGGTGTGGAACCGCGATGTGGAGCCCTACGCCCGTGAACGGGACCGGCAGGTGGCGAAGCGGTTGCAGGCCGATGGTCGCAAGGTGGTGGTCGATTGGGATCAACTGCTGATCGCGCCGGAGTTACTCAAAACAGGTGCTGGCGATCCCTATCGGGTGTATGGCCCCTTCCTGCGCAATTGGCGGGGCAAGGTGCAGGCCCACCAACCCATCACCATTGAGGCCCCTTCAGGCCTTGTTGATCTGCATTCCGACTTGGTGCCGGATGGGGATCCTTTGGCTGCGATCCGTTATACCCATGGATTTGAAGGCACGGAGATCTGCCCGTGCAGGCCTGGCGAATCGGCAGCCTTGGAGCAGCTCAC
>JBDQPG010000066.1:0-8452 GCA_040260695.1 Synechococcus sp. SFB_27S_18OctNov_coas_78 | reverse complement strand
TGGCAGTTGCTGACCAAGTGCGTGTCTTTTCGCTTTTGAGGTGCTAAATCTTTGAGCATTATCCAATGATGTAAGCTCGATTGGGATTTAAGTCAGGTGTAAGATTGTCTCTTGTAAGGCCTTCGTCAATATTTTAACTCTGAAAGAAGCTTTATTTTTGTGATGTAATGTCCCGGAATAATTTCTTGAAGTTCTTTTATTGGCAGCAGTTTGCAGGCATTTTAAAGCGATTAAATCTGTGCTTTTGAGTTTATTTTTTGGATGGATCGAAGAGTTAATGAAGGTGCAATGAAGCTGCTAATGCGTTCTAGCGGATCCAGAACTGTATGAATAAGATTTGGTTTCATCCGGTGGCGAATTCGTCGTAAGAGGTGGATGCCGATGGCATGCATTGTCTCTTCTTCTTCGATGGATTGGGGCTGATAAATTTGTTTCTTTCTCTTTTGCAGTTCGATGTCATTGGGGAATGCAGTCGACCAACTTGTCCCCCAAGCGGCCTTGGCGAACTTGTTGTTGTCATTTTTGAAGTGTTGGATTACTTGATTTTTTAATCGTCCGGAATAACCCCAAAAGGCTGGATCATTCCAGCGTCGCTGTTGTTCTTCTCGAAGAATGATTTGTGAGGAGTTGTCGATGGATCGTGTGGAGATTGTATTCTCCTCCAGTTTTTGGCTCAGGAGGCGTGCCATCCACACACCGCGTGTGCCAGGGCTTCTGTTGAAGTGTCGGCCCGTGCATTTTTCCCAGGGTTGGTTGGGGGACACCCCAATGGTTGTGATGAGATCTTGAAAGGGGTCGTTGCCGTTCTGTTTGAACGGGATAAAACTCACCTTGAGTCCAGATTTCTTGGCTTCTAAGAGTGGTTGGAAGTACGTCCAAAAATTAAAAACATCTTGACGACGTCTAATCCGTCCCCGTTGTTGTCGTTCAGTGTGCAACTCACCTTCGAGGGCATCAGCAACAAACTCTTCAAAGGTTTGACTGTGATAAAAGCGTCGTAGCGAGTAGATATAGCGGGAGTTGATGTAGTCGAGTTGGCTTCTAATGAAGATCACAATGTGAAGCTTGAGTCCAAAGCTGTTGGCAAGCTCTTCAAGATTATGAATGCATTTTTGATTGGTGAATGGAACAGAAAATTGTTCTGCGCTGAGTAAAAGGTGCTGGCCTTTTTTGTGATTGGAGAGCATTCTTCTCCAGCGTTCATCATGGTGCTTGCATAATTCCCCTGCAAGTTTTTTTGCCTTTGGACGATCGAAAACCGGATCCTGGTAAAAAATCGATTGCTGTTTGAGCAAGTCGCGGTTGAGATGAAGGCGTTCCTGGATATAAGTGGATGCTGTTTTATGGGTTCCGGCATGCAGGATCAATTGGGGTTGGATCCTGGTGTTGGTCGTACTGTTTTGAAATCCTGCGTCTGACGTCATGGGTGATCTAGGTCGGACATGGTGGATCTTGTGCGTTGGGCTCGGGTTGGGTGCGCCGAACGCCCATGCCGTGACCTACACGCTGAATCGTTCAGCCATTCTGACCTCACAGCCCAGCTTTGAAATGCGACATCGGATTGAACTGGATCCCTTGGACGTCATCGTGAAAGGACCAGCGCTAGAGCAACGCGGGCAATTTTGTCGTTATGAACTGATGAACCGTCGACAGGAAGCGATCAAGCCCAAGGTTGCTTGGACTCCTTGTTACAGCATCGATAAGGTTTTCTCGGCCCCTTGCGCTTCTGGATCCTGCTCGGATGAAGAACCATCCGTTTTGAATCGGGGTCGTAGTTGACGAAGAGCGGGAAGCATCACGAGACAGGCTCCCCCCATCAACAGCCAGAGCAGTAAGCCATTATTCAAGCGGTCGAGCATGGCCCCTCCGATTAGGGGGGCAACGATCGCGCTCACGGTGAAACACTGGGAAAAGAGGGCCATCGCGAGACCGCGATGTTCCGGTGGAGTCTCCTCGATCACCGCTTCTGTGGCTGTGGGCAGGAAGGCTGCTTGGCCAAAGGCCATCGGAAGCAAGCTCAATAAAACGAGTGCGGTGCCGGCTTCGAAGAGGGAAGACAACCCAATCAGCAGGCACCCCACGCTGAAGCTGGCAAGGCTGATGCTCAAGCCGAAGCCAACGCTGCGGTTCGACAGCCATCGACCGACTGGCCATTGGAGGCTGACCAACAGGGTCAATTGCAGAGCAATCAGAGCACTGCTGTGGCTTTCCGTGAGGCTGGGTCGTTGCAAACTGCCCTGCACCAGATCAAGGGGTAGAGCACTCTGTTGAAGGGCCAGGATCCCTGTGGCTACAACGCTGGTGGCCAGTACAGGCAGCAATGGCAGAAGCCATGTTGGCGCCGTAGGAACTCCTCGACGCATCGAGTTCTCAAGAACTGGGCTTGAATCAAGGACAGGTCGATCATCCTGAAGTGGGCGGAGACTGATCAAAATCAGGACAGCCCCCATGCAAACGGCTTCAACGCCGTAGACAATCCGCAAAGCCCCCTGGGTTGACGCCAATGTTCCAATCAAGGCGCCACATCCGATGCCGAGAGCATCTGCACTGCGCACAAGGGCATATCCCCGCCCTGAGGGAACTTGGGAGCAGCTCAGAGGAACAGCAAGCTCAACCGCTGGCCAGTACAAGCCTGCGGCGCAGCCAAGCAAAACTTGACCCAGCAGAAAGTGGGAATAATCGTTGGCCTGCACCAAAATCACATCGCCCGCGATGGCCAGCAGGGTGGTCAGCCGGATCGGCCACGAGCAACGCAATCCACGGTCGATCAGCACACCACTGATCAAACGGACGATTGTTCCGATTAACGCAGCAAGGGCCAGGCCGCTTCCCACCTGACTGGCGGAGAAGTCAATCGCATGGAAAATAAGTGGAGTCATGAAAATGACTCCACCGGCCCCGATGGATGCCAGCAGTCTGATGCGGGTGACATTTCTGAGCGCTAGTGGAAACTGGTTCCACCACCGCAGAGGGTCTGGCATTGCTGCGCGGATGCTTAACAGGACGATGCATCGCAATGGGCTTGACGAGCAGTCTGCTGCTCTTGTCGGTCGGATCGTGGCCTGCGCGTGCGACTGAACGACTGGAAGTGGAAATTGACGGCATCGTTTTGCCGGTGTCGGTGGAGGATCTCAGGTCGTTTGGGCGTCTTGGAGACCGCAGTCGAAGCGAGTTGGCCAGTTGGTTGCGACTGCTGGACTCCGAAAGCCGTGAGGGGATAGCGCGCTTGCTCAATGCGCCGGTTCTCACCCGCCGAAGCCTTGGGCAACAGCTCCTCAGCAGTTGGGGGGCTGGACCTCTGATTGATGCCTTGGGGGCTTTGGTTCGTGTTGAAGGTGGTGGTCATATCAAGAGTTCTGTGGTGCTTCCCACCTTGGAGCGGTTGTTGGCTCAACAGGAACAGGTGTCCACCCTCGATGTCTTGCAGGCCCTACCCACCGAGCAATTGCGGTTGGATCTTGATGCCTTGGTGAAGGCGGCGAGCCATTGGCGCCAGCAGCTTGAACGCCATAACGGTTTGATGGCAGTTCTTGCGGCTGAAAAAACGACGCGTCAACCATCGCCCCATGTTCAGAGCTCTGATCCATCCGGACAGCTTGCCTCGAAGACGCCCCAAGCCGTGAACGTGCTGGTGGGCCATCGTGTCGCTCCACTCCAGGTTCAGATTTGGCAAGCGACCCCCTCGTCTGAGACATCAGAGCGCCCTTGGCTTCTATTGATGCCTGGATTAGGTGGTGATCCCGAGCATTTTTACTGGCTGGCGGAAAACCTTGCTGATGCTGGGTGGGCTGTGGTGATGGTGGAACATCCCGGCAGTGACGCGGAGGCTGTTCGAGCATTGCTGGATGGGCGGCAATCCTTTGATGGGGCGCGAGCCCTTCGCCAACGACTTTCTGATCTGGATGCGGTGCTGAAGGCCCAACGCAAAGGCCGCATTCCAGTGGAGGGGCCAAACATGGTGTTGGTGGGTCACTCGCTTGGAGCACTCACGGCATTGCTGGCCGCTGGGGCTGATCCTGTCTCAGGCATCAACCGCCGTTGTCTTGGCTCAATCGCAGCGATTCCGCTCACCAATCTTTCTGAGCTTTTGCAATGCGAATTAGCCGATAGTCGAGCCCTTAAAACATCTCCGATTCATCCACCGCCCATCGCGGTAGTTGGGTTGAACAGTTTTGGCGGATTGATTTGGCCGAAAGGGAAGCAAACGCGACCGCTCGACATGCCGTTGCTGTTGATTGGTGGAACACTCGACTTGATCACACCGCCTTTGGATGAGCAAATTTCCTTGCTCCGCAGACTCGGTCACCATCCATTAAGTCAAGTCGTCGTTGTGGAAGGTGCGAGCCATTTCTCTCCGATTCGAGTTGGCAGTCAAGGGGGATCACTCCAGGGAGATGACCTCTTTCAGCTTGGTGAAGAGTTGGTTGGGGTGAACCCGCTCACGGTTCAGCGACTCATTGCCAGAGAGATGATCCACTTCCTGGAGCAGCTCGAATCCAACCCCGCCAAAGCCACGGTGGGGCACTTCGATGTTGGCACCACGCGCTGGCATCGCTTGGATCGCGATGAAGCAAAGCGTCTCACCCGTGAGCTTTAGTAGCGAACGCGCGGATCAAGCGCTGCGACCAAAAGATCCACGGCAACACTCACCAGCACGACAAGGGCAGCGATGACGACCACAATTCCTTGCACCACGGGGTAGTCCCGTTGATTAATCGCTTCTTGTAAACGTAAGGCGATACCGGGCCATGAAAACGTCACTTCGATCAGTAGTGCTCCGCCAATGAGGGAGGCCACCGTGATTCCAGCAATGGTGAGAACGGGAAGTAGCGCATTCGGCAAGGCGTGATGCAAGATCACTTGGCGCTCGCTGAGCCCTCTGCTGCGGGCGGCTTCGACATAATCGGCTCGCAGGGTTCGTCGCAGGTTGAGCCGAAGTGCGGTGGTGAATGTTCCACTCAGGAGGAGTGCCAAGGTTGCTGCCGGGAGAACGAGGTGGCGGATGCTCCCAGCGAGGGCCGTCCAATTGCCTGAAACAAGGCTGTCCCAAAGAAAGAAACCACTGCCTTCTGGTGGGAGCAGGCTGGGGGGAAAGCGGCCTCCCACTGGGAACCAACCGAAACTCACGGCGAAGATGAGCTGCACCATCATGGCCACCCAGAACGGTGGCAACGCATAGGTGCCCAAGCCGTAGAGCCTCCCGCTGAAATCGATTTTCCCCTCCGGCCGAGCAATGCCGCTGAAACCAATGCTTAGGCCAATGATGGCTGCAGCAATCAGGGCGATCACACTCAACTCAAGGCTTGCGGGCAGGGTGTCACCAATGATTTTGCTCACCGATTCCTGGTTGATCAGGGCTTGCCCAAGATCTCCATGGACGAGCCCATTGAGGTAGCTCAAATATTGATCAAGCAATGATTGATCGAGGCCGAGCCGAGCGCGCATGGCCGCCTTCGCTGCGGCGGGTGCCCTGCTTCCAAGGACGGCGTCCACCGGATCACCTGGAGCAACCCGCAGTAAAAGGAAGACCAGCGTGGCAATCAGCCACAGCATCAGTGGTGCAAGACCAAGGCGGGTCGCGCTGTAGCGGAACAGATCTCGAGCCCGTCCCATCAGCGCTGCCCTTCTGGATGGGAGACCCGTTGCAGTTGATCCAACCGCACGAACCCACTTCGGTCGTATTGAGGTGGATTCAAGCTGAGTTGACTCCAGGATCGAGGGGACTCCAGCCATACGGGGAGATAGGCGGCACCGTTGACGGTGCGTTGTTCAATCGTTTTCAAGACTGCTGTTCTCTGCGCGCCCCTCAGAGAGTCGCTTTGTTGAAGGGCGTCCTGCAGTCCAGGTGCGCTCCAGAAGCTTCCGCTGATGGCGGCTTCGCCATCGAGGCACACATGGCCTTGAGCGTTCGAGCAACTCAATAATGGATTGAGATAAGCCTCTGGGTCGGGATAGCTGCCAAGCCAATCGAGGATCACGGCTTTAAATGACCCTTCCCCAAGTTGGCGATAAACAGTGGTGGATTCCACTCCATCAAGTTTGAGCACCATGCAATCAGATAAATCCCGTTGCACTTGGGCTTGCCATGTCAGAGCCAAGAGCTTGTCGGCGGGAACGTTCGAACGAAAGGTGAGTGGAACCTCAAGCTGTGTTCCTTGGCAATAACCCTCCTGCTGGAGGATTGATTTGGCTTTTTCGGGATTGTGCCTGGGCCATGGGGCTAGGGCACCTCCGGGCAGAGTTGGTGGAATCAAGGCACGTAAAGGTTTGCGTAGCCCGTAGCTGACGCGTGTGCTCACTTCGTCGCGATCCAGGCTCAAGGAAATAGCTTGCCGCAGGCTTTGATTGCTCAGGGGTAAGGCATTGCTTAAGAGGGTCACGTACCCGATTTCCATCGCTGGACCCACGGATTCATGCAAGTCCCCTTGCTTCGCTTGCTGGTTCAGGGCATGGCGTTGGTCTTCATCAATGGAGGCTGAGAGCAGCACATCCACTTCGCCGCTGCGAAGCGCACCAAAGAGAGCGGTGGAGTTGCTGAGGCTGATCAGATCAAGGCCAGGATTTTTGGGTGGTTCTCCCCAGTACTGCTGAAACGGTTCAAGGCGTTGCTGTTTTTCGTTGAATTTGGTGAGGCGGTAAGGACCTGTGCCGACAAAGTTGTCATGCAGAAAACTATCTTTGTGCTTGGCGTAGGCCTGAGGCGAGAGGGGAGTGAGATTGATCGACGTGAGCAGTCCCTCAAGGGAGGTGGAGCGACGGGTGAGCTTCAGCCTCAGGATGTGAGGGCCTGCAACCTCCACCGCTTTGATGCGATCTCCGACCACATAACTCAGGGTTCCGATTCGGAGAAACCGGCGCAAGCTGAAGGCCATGGCTTCCGCATCAAAGCGGGTGCCATCGTGAAAGCGAACATCCGTTCGAAGAGGGATGGTGACGAGCCGTCCATCGGCGCTGATCGTTGGCTTTGATGCTGCTAAGCGGGGTTGCAGGCTGCCGTCATCGTTCAGGCTGTAGAGCGGATCACCGATGGCACTGAGCAGCTGCAAGCTATGAACCGTGCTGACTTGGGCCGGGTCCAACGAGCTGATGGAACCGGCAAAAGCCACAGTGATGCGCTGGCTTGATGTTGTCGGCTGACAACTCGCTTGAGTCAGCGCTGCCATCACGAGGACGGTTCGTAAAAATATTGACGTCCTGAGGGCTGGATTGGCTCGCTTCAACGCGATGCTCAGGCAGAAACCAATCCATTGAACATCGCGTCAGCCCAAATTGCGGATTTGATTGAGGGAGATTTCAAAAACCGGAGATCCTCCCTGGGGTTCAATCGGCCAACGGCGCACCCAGCAGCGGTCGTGATCGCCATCAACACCAATCACTTGATAGGTGTTTTCGTCGCGATCGAGATTGACGCAATCACCTTGATGAATCCTCATCGCATTGGGGGCATCTTGGATAAGACAGCCTTGATGAGGTGACGTCTGGATGAGGTTCGGCATGAACCGTTAGATGCATAGATCAGCGTTGGCCAATCCCTGCAGCGAAACATTTTCATATTTTGACGCATCGAGGGACCCTCCTGCAGCGATGCACCGTCGGAATTCTTTGCGCTCTAGAGGCAACCCAGGTGGGCGGCAAGACCCGAAACCTCTGGCAAGGCTTGGATCGCTTCGAGCGCTTCCTGCATCTTTTTCTGGCTCACTTCGTGGGTGATCACAACGATTTCGGCACCGGCTTTGCTGGCGTTGAATTGAACGATCGATTGGATTGATACCCCGCCATCTCCGAAGCAGCCCCCAATGCAACCAATCACACCCGGAGCATCCTGTGTGTGGAAGCGCACGTAATGACGCTGACGGATCTCTCCTTGATCGACCAACACGCAACGGCGCCAGCTGCTCGCTGCAAGCAGGGGGTCCAAGCAATGTTCACCTCGGCTCGCCTGTCTGATTCCAGCAATATTGAGAATGTCGGCGACCACCGCTGAGGCGGTGGGTCCTGCCCCGGCCCCTGGTCCATAAAACATCACGCGGCCGATGGGATCGCCTTCCACAAGAATGGCGTTGTTCACGCCGTTCACACCCGCCAATGGGTGATCCTTGGGAACCAGGGTGGGTTGTACGCGAAGCGAGAGGGGTAGAGGCTCCGCCGATGGCTGCATGCGTTCTGCTACAGCCAGCAATTTCACGCCGTAGCCAAGCTGCTTGGCGTAATCCACATCGCGTCCCTGCAATTGGCTGATCCCAGCAGTGGGAACGGCACTGCGTTCGACGCTGCCGCCAAAGGCCAAATTCGCCAAGATTGCGATTTTGTCGGCGGCATCCAAACCATCCACATCGGCAGCGGGGTCTGCCTCTGCGTAGCCCAGCTCCTGGGCATCTTTTAAAACGCTCTCGTAAGCAGCGCCTTCATCGGCCATCCGCGTGAGGATGTAGTTCGTCGTGCCATTAATGAT
>JBDQPG010000090.1:0-4601 GCA_040260695.1 Synechococcus sp. SFB_27S_18OctNov_coas_78 | reverse complement strand
TTGGTTGGTGGTGTAACCGCTGTTGACGCCATTGACGGTGACGGGATCGCCACCGGTGGTGCCGTTGGTGACAACAACCCCAAGGGAGGCTTGACCGGCATCAATGACTTTGGCGACTTGGGTGTTGTTGGCATTGCTGCCGTTTTTGCCGGAGCCGGATTTGTTTTGCTGCTGACAGGCTGCAGCGTTGCCTGTATTGGCGGTGCAGGTGTCGGTGTTGGTGGACGAGTTACCGGATGAAGCGGTGGTGATGGCACCGCCGGTCTGTTTGACCTGGTTGATGACTGTTGTGGGTGATTGTGTGTTGGGTGTAATTACCTGGACGGTGCCTGTGGGCGTTGCGACCTGTTTGGTGCCTTTGGAGGCGTTGGGATCTTTGGCGACCTGGAGCCAGGCGAACTGAAGCTTGGTGCAGTTCTTTTGGATGTTGGGATCGGAGCTGGTGCAGGTGTCGTAGTAGGGCTGATCAAGCCTTGCGAAAGCGGGGCTGGTTTCGCGTGCAAAGAGATAACCGGAGGAGCCGACGACACCGGAGAGATCGGTTTTGAGATTGAGTTCACCCCCTGTGGCGCCTTGGCCAGTGACATCAATGGCGGTGTAGATCTGATTGGGGGTGATGTGTGTATTGGGAAGGCTTGAGATGTTGAGATTGCCGCCCAGGTACACCTTGCGATTGTCACCGGTGATTTTGAGGAGATCACTGGTGGAGCCATCCACCTCGATGAGGAGGCTGGCATTGGGATTGGTGAGGCCTTGGCCGTAATCACCATCGATGGTGAGGGTGCCGATGGAGTTGCCAGGGGAGACGTATCCCTCATTGATGACATCCCCGTGGATGGTGCCTACGCCTAAAACAACGCCTCTGCTGGTGATCTTAATGATGCCGTTGCCAGTTTTTGCAGTGGTATCGAAATCAACTCTAGCCACTGAAAATTGATCGGTATTGATTGCGACTGGTCTATCGATGACGACGTCGGGATCTGACACTTTGCGTTGGCTTGCGCCACCATGAACAGAATTGAGATCAACTCTTGAGGTACTTTCAAACTGTAGGTAACTTGAGTTGGTGGTCGGGCTCGTGAAGGTCACGGGCTCATTGTACCCGCCGTAGAAGTCAAAGTAGGTGGGGGTATTGGGGGTATTTTCTTTTCCGGTTACTGCTCCTCTTATTATTCCTTTGTCGGAAATGGAAATAGTTTCCGGTCTGGCGATGATTAACGAGGATGTCGCGTCAATAAATAATGTCTTTGCGGAGGATTTGTAGGTGGCGGCGGGTGGCAATTGAGAAGAGTAATGCCCATCCGAGAAAATCAATTTTGAATTATTGACGGCTTTAATTGTATTCGCGTTAATTGAGCTCCCCGCCATAAGTGTTCCCTTCGAGATGCTCAGTGTGCCGTTGATAATGCTTGCTTTCTCTCCACTTTTTCCCAGTTGTAGTCGTCCCTCGGAGACGCTGGCTTGGTCCAATCTGTTGAATCCTCTCAGGGTTAGATTTTCTCCAGTAACATTAAGTGTGCCTAGGTTGGTGTCGCCAAGAACGCGTAGTTCTTCGGGGCTTGTTCCTTTCATTTCATAGTTGAAATTGCCGCCACCGGTTAATGACTGGATGTCGTAGTTGTTTTGTGCGGAGGAAAGATTCTTGGTTGAGACGGTTAATGTTGTGCCCGAAGTGATTTCTACGTCTCCGCCGCCTGAGAGTGATTGAATGGTGTCGTTATTGCTCGCTATGTATTTTGCTTTTGGGCTTACGATGACGCTCGTGCTGTCGTCGAGAGTGCCTTGAACATCTAATGTTCCTTTCTTGATTTCTGTATTTCCTGTGTATTGATTATCAGCTTTAAGCGTGAGCTTTCCCGTGCCTTCTTTGATGAGTGAGCCGTTGCCGGTGATGCTTCCAGCAATGGTTTGATCACTATTTCCGCTTCCAGTGGTGAGTGTGTTATTTCCCAGTACAATGGATGATCCGCTTTCAGTCTCAAGGGCTTTGAACGTCACGCCGGTTGGATTTGTGTTTTGGCTGATGTTCAGTGTGTTGCCTGAAACCAGTTTCAGCAGTGAAGCTTCTTCAAATGAACCGTCGTTCGAGAGATAAAAAGACTTGCTGGTAGGGCCTGTTCCGATTGTGACGGTGCCGGTGTTCGTATTTTTTCCAGTAACTGTTATTGACTCCCAGTATGTTTTAAATACGATTGATCCCTTCTGCCCCGGGCTGTCGCTAAAAACACCGCTTAGAAAACGGCCTTTTCCCTGTTCGCCATTGGCATCTATAAGGTTGTCGGCGGAGTTGTCGAGAGTAAAATCCTCAGAGATGTTGACGGTATCCAGCCAAAGTCCGCCGCCTTTGAAAATAGGAGCTAGTGTTTTCCCGAGATTGGAAGACCTGTTGTTGCCATTTCCGCTTCCGTAAGGATTTCCTGCTGCCTCAATTGGCTTTAGTGCAGGGGTTGCTGCAGCTGCGACGGCAAAGTTTACTGTGTCGTTGTAATCTCTCTTGAATTGGCTTGTAGCTCCGGGGCTTTTTGGTAGCACAGAGTGGAAATACCTTGGCTCTGAATCGTCTGGTTTGTAGACAAATGCTGGCCCACCTGTGGTGAAATTGCTCTGTTCTATGGCGAATGTTGTGGCTAGCGATTCATTCCCCCACCATGGTTGTTGTTCTGCGGTAGGCCTAAACTTGTCCCATATGTTTTTGTCGTAAGAGATAGAATATGTCTTGCCGTTGACGGTAAGGTCATTGCTGTAAGTGACTTGCGCGGCTGCTGGTGATCCTGCCAAGCATGCAAGTGATCCGGCGATTAAAGCTTTCGTTGCTTTTTTCACTGTGTCTGCCTAGGCATGGGAGTAATTGAATTTTATTCCGTCGTTGGTTGTTTGTTGCGGCTGTTGTAATTTGTTTTGGATCGGGGCTTCCTCGCTGCTGTGAATTCGGGATTGTGTTTATGGATTTGGCGATAATTGTGTCTCATGGGACTTGGTGAGGGAGTTTAGTGGTTAATCGCAATTGCGGCATCTGCAAGTATTCGGGCGAGCGTTATAGGTTTCAGGCGAAGTTGTGTATGTAGTTCCTGATTGTGTCGAGCTCCTGATTTTTTGAGCGATTTAATTCATCTGCCCGTTCACCATTTCTGCGTTTTTTCTCAGTGCGCGGTTGGCTGGTCTTGGCTTCACTCAGTTTCGTACTCGACAGTGTCTATTGCGTGGCCCAACAAAAAACCCCCGCCTTGCGGCGAGGGTGATTGACGATCGATTCGATTGAACCGTTGGATCAGTCGAGATCAGGCATAGCCAAGGTGGGCTCTGCTTGACGATCGATTCCTTTTTCGAAACCAGCTGCAGCAGCGCGGGCGCGGCCTGCATGCCAGAGGTGACCAACAAGGAAGAAGAAGGCAAGGATGAACTGCGTCGCGGCGAGCCACTGACGGATGTTCACGAAGTTCACCGAGTTGGGCTCGGTGATGATGCCTCCAACAGAGTTGATCGACGCGTTAGGAGCGTGGGTCATGTATTCAGCGGCGCGGCGAACCTGCCAAGGCTGAATATCGTTCTGAAGCTTGTCGAGGCTTAGGCCGTTGGGTCCACGAAGGGGCTCCAACCAAGGACCGCGGAAGTCCCAGAAACGCATGGTTTCACCACCGAAGATGATTTCACCTGTTGGTGAACGCATCAAGTACTTACCAAGACCGGTTGGGCCCATGGCGGAACCGATGTTGGCTCCCATGCGTTGGTCACGCACAAGGAAGGTGAAACTTTGTGCCTGGGAGGATTCGGCGTTCGTTGGGCCGTAAAACTCCGAGGGGTAAGCGGTGTTGTTAAACCAGATGTAGGCCGAAGCGATGAAGCTCATGAAGCTCAGAGCGCCAAGGCTGTAGCTCAGGTATGCCTCACCATTCCAGATGAAGGCGCGACGCACCCAGCCGAAAGGCTTGGTGATGACATGCCAGATGCCACCGAAGATGCAGGTCAAACCGAGCCAGATGTGGCCACCGATGATGTCCTCCATGGAGTTCACACCGATGATCCAGCCTTCGCCACCGAAAGGTGCGCGGAAGAGGTATCCGAAGATCACACCGGGATCAAGGGTGGGGTTCGTGATCAAACGAACGTCTCCACCACCTGGGGCCCAGGTGTCATAAACACCACCAAAGAACATGGCCTTGAAGACCAGGAGCAGGCAGCCCACACCCAGAAGGATGAGGTGATAACCAATGATGTTGGTCATCTGGTTTTTGTCGCGCCAATCCTGGGAGAAGAAAGTGGAGTAGTTCTCCAGAATCTCCGGACCACGAAGGGCGTGATAGAGGCCGCCGAGTCCGAGCACGGCGGAACTGATCAGGTGCAGAACACCAACAACAAAGAAGGGGTAGAGGTTGGTCACCTCTCCGCCAGGACCAACGCCATAGCCAAGGGTGGCTACGTGTGGGAACAGGATCAAGCCCTGCTCATACATCGGCTTATCGAAGGTGAAGTGACTCACCTCGAACAGCATCATGGCGCCAGCCCAGAACACCATCAGACCAGCGTGGGCCACGTGGGCACCGAGCAGTCGGCCAGACAGGTTGATGAGACGAGCATTACCGGCCCACCAGGCAAAGCCGGTG
>JBDQPG010000011.1:0-45390 GCA_040260695.1 Synechococcus sp. SFB_27S_18OctNov_coas_78 | reverse complement strand
GTGCTGGCTTGCTTTTGAACTTGGCGATCAGGCCACCAACCTTCTTGGCACCCCAGCCTTTGGCCGTGCCGTTGTCGTTGAGGTACAGCTTGCCTTTCTTCTCGTCGTAGACCACATCAGCATCACTCGTCATGAGCTGCTTGAGTTCCTTCTTATTAGATGCAATGGCAAAGGAACCACCATCAGCGCCTTCCACGCTGTAGCTGGCATCAGCGTCAAACCCTTTGACCTTGCTGACTTTCTTAGGGGTGAATGCAGCCATCGGATCTCAGCTGAGCGGTGTAGTGCAACGTCTTTAGCTGCAATTTCCAGGCGGGTGGCAGTTAAAGAGACAGTGCTGCAGTCGTTAGCGATCAGTCATCAGTAAGTGCAGTGCAAAAGCTCAGGACAACTGACCTTCAATCAAAACCCCGTCGAATAGACGGGGCTAATGAATGTTTGGTCGGAAGATAGATGGCGACAATCAACGCCCCTATTGATTTTCTTCGGGTGAAGTTCGGATTCAAAAGCGGTTTGCATCACAGCAGTCATGCAGCAACAAACGCCTCCTGGCTTCTCAACCAGCGATAGCGAATGAGGATCTAAATCCATATCGCTGTTAACCAAGATCTTGGAGCTCTGACTTTAACAAGCCTTGACTTAAATATAAATTTAACTAATCATATACAAGCCGAATAAATTAAGGATAACCACAAATTAGTGCTGAAAATACGATAAAATTCGAGAGAGGGATTCACTCCATCGCTTATAAGATATTCCAATAAAAAACCCCCTGCGTTGCAAGGGGTTTGGGTGTTAGGTGACGGAGAGCGAGGGATTCGAACCCTCGATAGAGTTGCCCCTATACAGCATTTCCAGTGCTGCGCCTTCGACCACTCGGCCAGCTCTCCACCGGCATTTTTGGGGCAGATGCCAATGTAGCAGGGCGTTTCCAGATGGATGGCATGAGCCCTAGCCACCAGATCACCATTCACTGGCGGCAAGAGAACCGCACCATTACCCACGAGGTTGCAGAAGGCGACTACATTCTGCAGAGCTTTGAACAGCAGGGGGATCCGCTTCCTTTCTCCTGTCGCAATGGATGCTGTACGAGCTGTGCTGTCCGCGTCCAAAGCGGCCAACTAGATCAAAAGGAAGCCATGGGCTTGTCCCATGAGCTACGCCGAAAGGGGTACGGATTGTTGTGCGTCGCCAAAGCCATTGGTCCTCTCGAGGCCGAGACCCAAGACGAAGACGAGGTCTACGAACTGCAATTTGGTCAACACTTCGGCCGCGGCAAAGTCAGTGCTGGCCTCCCCATCGAAGAAGAGTGAATCCATGGCCCAACAACTCACAGCTACGGCCGCAACAGAGGCCGGTTTGTCCACAACTGAACTCGCTCGACTCGTTGGCATCGCTCGCGAAGCCGCTGAACTCGGCGGAGCTGAGTTGATGCGCCACTACGGACGCTTGGCCTCCATTGAAAGCAAAGGTCGCGTCGGTGATCTCGTCACCAACGCGGATCTTGCAGCGGAAAAGGTTGTCTTGGATGTTTTGGCAGACGCAACGCCAGACATTGCCGTGTTGGCAGAAGAGAGCGGAGCTGCAGGGGAACAGGACGGCCTGCGTTGGTGCGTTGATCCGCTTGATGGAACAACGAATTTTGCCCATGGCTATCCATTTTTTGCCACATCCATCGGACTCACCTTTCGTCAGACACCGGTGCTTGGTGCCATCGCTGTTCCTTTTCTTGGGGAGGTGTATTGGGGCGCACCCGGAGTTGGGGCGTTCTGCAATGAACGGGCGATCAACGTGAGCAGCTGCAAACAGCTCGAGGATTCACTCCTCGTCACTGGATTCGCCTACGACAGACACACTCGATTGGACAACAACTACGCGGAGTTTTGTTGGTTCACCCATCGCACCCGGGGTGTTCGACGCGGTGGTGCCGCAGCCGTCGATCTGGCGTTCGTCGCCGCAGGTCGGCAAGACGGCTACTGGGAACGTGGACTCTCGCCCTGGGATCTCGCTGCGGGTGTAGCCCTGGTGGACATCGCTGGAGGCTTCGTCAGTGGATATCGAGGCGATGCCTTTCAACTGAACAGCGGCCGCGTTGTCGCCGCTGGACCGCAACTCCACCAATCGATTCTCGACGTCCTTGCCCAGGTGCCCCCCTTGGATGGATCGGCATTTGGGGCTCCCGAGGTCACGGCCATGGGATCCTGAACACGAGGCGAGTACTCCGACAATGGCGCTGCAACCTGCCGCTGGCGCAAGGGATCTGAACCCGCACCAGGTGGAAACCAATCGGAACCTCACTGAGCGACTCGCTCGGGTGTTTCGACTTTGGGGTTACGACGAGGTCTCTCCCCCCCGCGTGGAACGGATGAAAACCTTGATGGCGGGAGGGGCTATCGCCAGTCGCGACATCGTGCGTCTTGTGGCCGATGACCCACTGGGCTTACGCCCAGAGATGACGGCATCGATCGCTCGAGCCGCCTGCACTCGACTGGCAAATCGCCCACGCCCCTTGCGTTTGTGGGCATCTGGCACCGTGTTTCAATCCAGAGCCGCTGACGAGGGCGGTCAGTGCATTGAAGAAAACCTCCAAAGCGGCGTGGAGCTGTTTGGAGTCGCCGCCATCGAGGCGGAGATGGAATTGCTCAGTCTGCTCATGGCGTCCATCGACGCTTTGAAGCTGGACCCGTCAACGCGTCCTCGACTGCTGTTGGGACACACGCAACTCATGGAGTTGATCCTGTCCCCATACGAGGGTTCGAAACGGGATGCTGTGCGTTCAGCTCTGATCCATTTCGACCGTTTAGCCGTCGAAACAATGGAGTTGTTACCCAACGAACGACAAACCCTGTTGGCACTCATGGAGTGCCGTGGCACGCCGAGGGATGTGCTCAAGCAGCTTCAACATCTTTTTGACCAACAACCCGTCTTCGAGGATCTTGATCGCCTTTGCTCGCTCCTCAGCAAAACAGCCCTAGACCAGGACATCGCCCTTCAACTCGATCCAACCTTTCAGCCCCAATTTGAGCTTTATACCGGGTTGGTTTTTCAGCTCGTGTGCAACGGACGATCAGCACCTTTGGTGGTTGCCCGTGGCGGTCGTTACGACGGGCTGGTTCAACGCTGTGGAGCACCACCAAACCATGCGTTTGGCGCAGGTTTCAGTTTGGCGATCGATCCGATTCGAGAGCTGCTGGTGGAGGACGAATCGGCACAAGCAGAGGCTTCGGACGTGCTCGTGGCGTATTCCCCCAATTCAAACTTGGAAACGGCCCTGGATCACCAGAGGCAATGGCACGCGAAAGGACGCGGTGCTGTCCTTGAGCTGCAGCCGATTGCTTCCATCGATGAAGCCCACTCTCGTGCGCAAGCTCGAGGAAACCTTCAGCTGGATTGGGTCGATCTTTAAGATCCAATCAACGGGGATTGATTTGCCATGGCTCACACCATCGTTTCTGAGGTGTGCGAAGGCATCGCCGATTGCGTCGATGCATGTCCTGTGGCCTGCATCGACCAAGGCAACGGCAAAAACAACAAGGGCACCGATTTTTATGTGATCAATTTCGACACCTGTATCGATTGCGGAATTTGTCTGCAGGTGTGTCCGGTTGAAGGAGCCATCATTGCCGAAGAGCGGCCAGATCTTCAAAAGGGCGGCTAAAGGAACCGCTCACATCGATGCAGCGAGGGGAGCCTTGGGAGGGTTGTGTTTCGCGTATCGAATGGGAACCAGCGCCAAGGTGAACAGCAAGAAGGGGAGATAAAACCAGAAGGGGCCTTCTTTGACATGTTTGACATAGGTGAGCAAAAAAAGCATCCAGATCCAGTGACTTCCAACAAAGTGAAGTCGCTTCCAGTTCTTCATCCCCATCCAGCGCTGGGCCTGATCGGTTGAGGTGAGCGCCATCAGCAACACAAATCCATAGGCCAGTCCACCAAACACCCACTGAGCCATGGACTGATCACCCACAAATGGATCCGGAAAGAAAACGGTCATCGAGACAATGAGACCGAGATGGATGAAATGCGATGAGGCGAAACTGAGACCGATCCAACGCCGATTTCGCAGCGTCCAACGAGAGAGGGAAGACGGCCAAAGGCTTTCAACGCTTGAGGAGGTGAAGGCAATCGCAAAAAGGATGAGTGAGCACCGCCCCGTCGCATCAATTGCATCGGTAATCGCCGCTGCCTCCCACCCCGCCAATCCAAAGTTGACCATCAAGCCAACAACAATCAGAAACGTCACCAAGGTCGTGATCCGCCAACCCTGCAATTGCATGACCGATCAGCCAAAACGCAAGTTTGCATGAGAGTGGTCAAGCCAAACCGATGGTGGTTCGGAGACCCCCCCTTCAACGGTCGTTGAGTTAGGCCTACTCCCATCTCTATGGTCGAGTTTTCACGTTGTAGCCATGGCGGTGTTGGACGAACAGGGTCAAATTCAGATCCACACCGAAAACATCTTCCCGATCATTAAAAAGGCCGTTTATTCCGGCCATGAGGTCTTTCTCCGAGAACTTGTCAGCAACGGTGTTGATGCCATCAGCAAGCGAAGGATGGCGGCGATGGCTGGTGATTGCTCAGAGGGAGACGATGGATGCATCAAGATCCACGTGGATCGCGACGCCAAGACCCTCACCATTTCTGACAATGGCATCGGAATGACCGCCGATGAAGTGAAGCGCTACATCAATCAGGTGGCCTTCTCCAGTGCTGAGGACTTCTTAGAGAAATACAAGCAAGAAGACGATGCGATCATCGGCCACTTCGGCCTTGGCTTCTACTCAAGCTTCATGGTGGCCGACCGCGTCGAGCTGATCACGCAGTCGGCCAAACCTGATCAAGAATCGGTTTGTTGGAGCTGCGATGGGTCGCCCAATTTCAACTTGTCGGGAGCGGAGCGCAGCGAGCCTGGAACCGATGTTGTTCTCCATCTCATGGAAGAAGAGATGGAATACCTGGAACCAGCAAGAATTCGCACTCTAATTAACACCTATTGCGACTTTATGTCGGTACCGGTGCAACTCGAGGGTGAAACAATCAACAAAATGGAGGCTCCATGGCGAAAGAGCTCCAGAGATTTAAGCGATCAGGATTACATCGACCTTTACAACTATCTATACCCATTCCAGGGTGATCCGCTTTTATGGGTTCATCTCAATACCGATTATCCATACAATTTGCAGGGGATTTTATTTTTCCCCAAACAAACAGGCCGGGCTGACTGGGAGAAAGGTGAAATCAAGTTGTATTGCAACCAAGTTTTTGTCAGCGACTCAATCAAAGAGGTAGTGCCTCGCTACCTACTCCCCTTAAGGGGAGTCATCGATTCGCCAGATATTCCTTTGAATGTGAGCAGAAGTGCTTTGCAAACAGATCGTAGGGTTCGCTCGATCGGAAATTTTGTCGCCAAAAAGGTTTCCGACCGCTTGCGCTCACTCAAAAAAGACGATCCTAAAGCATATGCCGAGGCTTGGGATTCGTTAGCACCATTTGTCAAAATTGGCGCGATGGAAGATGAAAAGTTTGCCGATCAAGTGTCTGAATTAATTTTGTTCGGAACAACAACAAATGCTAGTGAGCAAGAGGGTGACGATCCCATCGAAGCGAATGGCAAGTCGTTCACCACATTGGAGGGATACCGAAGCCGGTTGAGTGAGGAGAACAGCAAACGAATCCTCTACAGCACAGATGATGTTTCGCAAGCTGGGGCGCTGAATCTCTGGACAGCTCAGGGAGCTGAGGTGCTGAAGCTTGAAACAGTGATCGACACTCAGTTCATCCCTTGGCTGGAATACCGCCATGAGGAACTCAAGTTCCAACGAGTGGATGCAGAGCTCGATGAAAGCCTTAAGGAAGAAGACCCTGAATTGGCGGATCAAGACGGCACCACCGACTCAGAACGGTTGCGCAGCCTGATCAAAGACGCCCTCAACAACGAGAAGGTGACGGTGCAGGTCCAATCGCTCAAAGCGGAAGGAGCACCACCGGCGATGATTTTGCTGCCCGAGCAAATGCGCCGACTCAACGACATGGGCGCCTTAATGGAGCAGCGGCTTCCGGGATTGCCCGATCATCATGTGTTGCTGGTGAATCGGCGCCACCCCTTGGTGGAGGGCTTACTCAAGCTGCAATCAGGCAGTGTCTTGGTCGGCAATAGCGAAAGCTCGCCAACCCTCAGCCTTTCGCAAAATCTCGCCCGTCACCTCTACGACATGGCACGTCTTGGCGTGGGTGGGCTCGAGCCCAATGAACTCGCTGGCTTTCAAACCCGAAGCGCTGTATTGATGGGAACCCTGATGCAACGGGGCTTGTAGTCACCAACGTTTTGATAGAGTTGTTGTTTGGATCTGTTCGTTCAGATTCAAACAACCTCAACCAGCAGGACAAAACCATGTCTCGGGTGTGTCAGCTCACAGGTACTCGCGCCAATAACGGCATGGCCGTGAGCCATTCCCACATCCGCACTAAGAAGCTGCAGCAGGCCAATCTGCAGCAGCGTCGCCTCTGGTGGGCTGAGGGCAATCGTTGGATCAAATTGCGCGTCACGACCCGTGCTCTGAAAACCATTCAAAAGAAGGGTCTTGGCCCCTATGCCAAGTCTCTAGGCATTAACCTGGCAAAACTCTGAGCTTGTAGGGCGTGCGGCGGCGAGAACTTCTCATTCAAACCGGCCTGTTACTTACTGCTTTGTCTTTCAAGCCCTCAAGAGCTAGTGCTCTTGGGGGCATTGTTTTGCAACCTGGCACGACGGCACCAGCGTTTAGCTTGCCAGGATCCAGTCGATCGCAACCTGAGCAAAGCAGCTGGTCGTTGCAGGACTTCAAAGGGCGCTGGGTTGCCGTTTATTTTTACCCCAGGGACTTCACCGGTGGCTGCACGATCGAAGCTCGCGGTTTCGAGTCTCTCCATTCCAACTTCCTAGCCGCTAACGCCGAGGTTGTCGGGATCAGCGCCGACAGCGTTGATGATCACGAGTCATTCTGCGAAAGCGAGGGACTGAGTTTTCCTCTGTTGTCGGATCCGGAAGGAACAGTGAGCAAGGCCTATGGCTCATGGATGGCTCCCTATTCCCTCCGCCATACCTTTTTGATTGATCCAGATGGGGTGTTGCAGGAGCGATGGGTAGCCGTACGACCCAGCGGCCACGCCCAGGAAGTACTCGATTCTTTAACGAATCTGCAAAACAAGACTTCTATTTGACAAATCAAGCCTCATCATGAAGGGTAGTTAAACTAATCGGAGAAATAATCAATGAGCAAAGGCAGTAGTTCGTTTGTTATCCTCTACCACCGCACTCCGTTTGACGAATCAGTCGACGCTCTGGGCAATCGAACCTGGGTTGATCAAAAAAGTCCAAATGGAATTATTCCAACCTTAAGGAATCTATTTAGAAACAAAGAAGATGGCACTTGGATTGCATGGAGACGCGTTGATTCTGTCGACAATACGGAAGACGAGAAAATTGAGATGACGAATCCTGCACCATTCACATTGTGCAGGATTCCACTAGAGGATAATCAAATATCAAGTTTTTACCACGTCACATCCAAAGAATCCTTTTGGCCCATTCTTCATACTTTTCCAACGCATTTTAACGTCAATAATGCAGACTGGGGAATTTTTGAAGAAGTGAATCGTCGCTTCGCAGAAGCTGCCTGCAAAGAAGCTGCTGAGGGAGCAACTGTTTGGGTTCACGACTACAACCTGTGGCTCGTGCCTGGTTACATCAGAAGTCGTCGACCTGATTTAAAAGTTGCTTTTTTCCACCACACACCTTTCCCAAGCAACGACGTTTTTGCGATTCTCCCCTGGCGTGACCAAATCTTAGAAAGTCTACTTTGTTGCGATGTTGTCGGCTTCCATATCCCCCGATACACCGAAAACTTTGCCCGTGCTGCGAGCACTCTCGTCGGAGCAAAACGTGGTCCGAAGGTGCCTGTTGATTCCAAATTTATTCCTGTTGGCACAGCACTTTCTGAAGGGACTGTCACGAGTTACCTGGAGCACAACGGTCGTCGCATACAGCTGTTGAGTTCGCCCGTTGGCACCTCACCGGATGTAATTCAAGAACTCAGTTGGAGTGCTTCTGTTGAAAGTCATGGTGAATTAATTGTTCAAGACACAAAAAAAGGGCGCAAGTTAATTCTCTCTGCCAGTCGCGTTGACTACACCAAGGGCAACGAAGCACTTCTTCTTACCTTTGAAAGGCTGTTGGAACGTCGTGAAGACCTCCATGGAGAAGTGGTTTTGATGTTGGCTTGCGTTGCAGCAGCAAGTGGAATGAAGATCTACGAAGACACCCAGCGCACGATTGAAGAAATAGCAGGACGAATTAATGGCCGTTTTAGCAAGATTGATTGGGTTCCAATTCGTTTCTCAACGCGCAGAATTCCCTACGACGAAATGGTCGCCTGGTTTTGCCAAGCGGATGTTTGCTGGATTACACCCCTACGAGATGGTCTCAACCTCGTTGCTAAGGAATACGCCGCAGCCCGGCGCAACCGTGGAGGAGTTCTCGTTCTCTCCGAATTCACTGGAGCATCTGTGGTGCTCGACGGAGCAGTTTTGACCAACCCGTATTCCAATAAGCGCATGGATGAATCCATTGAAAAAGCTCTCTTCATGGATGCAGAGGCACAACGCGATCGCATGACGCGAATGTGTACGGCGGTCGAGAACTACACCGTTCAGGATTGGGCTGAGGAGCAGCTATCAGGACTCCATCAACCTCCATCGGCATGACACGCCAACTCCGATGGATTGGCGGATTGCTGTGTCTGCTCTTACTGTCTGGTGTGGTTTGGTCTCGAACTCTTCAAGTTGAACATATTTCTATTTTGATGCCAGCGCCCTATGCAGATGCCAATAAAGAATTAGTTCAATCCTTCAATCAAGAAAACAGAGGAAAAGTTCATCTAAAACTTATTCGCGGACCATTAGATACAGAGTCACTTTCCGACCAAGCCATCAGCAGTTTATTGCTTGGTGATAGTCCTTTTGATGCTCTGCTATTGGATGTTACGTGGCTACCTAAATATGCAGAAGCCGGATGGCTAGAGCCGCTAGATCCATGGTTCAACCAAGCTGCAGTTGATCAATTAATTCTCGGTGCCCAATTAGGAAATCACTACCAAAATAATTTATACAGATGGCCCCTTGGTGCAGATGTGGGAGTGTTGTATTGGCGTACAGATTTAATGAATCAACCGCCATCAACGCCAAAACAGTTATCCGACATCGCAATCGATTTGGTTCAATCCAAGCAGGTAGCCAATGGCTTTGTTTGGCAAGGCCGCCAATATGAGGGACTCAGTTGCAATTTTGTTGAGGTTCTGCACGGTTTTGGAGGACTTTGGTTTAACCCCATCACCGGAGAGGTAGAGCTCAATCAGTCAGCGGCCATTCGTGCTGCTGATTGGATGCACTCACTCATTCAAGATGGCGTTAGTCCAATGGCCGTAACAAATTACGCAGAATCCGATTCTCTTCAAGCGTTTAAATCTGGTGATGCAGCATTCATGCGCAATTGGCCTTACGCGTGGACTGAACTCCAAAAGCCCGGAAGCAGCGTTCAAGGCAAGGTTGGCATGGCACTCATGGTGGCAGATTCTGGAGAACGTCCCGGTGCCACCGTTGGTAGTTGGGGCTTGAGTTTGTTGAAACAGTCGCAACATCAAGAAGCCACTGTGAAAGCTATCCGTTTCCTCACGTCAGAAACTGCACAACGCGAACGATTCATCAATCAGGGCTATACCCCCACATCTCGAAGCATGTTCTTCGATCCAGAATTGATTTCCCTGTCATCGGCTCTTCCAGAAATTGCTCAGGCTTTGGACCATTCCGTTTTAAGACCGCAAACTCCGATCTATGCGCAACTGAGTGATGTCTTACAACGGCAATTGAACGGACTGCTCACGTCGAAGCCATTCACACCTGAGGCTTCAGGTTCAAACACCATGGAACGCACACAACAAAAGAGTGAAATGCTCTTAAAAGCCACAGGGGCCGTTCCATGATTGTGTTGCTTGCTGTACCAGCACTCGTTCTGATGGCTGTGGTCTTCGGCTGGCCCATGCTTCGCTACGCCTGGTTGAGTTTCCACGCTGATTCCGTCCTGACTGGATTAGTCCCAATCGCGAATGGCGGAGCCAATTGGGTCAGGCTGCTCAGTGACACTCGCTTCTGGATGGATGCGATCCAAACGACACGATTCGCTTTCTTCTCCGTTGGTCTCGAATTAATCCTGGCCCTTGCCATTGCCCTACTGCTTGATCAGCGTTGGCGTGGTCGGGGAGCTGTTCGAGCGCTTGCCCTTTTGCCATGGGCTTTACCCACCACAATGATGGCCTTGGGCTGGCGTTGGATTTTCAACAGTCCGTATGGTCCGATTGAGCAGATCGCTCACATCATTGGCCTCGAACCCTTAAATCTTCTCTCGACACCTTCATTCACTTGGATGGTGACAGTTTTAGCTGATGTCTGGAAAACAACCCCGTTTATCACTCTCATTCTTCTAGCAGGACTTCAGACCATACCTGAAGATCTCTATGCTGCATTTAAGTTGGAAGGTGGAAGTTCTGTTCAGGCTTTATCTCGCGTCACGTTGCCACTTCTTTTGCCTTACATCTTGCTCAGTCTTCTTTTTCGATTGGCGCAATCATTTGGTGTCTTCGATTTAATCCAAATCCTGACAGGCGGTGGACCAGCAGGAAGCACCGAAAGCTTGGCCTTATATGCCTACCTCAATGGGATGAGATTTCTTGATTTTGGATATAGCTCAACAGTAATGATCGGTGGATTCATTCTTCTTACAGGGGCAGTTCTCCTAGGAACCTTTCTTTTACGAACAACAGGATCGCTGCGATCCCTAGAACGATGAGTGATTTAAGAGCATCGACTCAGCGAGTTCCATGGATCTCTCTGCTTCTGATTTGGTCACTAGCCCCAATGATCTGGCAACTGGTCAGTTCATTGACAAGCTCCGATGCATTGGTCGATTTGAGCATCCCATTTCAACAGCGCTGGACATTGGATCACTATCGGGAGCTCTTATCAACCAATCCTCCCTTTTGGCAATATTTAATCAACAGTACTGTTGTTGCCAGCATCTCAACATTGTTGACATTAATCCTGGCAATACCCGCCGCCTATGGACTCGCTCAACTTCCAATGTCATGGCGTCGAAGCATCAAAACTTTGGTAGTTGCCGCCGCTCTCTTTCCATACGTACTTCTATTTTTGGCACTCCTCGAGTTGGCTCGATCGTTCCATCTCGGCAACAATCTGATAGCCCTTGCTTTGCCCTACAGCGCCCTGGCGATGCCGCTGGCTCTTCTCCTTCTAACAGCAGCGTTTGAAGGTTTGCCCAAAGATCTCGATGATGCTGCCCGACTGGAAGGTCTCTCGCTTCGACAACGCATGCGGTGGGTCATGCTCCCTCTGATTGCACCGGCCTCGGCCAGCACAGCAATTCTTGTTTTTCTCTTCGCTTGGAATGAATATCCAATCGCGCTGACCTGGCTCAGTCAAGAAGAATTACTCACCTTACCGGTGGCGATGGCACGCATTGCAGGCTCTTCGATTTATGCGGTTCCCTACGGCGCCTATGCAGCAGCTACCGTTCTAGGCGCCATCCCCCTGTTGATCCTGGTGTTGTTATTCCAACGTCAAATCGTGAGCGGTTTAACCAATGGCGCGATCAAAGGCTGAACACTCAATCAAACTAAAATCACCGACGGCCACAAGATCATTCCTAGTGAAGCGATCAAGCCCCGACTGATCAGGCCAGAAAAGCAAGAGGAATTTTGGCAAATTGCCATGGTTAACAACAATGCTTGTGCTTGATCCACACATCAGCCAACGCAATCCAGAAAATCCATTCGGAGTCCATCGCAACCAGGGCGGTTTGTTCGGCTTTCCACCTCACAAAGTGATCCATCCCCAAGCGAAAATTGTGAAGCCTTGAATCAAGAGCAAGAAAGATTTACACCGACATTCAATTCAATATCATTTGAATTCAACGGGTATTGTTCAACCCCCTTGACTTCAGGTTGAAGATCGAAAAGGTTCACGACTTCAAATTCCGACATCCATTTTTCCGTTCCACACCTCCATACCATGACCAATCATCACCTAACGATTGAGCAGAAGTTTCATTTAGAAGCTGCATTTAGAGAAATAGATGCGTGCAACAACATTGAACAACTTCGCGAATTAACCAAGCAAATTATTACTGCCCAAGAAAACGAGAAGGCCTTTGCGCGTGAAGCTATTTCACAAGTGAGAAAAGAGATGGAAGCAGCAGCAGCCAGAAATTTCGGTTTTAATTGGGGCAACAATCCAAAGTAGGTGGATGGTCTTGATCGTTTGAAAACTAACTCTGCGGTTGTGGCCTTCCTGCAATCACAAGACAAAAGCACAATACGGACGTTTTCATTAACTCTGTAAACAGCTTTTTCAAATATGTTTGCAACCCAAACCTTATGGGCTAGTTTAGGAAAACAAGAATTCAATAGTCAGCTGTCCGTTGGCATTCCTATGGTCAAAGATCATTCTTTTGGACGTGGTCGGCGAATGAGCTCATCATTTTGCGTAACGATTAAGTAATGCCCCTGACCCTGCAAGCGATCTCCAAGTCATTTGGTGATCACATGATTCTGAACAATCTTCACCTTAATGTTGGTGATGGTGAGTGCGTGGCTCTACTCGGCCCCAGTGGCTGCGGCAAAAGTACTGCTCTACGCCTGATTGCAGGGCTTGATCAACCAGATCATGGCTCGATTCAAATCAATGGGAAAGAGATGCTGAATGTGCCTGCGGAATCGCGGCGGATTGGCATGGTGTTTCAAAGTTATGCCTTATTTCCACACTTAAATGTTCGCGAAAATTTAGAACTTGGTCTTCGACTTCGAGGTGGCCACGGCTCAAAGCAAGATGATCGAATCAACCGGATGTTGGAGGTTCTTCAGCTCAGTCAGCAGGCCAAGCAGCGCCCGGCTCAGTTATCGGGTGGTCAACGGCAGAGGGTTGCTCTAGCGCGAGCGCTGCTTCGTGATCCGCTCGTTTACTTGCTAGATGAGCCGATGAGCAATTTGGACGCCCAGTTACGTGAGGAACTCCGTCCAGAGTTGAAACGCTTAATGCTTGGCGGCAGCCAACCGGTGGTGTACGTCACCCATGATCAGCAAGAGGCGATGGCCCTAGCTGATCGCATCGCTGTCATGCGAGATGGGCAACTCGAACAAATTGGCACCCCCCGTGAGCTCTATTTAAATCCCGCAACACGTTTTGTCGCTCAATTCATCGGTCGGCCCCAGATGAATTTGTTGAAACCGAAGAATGGTCGAACGATTGGTATTCGCCCAGATGATCTTCATTTGGATCCAAATGGACTTCCTTGTCAAATTGAAAGCCGTGAATGGCATGGCGCCAGCCAACTTCTTCTTTTACAAAGTGAGAGAGGTTGTCTGCGGTTGGTCTGCCCCGGCGACCAACACATCGATGCCAATCCTCGCGTGAGTTGGCTCCAATCATCAGAGCATCATTTCGATGAACAAACCGGTCAACGGCTGAAGCAATAAAGAAGCTGATTCGCTCAGCCTAAATCCACTGATTTAGATGCTCAATGTGAGCTGAAGCGTCCGCTTGGATCCGTTGAATCACAGACCGATCAGCCTCCTGATCCACTTCAGTGATCCATTGGTCTGCCAATTGTTCAGAATCTGGCAAAGCATTCAGTCGAACGAAGGGAACCTGCGCCATCTCAGCAGCAGCATCCACTTTTGGGTCGTAGCTCAACGCTGCCATCGGGCAACCTGCCAGCCTGGCCAAAATCAACGCATGAAGACGCATCGGAAGCACCAGCCGAGCTGTGCTGACGAGTTCAAAAACATGATTCAACGATCGCGGAACCGCCGTTGAACTCCGCGCCAAAAGTGTTGCGGGCACAAGATTTTGGGTAACAAGATTGTCGAGCAGCGGGCCATCTTGATGCTGATGAAAGGCCATCCAGCACACAGACACGTCAAGGCTTGTTGCCACTGAATCCAAGGCTTCAAGAAGAATGGCCCAGCGGGGGGCATCCAACAGATCGGTCGGTCGCCAACTCAGCACGATGCTGCCTCCACCAACCCAGGGCTGACTTGGCATTTGCCACACCGGATCAGCGGCCATACACATCGGTAGCTTCGGCGCCCAGGATTGGGCCAACCGAAGCGAGGCTTGATCCCTCCAACTCGCAGCAGTACAAAACGGCAGAGCACAACGCACCAGCCATCGACTTGTGGATCGGCGTAATGGGCCTAGGCCTTGCCCCCAAAGCACAACGCGGCGACGGTGCAAGCGCGCGAGCGTCACCAATAGCAAGTAATAAATCAGGCTTCGAAAGCTGGTGCTGTCTTGAAGAAGACTGCCGCCCCCCAGGATCAGGACATCCGCTTGCCAAACAGCCATCAAGCTGGCGCGAAGCGAACGCCGATCAACGATGCGAGCCCGTGGTGCCCATCCCTGCACCTCCGCTTGATCGTGGGCCGTAATCATCAGTGGGCAAGACCTTGGCAGGGCTTGCAAGAGAACCTGAAGAAGGGCGTCATCCCCCAAGTTGTGTTCGCCGTAGTACCCACACAGCAAGATCAAGGGCGTTTCAGATCGGGGCATCGGCGTCTTCCCGAACATCTCATCCATTATCCGACGATTCGGATTTCTAAAATGCGGCCATGCACTCTTTGTCTCTCGGTACCTGGTGGATCCACGTCGCCTCAGTGATCGAATGGTCCATAGCGATTGTTTTGATGCAGCGTCGTGGTTTAAACGGCATGGCATTTGCCATGCTTCCAGCCCTCGTTAGTGCCATGGCTGCGTGCACCTGGCATCTATTCGACAACGCTGAGTCGTTAAGAGGTTTGGTCACCTTGCAGGCTTGGTTCACATTGATCGGTAATTGCACGCTGGCATTTGCGGCTTGGAAACTTCTACCAACCAAAACGGCCTAATCCATGGAGTTCGATCCAGCGCCGTTGTTCGCGTTATCCCTCATCCCCTATCTCTGTTTCCTGTATTGGCTCCGTAAAAGCGAGGCACTGCCCGTTTTGGCACAACGAGGCTTTCAACTCACCCTGCTATTTGTCGGAGTGACGATCGTGGCCGCGATTGTGGCGCTGCGCTGTTGTGAAGCCGAGCTGGTGGACATCGATGTCTTACATGGAGGCGCTGAGGCTTTTCTCACGTTGGCCAACACGGTTTTGGTGGTTGGTCTCCTCCTGGACCGTCAAAAAAGGGTGAATAACTCTTAAGACTCGTGATTTTGGAGTCGTTCTGCCCAGATGATGGGTCATCGAACATTGGCCCGAATGTTGCTGACCCACCTCTTCGCGATCACCCCTGCCACCCTCACGTGGTCTCCAAAAGTTGCTTTAGTGATGATCGTGTGCAACGTGATCGCCATTGGCATAGGTAAAGCCACCATCAAATACCCCAACGTTGGTGCTCAACTTCCCAATGCCTCGTTCTTTGGCGGCATGAGCCATGCAGCCCTTCTTGGCACAACAAGCCTGGGTCACATCATTGGGATTGGTGCCATTCAGGGATTGGCCGCTCGCGGCGTTCTCTAAGTAGCATCCGTTCAATCAATCTTGGGGGTGTGATTGGTGACTCCCAAGATTCAGATCAAGTAGCGCAAAAGTCGAGGTCCATACCGTTCAAAGCGGTAATGGAACAACAGATTGGACAAGTCTCGAGCCGATGAGGTTCGGGACAACCCATGAATGATCCGTTCAACCCTTTGATCAGCCGAGGCGGAATCCAATCCCCACCACGTGCGTCGCGCCAATTTGCCCGCAACGGTCCAACGCCAGCCAAACCAACGGTGAAGAGCCTCTTCATAGGTTTGACGAATGGCATGGGCTTGATCAGACCCCTCTGCATTCAAAAGCGTTTCAGCGAGAAGATCCGCACTGTCGATCGCGTGACGTATTCCCTCACCACCCAGGAGGTTTGCTGTACTCGCAGCATCCCCTACCGCTAGAAGCGCACCCGATCCAAGCGACTCAGCTCTGGCGATCGAGCTCGACACCACTCCGCCATGGCGATCCAGTACGGAACACGCCTCAAGCTTGCAGTGGCGAAGCAACGCCTGAAGTCGAGCCTGGAGATCTCTCGTCGAGCCACCAGCATCAGTCGGCGCCAAACAACAAACACCCACCTTTAGGCGGTTGTTCTCCATCGGAAAAATCCATCCGTAGCCATGGGGAATCCAGCGAGTTCCCAAGAAAAAACTGATGCGGTCGAGCCAACGCGCCGAAGCTCGATCATCGGCCTGTAAAAGCCACTCCACTCCACAGCCTTCCAGTAATGGATCAGCCATCGATGGCTGAGGCACAGAGGCTTCTCGCATTAACCGTCGCGATGCGCCTGTGGCGTCGATTAGCCATTGCACGTGTCGGTCCTCACGACGGCCGTCTGCGTGTTGAAGAAGAACATGGGCACCATCACAGTTGAGCCCCTTCACACGAACCGTACAACCTGTTACGACAACCGCCCCGGCAGCCTGAGCCCGGGACCAAAGGGCTGAACGCAACCGTCCAAAATCCAACACGATGCCCAGAGGATCAGCATGCCACCACTGATGTTCCTGGCCGCTTGGATCGATTAATTGCCAACCTGACCATGTTGCAGACCAAGCGCACTGAGGAAGATTGAGCCTTAGCGCTTCGGACCGTGACAATGCGGCACTCGAAAAAGAATTCCGATGCGGTTCGGACAGGCGCTCGACGAGAACAACCTCACGGCCTGCCGCCGATAGGGCGGTGGCGAGGCGAGATCCAGCTGGACCAGCACCTGCAATTAAAAAGGTCATCCCAATACGGGAGAGCGATCAAGCTTGAACGGCTTGTATGGGAGACGATTTCGGCAAATCACCGGAACCCAATCCAAATCTCTCCTGAATTTTCGAACACATCTGACTTGGAGTCAGACCTAAAGCCTCTTTGCTTTGTTGTGGGGTGGCATGGTCCACCAGTCGATCAGGAATGCCGATCCTTAAAACGGGAACGTTGATGTCGTGATCATTGAGAGACTCCAAAACTGCGGCACCGAAACCACCAGATAATGTGCCTTCCTCCATCGTGACGACGCGGGGGACGCGACGGACCAAAGGATGAATCAGCGCCTGATCAAGCGGCCTCAAGAAACGCGCATTGATCACGGATGCGGATAGGCCGGATGTCTCTAACAATGCGGCCGTTTCCATGGCTGGGGCCACCATCGATCCATAGGCGACGATGACCAAATCATTGCCGTCCCGCAGTAGTTCACCTCGGCCGATCGGAAGGGCTTCCCACCCCTCTTCCATCAGGGGGACCCCTTCTCCAGACCCACGCGGAATTCGCAATGCCGTGGGTCCGTCATGTTGGAGACACGTGACCAGCATCTGCTGCAACTCCGCCTCATCTTTTGGAGCCATCACGGTGAAGTTCGGTACGGCACGTAAGTAACTGATGTCGTACTGGCCCTGATGCGTCGGACCATCGGCGCCAACAATGCCAGCACGATCGAGAACAAACGTGACGGGAAGCTTCTGAATTCCAACGTCGTGAATGAGCTGGTCGTAAGCCCGCTGAAGAAAGGTGCTGTAAATCGCCACAACAGGGCGTAAACCTTCACAGGCCATGCCTGCAGCGAGCGTTACCGCATGCTGCTCAGCGATTCCAACATCGATGTACTGCCCGGGTACTGCTTTTTGGAGTATGTCGAGTCCTGTACCGGTCGCCATCGCTGCAGTGATTCCCACAACGCGACTGTTTTGCTCACAAAGCTTGACCAAAGTTTGCCCGAACACCTTGCTGTAACTCGGGGGTTTTGGCTTGGTGGATGGAATGGCCTTGCCGGTGCTCAAGTTGAAGGCCGACTGGGCGTGGTAGCCAACTTGATCAGCCTCGGCGTAGGGATAACCCTTGCCTTTCTTCGTAACCACATGGACCAACACCGGGCCACCCTCACGGTGGGCCGCGTGGAACGTGCGCATCATCTCGCCGATGTCATGGCCATCGATCGGTCCCATGTACGTGAAGCCCAGCTCCTCGAACACTGCGCCAACTTTTGGGACAGCCAACCGACGCATGCTGCCCTTTAAGCGGTTGAGCTCTGCGGGGAGCTCTCCACCCATAAATGGCAAGTGACGAACGCTTTCCTCGACACTGCCAGAAAGGAACTGCATCGGAGGACTCAGTCGTGCACGGTTCAGCACGCTCGAGAGAGCACCAACCGGCGGTGAGATCGACATGTCGTTGTCGTTCAACACCACCAGAAAAGGTGTGTTGGGAAGGTGCCCAGCGTGGTTAATCGCTTCGAGGGCCATCCCCCCAGTCAGGGCACCATCGCCAATGACCGCGACGCATTTGAAATCTTCACCGCGATTGTCGCGGCCGAGAGCCATGCCAAGAGCTGCCGAAATCGAGGTACTGGCATGGCCGGCACCGAAATGGTCAAAGCGACTTTCGCAACGCTTTAAATAACCGGCGACACCATGTTGCTGCCGCAGAGAGTCGAACGCATTGAACCGACCCGTAATCAGCTTGTGGGGGTAGGCCTGGTGCCCCACGTCCCAACACACTCGGTCCCGATCGAGATCAAGGGTTTGATACAGAGCAAGGGTGAGTTCAACCACCCCGAGGCCTGGACCCAGATGTCCTCCACTGGTGGAAACAACACCGAGGTGGCGTTCCCTGATTTGACGAGCAACGTCTTCGAGCTCAGCAAGACTGAGGCCGTGCAACTCGTTCGGATGCTTGAGATCTCCGAGATGCATGCACAACCCGCTCCTTCTTGATCAATCTACGGGTTCCTTCCCTTCAAGAGCGGCACCCAGAGGTTGAAAGAATGGAGAGATGACCGATTACCTGCAGAGAATCCTCCGAGCACGCGTCTATGACGTCGCCCGGGAAACCCCCCTCGATCCCGCCCCAAACCTCAGCCAAAGACTGAAGAACCAGATCTGGCTAAAACGAGAGGACCTTCAGCCGGTGTTTTCGTTCAAGCTTCGAGGCGCCTACAACCGCATGGTGCAGTTGCCCGTTGAGGATCTTGAACGCGGTGTGATCGCTTCGAGTGCTGGCAACCATGCCCAAGGCGTGGCATTAAGTGCACGACGTTTGGGATGCAGGGCGGTGATTGTGATGCCCAGAACGACACCCGACGTCAAAGTCCGCGCCGTCCGTGCCCTAGGCGGAGAAGTGGTCTTGCACGGCGAGACCTACGACGAATGTTCCACCGAAGCGAAAAAACGTTGTGAAGCAGAAGGGTTGACCTACATCCACCCCTTCGACGACCCGGAGGTCATCGCGGGTCAAGGCACCATCGGCATGGAAATCATGCGACAAAGTAAAGAGCCGCCGGATGCGATTTACGTCGCCGTTGGGGGAGGGGGGTTGATCGCAGGGATTTCGGCCTATGTGAAGCAGCTTTGGCCAGAAACGGAAGTGATCGGTGTCGAACCCATGGATGCCGATGCAATGACCCAATCACTCCGGTGCGGCCATCGCGTTGAGTTGGGGAAGGTGGGATTGTTCGCCGATGGCGTCGCCGTTCGAAAAGTGGGCGAGCACACCTTTGAGCTGGCTCGTCGTTATGTGGATCGCATGGTGACCGTGGACACCGACGCCATTTGTGCTGCCATCAAGGATGTGTTTGAAGACACACGTTCAATTTTGGAGCCAGCCGGTGCTCTCGCGATTGCTGGCTTGAAACAGGATGTTGCCGATCGAAACTTCCAGGGAAAGCGGCTGGTGGGAGTGGCCTGCGGGGCCAACATGAATTTCGAACGATTGCGCTTCATCGCCGAGCGAGCCGAGCTCGGCGAGGAGCGCGAAGCGATGCTGGCCGTTGAAATCCCTGAAACCACTGGAAGCTTGCGAGCTCTCTGTCGATGTCTGAACGATCGCAGCCTCACAGAATTCAGCTACCGAATGACCGAGGGAGATCGTGCCCAAATCTTCATTGGAGTCCAGGTCAACGACGAGCAAGACCGACTCGCACTCGTGGAGCATCTTTCTCAAAATGGTTTCCCCTGCCTCGATTTGAGCGATAACGAATTTGCCAAAGTTCACCTGCGGCACATGGTGGGTGGACGCCTCCCCAAATCAGCGCGTCAGGCCTGTGCGGGGGATTGCAGCGAGTTGCTTTATCGCTTCGAATTTCCAGAACGACCAGGAGCCCTCATGAATTTCGTGACCGCGCTGCATCCCAGTTGGAGCATCAGCATTTTTCACTACCGAAATCACGGCGCCGACGTCGGCCGAATCGTGGTTGGCGTTTTGATTCCTAAAACTGAAATGGACGGTTGGAACAGCTTTCTGAATGCGTTGGGGTACGCCTTCTGGGAAGAAACAAAGAACCCTGCCTACAGCCTGTTCCTCTGAGGATCTAGGCGGTACGTTTAGTGGACTAAGGGGTTGAGCTTGAGATGTCGTCCCCGTCCTTAGCAATCCGTCTAGAGGCGATTCTCTACCTCAAAGGTCGTCCGGTCAGCATTGGCGAACTAGCTGAGTTGTCTCAGGTGGATCGCAAGGAGGTGGAAGAAGCACTCATTGCCCTCACAACCTCGTACGCGCAAAGAGATTCTGCCCTTGAAATCGTCAACCAAAATGGTCGTTTTGGATTGCAGTTACGAGCGGGACTTGGGGATTTAGTGAAGGATCTTTTGCCTGTGAATCTTTCCACTGCAACACTTCGGACGCTTGCAACGATCGCGTTAAAAAAACGAGTACTGCAATCAGACCTCGTTGAACTGCGGGGATCCGGGGCTTACGACCACATCAAAGAGTTACTCGCCCAAGAATTTATCGAGCGGCGTCGACAAAACGATGGGAGGTCGTACTGGATCACCCTGACTGAAAAATTTCATCGCACCTTCTCCGTACTTCCTGACTTAGGTGCGACCGATCTGGCAGAGGCTGCATAAAGTTGTTGCAGATCAGACCACGTCATGGAAATGCTTCCCGTCTCGCTGCTGCAGGTTCTTGCTCAAACACTGCAGATTTATTCCCTCGTCCTGATCGTCCGAGTTCTTCTGAGCTGGTTCCCAAATTTGGATTGGAGCAATCCCGTACTGAGCAGCGTCAGCGCAATTACCGATCCTTATCTGAATGCATTCCGTGGGCTGATCCCGCCTTTGGGAGGGATCGACCTTTCCGCGCTTCTGGCGTTTTTAGCGCTCAACCTGCTGCAAAGCTTGATTAATCAATCGATCAACGCATTTTTCGTCTCAGGCAGCAGTTGGTAGTTGGGGGTTCAGTCGACAGCCACTTGACGTTCGAGGGGCAGAAGATCATCTTCATCTTCGGCAGCTCGTGTCCTGACAGGAGCTGAAAACCCCCGAGCCTTCGCGTTTTTCACAACAAAGGGACCGGGAGTTCCTGCAGGCACGGTGAGCCTCAAGGCAAAGGGTTGTAATCCAGGCTTCACATCTCCAATAGAACCAACCCGAGTTCGATTTTGGAGAACTGGTTCACCACTGGCATCCAGGATCCGGGCATAAACATCCGTATCGATGATCGCTTTGCGACCGGGGTTTTCAACATCCCCACGAAGCACATAACAACTCGCACCCATTGGACGCTTGAAGTCGGGTTGGCCGCCTTCCTGCTCATTGCACGTGTCGAGGTGAACTCCACTGAGCTGAAGTTCAGCCGCCATTGCCGGCATCGCCAACGTGAACACACAGGCAAGAACAACAAAAAGGCGGATTGATCGGCGCAACATCAAGTTCAGATCAGCGTTTGTCCCCACTGCCAGAAATGCGACCACGGGCTGCACGGCTGGACAATTTGGCGAGATTCGCGGCAGCAACGTCCTCAAGGTCATAGCCCAGTTCCATGGAGAGTTGCGCGATGTACCAAAGCACGTCACCCAGCTCAAGTTTGATCGCCTCACGGGCTGATGCATCAAACACCCCGTCTCGATCTCTCAAAACCTTCTTGACTTTGTCTGCCACTTCTCCAGCCTCCCCAGTCAGACCAAGGGTTGGATAGATGGGATTCCTGCCCACATCGGGGTAACTCGCCGTTTTACGAGCTGCAGACTGATATGTGTTCAAATCCATCAAGGTGTGGTCGAATCGCCCCGGATGGTAGTTTCCGCAAGGATTTCCAGCCTCGATATGGGCCAGTTCGATTTGAACCGCCGTACCAAAATCGTGGCAACCATCGGTCCTGCCACAGAGAGCCCTGACCAGATCAAAGAGCTTGTCAGGGCTGGGGCCACAACGTTTCGTCTGAATTTTTCCCACGGAGATCACAGCGATCACGCCAAGCGAATAAAAACCATCCGGCAAGTGTCTGAGGACCTTGGCCAGACCATCGGAATCCTTCAGGACCTCCAGGGCCCAAAGATTCGATTGGGTCGTTTTGCCGATGGACCGATCACCCTCGCCAATGGCGATCCTTTTTCGCTGACATCAAGGCCAGTGAGTTGCGATCAAGCCATCGCCACAGTGACCTACCCGAAGCTGGCGGATGAAGTGACGGCTGGAAGCCGAATCCTTTTGGATGACGGACGGGTGGAGATGAAGGTTGAAAGCGTCGACCAAGGGCAGCAGACCCTCCACTGCAGCGTCACCGTTGGAGGCGTTCTGTCCAACAACAAAGGGGTCAACTTCCCTGATGTCCAATTGTCCGTCCGTGCTCTCACCGATAAGGACAAAGAAGATCTCGCCTTTGGCCTAAGTCAAGGCGTTGACTGGGTTGCCCTCAGCTTCGTGCGGAATCCTTCCGACATGGAAGAAATCCGGGCACTCATCCGTCAACACGGCCATGAAACACCCGTCGTGGCCAAGATCGAAAAATTTGAAGCGATCGATCAAATCGACGCGATTCTTCCGTTGTGTGATGGCGTCATGGTGGCGCGAGGTGACCTCGGGGTTGAAATGCCTGCCGAGGAAGTGCCCCTCCTTCAAAAAGAACTGATTCGCAAGGCCAACAGTCTTGGCATTCCGATCATCACAGCAACGCAGATGCTCGATTCCATGGCATCAAGCCCACGTCCAACGCGGGCTGAGGTGAGTGACGTTGCCAACGCGATCCTTGATGGCACCGATGCCGTCATGCTTTCCAACGAAACCGCTGTTGGCGACTTTCCCGTTGAGGCGGTTGAAACCATGGCCACCATTGCCCGGAGAATCGAAAAGGACTATCCGGAGCGTTCCATTGACAGCCATCTGCCGAGCACGATTCCTAATGCCTTGAGTGGAGCCGTCAGCACCATTGCGAGTCAACTGAACGCCGCCGCCATCATTCCGCTCACCAAGACTGGAGCGACGGCCCACAACGTGAGCAAATTCAGGCCAGCAGCACCGATTCTCGCCGTCACCCCTGATCAATCTGTAGCTTGCCGTTTGCAACTCGTTTGGGGAGTAACACCCCTTGTGGTGCCCGAAGAGAAACACACAACAGCGACTTTCAACAGCGCGATGAGGAAGGCAAAAGATCTCAAGATCCTGAAAGTGGGCGATCTAGTTGTGCAAACAGCAGGAACCCATTCCGGCGTGTCCGGCTCGACCGACCTGGTGAAAGTCGGAATTGTTAGCTCCGACGACTCCAATTTCTTTTAGGGCCCCTGTTCCATGGTCCGTCGGATGAAGTCCAGAGAAACCGTACGGATGGCCCTGGCGACCTTACGGAGCAACCGACTGAGGAGTTTGCTCACCATGGTGGGCATCGTGATCGGTAACGCCTCAGTCATCACGTTGGTGGGCGTCGGTCGCGGTGCCCAAGGTCTTGCTGAAGAGCAACTCAGCAACCTTGGCGCCAACGTCTTATTCGTCGTCCCAGGGAACAACGACACGCGCCGGCGGGGTGTCGCTTTTCCAAAGACCTTGGTTCTGGAAGACGCGCAAGCCATTGCTGAACAGGTCCCAAGCGTGAAACGGGTGGCTCCGCAGATCACGAGCAGTCAAGTGGTTCAAGCGGGTGCCCGTAGTGCCACCAGCTCGATCTCAGGAGTCACTGCTGATTTTGTGCCCGTCCGTAGCTTTGAAATCGCGAGCGGACGATTCATCAACAGCCAAGACGAGCAAGCCGCGCGGGCCGTTGTGGCCCTTGGTCCAGACCTTCGGACCAAGCTCTTTCCCACAGGTGATGCCATCGGCCAACAGGTCCGGATTGGAAGCCAGGCGTTTGAAGTGATTGGAGTCATGGCACCAAAAGGTGCCGTCTTCGGAAGCAACCAAGATGAAAATGCCTACATCCCGTTGAGCACGATGGTGAATCGCCTCACCGGCCGTGATCCGACGTACGGCATCAGCCTCAGCTTCATCAGCGTTGAAGCTAAAAACGATCAAAGCACCGGGGCTGCGAAATTCCAGATCATGAATCTCCTGCGTCAACGCCATCGAATCCTCCGAGACGACGACTTTGCCGTTCGTTCTCAGAAAGATGCTCTAACGATCGTCGGAACGATTACCGGCGGGCTCACATTGATGCTCGCCTCAATCGGAGGAATTTCCCTGCTCGTCGGAGGCATCGGCATCATGAACATCATGCTGGTGTCGGTGAGCGAACGCACCGAAGAAATTGGCTTACGCAAGGCGCTTGGAGCTCGGAGCAGCGATGTTCTCCAGCAATTTTTGGTGGAGTCGTTGGTGCTTTCAAGCCTCGGGGGAGTGATCGGTACAGCGGTGGGACTTGGTGCCGTGGGTTTGGTGGCAGTTATCACACCGCTCCCAGCAAGCATTGGCACCGCGATGGTTCTGATCACCGTTGGCCTATCGGGATCGATCGGTTTGTTCTTCGGAGTTGTCCCCGCACGACGAGCCGCTCGCCTCGATCCAATTGTTGCGCTGAGAAGCCTCTAAAGACATCCTCGGGGATCTAAGGATTCCCTTTACACTCGGCCATTATTCATCAGGCTCATGAATCAGCGCTGGCGCCTCCTTGCCCTATGGCTGTTGCCGATTGGCGTTGTGCTGCTGATCGGCTGGCAGGTCGTTAGCAACGGCGGGATCAATGGCATGAGCCAAAACAGCACCGGTGGCAGCAGCCCAACGGTGGCTCCCCGCAACGCCGCTGTTGCCCGGATGAGTTACGGCCGTTTCCTGGATTACGTGGAAGCCGGTCGCATTACAGCCGTTGACATTTACGACGGTGGTCGTAACGCCGTTGTTGAAGCTGTCGATCCAGATTTAGACAATCGCGTTCAGCGCCTTCGCGTCGATCTTCCAGGCCTGGCTCCAGAGTTGATCAACACCTTGAAGGAAGAAGGGATCAGCTTCGATGTCCACCCACCCAAGAGTGCGCCTCCAGCGCTCGGCCTTTTGGGGAATCTGTTATTCCCACTGCTCTTGATCGGATCCCTGATCTTCCTGGCCCGTCGTAATAGCAACATGCCCGGTGGCCCTGGTCAGGCGATGCAATTCGGCAAGAGCAAAGCGAAGTTCATGATGGAGGCCGAGACCGGCGTGATGTTCGACGACGTCGCGGGCGTCACCGAAGCCAAGCAAGAGCTTGAAGAAGTCGTCACATTCTTGAAGCAACCCGAACGTTTCACCTCTGTTGGAGCGCAAATTCCCCGCGGACTCCTCCTGGTTGGCCCCCCCGGCACGGGCAAGACCTTGTTAGCCAAGGCCATCGCTGGCGAAGCCGGTGTTCCGTTCTTTGCCCTTTCGGGTTCTGAATTTGTTGAGATGTTTGTTGGCGTGGGTGCCAGCCGTGTCCGCGATCTTTTCAAGAAGGCAAAAGAAAACAGCCCTTGCTTGATCTTTATCGACGAGATCGATGCGGTCGGTCGTCAACGGGGAGCTGGTATCGGAGGTGGTAACGATGAGAGAGAGCAAACTTTGAACCAACTCCTCACGGAGATGGATGGATTTGAAGGCAATAGTGGAATCATCATCATTGCGGCCACAAACCGTCCTGATGTTCTTGATTCGGCGCTAATGCGACCCGGTCGTTTTGATCGACAGGTCACGGTTGATGCCCCTGACATCAAAGGTCGACTCGCCATTCTTGATGTTCACTGCCGCAACAAAAAGCTTGATGGTGAACTTTCACTGGAGAGCATTGCTCGTCGAACCCCCGGCTTCACTGGCGCTGATCTAGCCAACTTGATGAATGAAGCGGCGATCTTGACCGCACGGCGTCGGAAGGACGCCATTGGTCTAAGCGAAATCGATGATGCTGTTGACCGGATCATCGCCGGGATGGAAGGCCGTCCCTTGACCGATGGACGCAGTAAGCGTTTGATCGCTTATCACGAAGTGGGTCATGCCCTAATTGGCACGTTGGTCAAAGACCATGATCCAGTTCAAAAAGTCACGCTTGTTCCTCGCGGTCAGGCCCAAGGACTGACCTGGTTCTCACCAGACGAAGAGCAGACACTCGTCACCCGCGCCCAGCTCAAAGCACGAATCATGGGAGCCCTTGGCGGTCGGGCTGCGGAAGATGTGGTCTTTGGTCATCAAGAAGTCACCACTGGAGCTGGTGGCGACATCCAGCAAGTCGCATCGATGGCTCGGAATATGGTCACGCGTCTTGGCATGAGCGATCTTGGACCTGTCGCCCTTGAGGGTGGTGGTCAAGAGGTCTTTCTTGGCAGAGATTTGATGTCCCGCAGCGAAATCTCTGAGTCAATTTCCAAACAAGTCGACACCCAAGTGCGCAATATGGTGAAGCGCTGTTACGAAGAAACAGTTGCGCTCGTTGCCGCAAATCGTGAAGCCATGGATCAATTAGTTGAAATACTGATTGAAAAAGAAACCATGGATGGTGACGAATTCAAATCGATCGTGGCTGAGTTCACTGCGGTGCCTGAAAAAGATCGTACCGTTCCGATCCTTAATTAGTACCTAACATTTTTCTATAATCTTAAATCCCCAGCCATTGAATTGGCTGGGGATTTTCTGTTTCCCAAATCTCAGCGATAACTAAGATCACATTCACCCACACAAATCTACAGCCGACGCCTAAAGCCAATCACCCCGGATTCAATCATAAGTAAAATAATGACAAAATAGAGATCACCTAGAGCAATAAAGCAATTCCATACAACTCACCCAGCTTGCCGATCTAAACATCAATAAAAAACCCAACCACCGGAGCGACTGGGCAACATGTTAAAACTCTGAACAAATTATTCAGTGATTGCAAAACTATCTTTTGATAGTATTTTTTCTGCGACGGCAACGATCTGAGCAGTACACCACATCATCCCAACATTTTTTCCAGGCCTTGCGCCATTCGAAAGGACGTTGGCAAACCGGACAAGTCTTAGAGGGGCGTTGAGGTTGAACCTTTCTCAAGCCACGGCTTGCACAGGGCGCTTATCAATCACCGAATCAATTAATCCGTAACTAACCGCTTCGCTCGGTGACATAAAGAAGTCACGATCCGTGTCTTGCTGAATGCGATCGAGAGGCTGACCGGTGCGGTCGGACAATTCTGTGTTCAGACGATCCTTGAGGTAAAGAATTTCATCAGCCTGAATGCGAATATCACTCGCCTGTCCCCGAGCCCCACCAAGGGGCTGATGGATCATGATCCGTGAATGCTGAAGGCTGCTGCGCTTACCTTTTGTGCCGGCACAAAGGAGGAACGCTCCCATGCTTGCGGCGAGGCCAACACACACCGTTTGCACATCGGGTTTGATGTGTTGCATGGTGTCGAAAATGCCCAATCCGTCGTAGACGGATCCACCCGGCGAATTGATGTACAGATAGATGTCTTTCTCGGGATCCTCAGCCTCGAGGAACAGCATTTGAGCAACGATGCGGTTGGCCGAATCACTTGTAACGGCTTCACCCAAGAAAATTATTCGCTCGCGAAGCAGTCGCGAGTAAATATCAAAGGCCCTTTCCCCCCGGCCGGACTCCTCGATCACGATCGGGATCATTTAGGCATTAGCGAACCCAATAATCCTAACGGGGACGGCTTCGACGCTAGGGTTTCGCCATTCATTCGGGGAGCCAACGTTGGGCGAACGTCAGACCATCGCAGACAGCAAGCGGGCGTTTCACCAGGCCTTCCCTCATGTCATCGCACCGCTCTACCGGCGACTGGCCGATGAACTGCTTGTCGAGCTCCACCTTCTGAGCCATCAGAGCAGTTTTGAGCCCACCCCTCTCTTCGCTGTGGGGTTGTGCACGGTATTCGACACGTTCTCCGAGGGGTATCGACCTGCAGAGCACATCAGCGGTCTTCTTGACGCTCTCTGCAGCAGCAACGGGTACGACGCGGACACTTTTAGGAATGAATCCAAAACGTGCATTGACGCCGCCAAATCAGCATCCATCGACGGCATGGCTGCACATCTGGCTGGGCAACAACTTTCTGAAGGGAGCCACTATTCAAGGCTGATGGCGATTGGTGTGCTCCGCCTGTTTAAAGAAGCCAAGGGGGAGGCTGATCAACCTGACGAAGCTGAATTACGGAAACGCTGTAAAGAGCTGTCAACGGACCTCAACTTCCCCGCAGAGAGGGTCGAGAAGGATCTGAGCCTGTTTGCCTCCAACAGTGAGCGCATGTCCGCGGCTGTGGAGCTCGTCCAGGAAACGATCGCAGCAGAACGTCGGAAAAAAGAGCGTCGTCAGGCAGAGCAGGCTCAACGCAGCGAAAGCTGACCTTCAAGCCAATACCAAGTGTCTTGATGATCGGATTTGCTGCCAAGCATGGGCTGAAGCCTTAGCTCACCCTGACCGGCTTGTCGCACCTGGATCGGCCAAGACGACTTCAACCAACCCAATTCGGTGAGTTGTTTTGCATGAAAGCGAACCATTAATCCCGAATTGGGCTTCGATTTCAACGGTGACTCCAACAACCCTGGCGGCCCTCCTAGGGAGAATCGAAGTAAAAACTGGTTTTGATTCGATGGCACAAGCGACCAACGACCCAACTCTTGACGCTGATCATTCATCCAAATCAGAGTTGATGATTGAGCCGCATTAGGACCAGTTGAGGTCTGAATCAACTGAGAACGCATTCCACGCGATTCAAGGACTGAAGAGATCGAGGCCAACCCCTTGTTCACATCCGAGGCTTGTTGCTTCTGGAAGGCCAAGGTGAGTTGAAGCCATGCCTTAAAAGGACCCTTATGCCTGAGGTGGACCTCAAGATTCATTGGGGCCATTAACCATTGAGCCTGTAATTGAGGAGGAAGACCGTAGTTTTTTTCGATCCCATCCGACAGCAACCGGCGTTGTAACAGTGATGCAAAAAGCAGTTTCGTTGTCGACCCACTCAAGTGCAGCGCAAGTTGATTTTGAGGTGGGGAGAGATCAGCAAATGTCTTAAAAACAGTCTGAGTTTCAGGCGGACGCCGCAAGGAGCTTGGCGCTGAAGACAGCGGCCTCGAAGAGACCAATCCATCAAAAACAAACCGACGACGATCCAGATTCAAGCTCACACAGCCATAGGAACCACTGTGAAAAGCAAAAGCAAGAGGTCCTGCGATTGAAGACAACCCCGAGGGATTCCATGCCACCGCGGTGGATCCACTCAAACGATCAATGCAGTCCCGTTCAAGGCCTGAACTCGCAAAACCCTTGGCAGGAAGCTTGGACATGAAGCTCTTGCGATGGAGTTCATCAGCAAACAACAGCTCCATGCCTGGAAACAAAGCTGAAACTCTCGAAGGCTCGCTGGTATCTGTTGATTGCAGCACAAGCAACGGTGCCCCATCTTGTAACCACACCATCCACCAGATGTCCCCAGGGGACGACCGCCATCGCTCACGGGCAACATTGGGGCCGAGTCGTTTAAGCCAGACCTCTGGAGGCGTCTGTGCTGAATCGACCTTGAAGCTTTGAATCAAGCGCGATTGCCGCACGAGATAAAGAAGGTTGCGTTGGTCGGGGGCGCTTGGCGCCAACCAACCACCGAAGGCGACGAGCACCGATACAGACCATGCGATTGACAGGCCAATGAGAGCTGTCGTGACCGGATGATCCTGAAAACAACGGGGGACCGAAACCCTCACCGAGTAGGACGAGAAGGACTCTGCCGACGACGGCGATCACGCCATTCGATGGCGGACAAATAAATCACCGAAACACTGACAAAAACCAGTAAAAACGTGGCCGTAACTGCGAGGATCTGGCTCAGCAGCGGTGAATCTGAGAGCACTATGCGATCAGAATTTCAGAGTGCCATCACCATTACGTCCCCACACCACCATCGCGATGGAGAAGCTGAACATGGCGGCAAGAGATGCCCAGGCAACGGTGAATAACACTGATAACAGCTCTGTTTTGAAAATCTTACCTAGGTTTGCGACCGCTCCTGCACCATTGAAAATTACTGTCATGACCAGCTCCAGCACGTCCTCTTCAACGCTTCTGGAGCGGCAGAAAACCACCCAGCGTTATCCAGAAGCTCGGGTGATCGTTCTTGACGACGACGTCAACACCTTTCAACACGTCGTC
Source organism: Synechococcus sp. SFB_27S_18OctNov_coas_78 (assembly GCA_040260695.1). Lineage (GTDB taxonomy): Bacteria > Cyanobacteriota > Cyanobacteriia > PCC-6307 > Cyanobiaceae > Parasynechococcus. The sequence goes on along the minus strand of JBDQPG010000011.1, from coordinate 14,990 downwards.
GATTGTCTTCGAAAGATCATCCCGGGAATGGATGAAGACAAGGCTTGGCAATTGGCCCATCGGATTGATGGAGATGGATCAGCCGAGGTGTGGCGGGGTCCGCTTGAACAAGCTGAGCTTTATCACCAACAACTGCAAGCGGAGGGCCTAACCATGGCTCCCCTCGATCGCTGTTAAGTCAAGCTGCTGGCTTTTGCGGGGCTTGGGTCAGTCGCAAAAGATCCATGGTTTTGAAGTGCTCATTCCGTGCATCAAGAACAAATCGCACCACTCGGCCGGGACACATTGCAAGGCCCCGTACCTCCGGCCCATGAACCTCGGCCGTCAACAATCGAGTTTTAGGGCCACAGGCCTTGGTTAAGGGGCCGTAGACCGCAAGATGAACCGCATCAACAGATTTCAACATCTCAATCAAAAACTCCTCTCTTCGGCATAGCCATTCCCGCTACATTCCACCAGTTATTTAGTTTTGGTTCGGATTTGGGACGGGTTGTGATTACCCACAGCACTTATGTCGAGGGATTGATCCCTTGGTTGAAGTCGCTTGCATGCGAACAGGGCATCCAAACCATCACCCCAGCTGTGATCAATCGCGTGAAGGGACGGAGCCAGTCTCTTCAACTCAGAGTATCCAGCCCGATTCTCGGCGGTTACAAATTGGTTGCCCGCAGAGGGAGCAGCCTCCAAGAAGTTTTCATCGTGACCGAACTAGAGCAAACACAACTTCAACATGCCCTGGAACGGCACCGCCCTTAACGGCTCGCTCCAGGCCATTTTTGGCGCACTGTGTCAATGATCAAAAGGGTGAACCGCTATGCCGTGTGGCCAATTGTGGTCGACCTGGAGTTAACCAGAAGGGGAGTCAAAGTGGGGCTTCGTTTCCGGCTACAAGGCCGGTTTACGTCACCGTCACGACAGCCTCCCCAAGTCGAAAGAGAGTCAGATCAGAGCACTAGAAAAGGCCTTCACCAACACAGCAGTTCAGATGTCAGTTTAGTCCCGTTGCGATGCGAACTCGGGCCAAATTCCACGAATAACCTCCAACGCATCCTTCGCCTGCCGTTGACGATGCTGGGCATCGCCACCATCCAACAGCACGGTGACATGGCCTAATTTGCGGCCGCAAGTTTCTGGTGATTTGCCATACCAATGCAAGTGAGCATTTGGAATCTCACGAAGCTCCTTCAACCGCTGCTCGAGCGGAGCTGCCTGGTTGGAATTCAAGCCCAGAAGATTCACCATCAAGGCACCATCACTGCGCATTTCAGGCATCGGCACCGGCAACCCTGCCGCGATGCACACCTGCTGATCAAACTGACTACTCGTGCAGGCTTCAATCGAAAAATGGCCGGAATTATGGGTGCGAGGAGCAATCTCATTCACCTGTAATCCGGCAGGTCCATAAAAGAATTCAAGGGCCAAAACACCCACATAATTCAGTTTGGTGAGCAAGGACGCAGCGACGTTGTAGGCCAGCGCTTCAACCGCCTGGTCCACCCCAGCTGGCGCCAACACCCAATCACACACTTGATCGTTTTGGTGGGTTTCAACAAGAGGAAAGCTCCGAAGCCGACCCTTGGCATCTCGACTGACGACAAGGGCAAGCTCACGCTCGTAGTGCACCCAAGCTTCCAAGAACCACTCCGAGATCTCCACCGATCGAAGCAACTGAGCCAAGGCATCAATGCTGTCGAGAACAACTGTGCCCTTGCCGTCATATCCGCCACGGGCAGCTTTGGCCATCACCGGAAAACTCCATCCCTGGGGAAGGCATGGCTGTGCCGGTGAAATACGGCTCAACGGACACCATGGCGGACTTGGAATCCCTAGGTCTTCCAACAGTTGGCGCTGAGAGAGCTTGTCGATCAATGGCGAAAGAGCCGCAAGCGCAGGACGAAAGCGAACTCCCTGCTGTTCCAAAGGAATCAGCGCATCGATATTGACCCACTCATTTTCAAAGGTGATGCCCTCGCAGCCCTCCACCAATTCACGGGTTCCTGCCACATCACGGGGATCAGCGGCCACCACTCGAGACGCAGCATCAGCAGCTGGATCGCTGACAGAAGTTGTTTGTACAGCAACTGGTATCGAACGGACCGAGGCTGCTTGCACCAGCATCCTCGCCAACTGACCACCACCCACTACACCAATCATCGTGTCCGAAGTGGACATCCCTGGCTCAGCACGTCTCATGCCGAAGCTTGCCACTCCCTAGCCCAAATGCATCCTTAAATCAGGGATCGGTCGTCTGCCAGAGCCAATCGCACCAGAGTTAAGAGCATCACCATAAAAAAGAGAGCCAAACCCAAGGTGCAGGCGTAACTGATTTCGAGTTCTGAAAAAGCCTGGTCGTAGACGTAATAAACAATGGTTTTGGTGGAATCAGCCGGTCCCCCCTGCGTCATCAGGAACACTTCTTCGAACACCTTCGTTGCGGCAATCGACGACACCACTGCGACCAGCGTGACGTAGGGGCGCATCAGGGGAAGTGTGATGTCAAGGTGCTGGCGCCAACCCTCACTGCCATCGAGCTCGGCAGCTTCGTACAGCTCTTTTGGAATGCCCTGTAGACCCGCCAAAAAAATCACCATGTAATACCCGAGGCCTTTCCAAAGGGTGACCAGCATTACGGCTGGTAAAGCCAGATAGGGAACAGTTAAAAACCCAATTGGCGAAAAGCTTTCTCCGAAAACAGCTGAAAACCATCCATTGATCAAACCGTTTTCGGCATAGAGCCAACGAAATGCAATCGCTGCCACAACGATCGATACCAGCACTGGTGTGTAAAAAGCCCCTCGTAACAACGTTTGCCCAGGCAGCTTCTGGTTGACCAACACCGCCAGAGCAAGCGCACCCAACACAATCGGCGGAACGACGCCAATCAAATACAAAAAAGTGGTGAGCATCACTTGCCGCGCCATCGGATCGGCAACAAGGCGTTGAAAATTGGCCAGACCGATAAAACGAAGCGGCTCACTGACATCGAGCCCCGTGGCCGTGAAACTCATCACCAAAGCCATCAGGGCGGGGATCAGAACCGACAAGCTGATTAAGAGCAGTGCCGGCAACAAAAAAGCCCACGCCGTCAGACTGTTCCGCACGAAGCTTCATTCTCTGCTGCGAGAGTAGATGGGTTCCCCTGGTTCCATGACGACGTCGATGACTGCTCACCGCATCAACGTCGCCCTCGAGCGCAATCCCTACGACGTCGTCATCGGTGACGGTGTATTGGGAACTGTGGGCGAAGAACTCAAGCGTCTCGGTGCAACGTCCGGCAAGAAAATCCTCATCGTCAGTAATTCAGACGTTGCCGGTCCCTACGGCGAAGCTTGCCTGAACAGCTTGAAAGAGCACGGATACAGCGTTGAACTGCTCGTGATCAAAGCGGGAGAAGACCAAAAACTGTTGCGTACCGTGTCGCAAATCCACGACGCAGCATTCGCCTTCAAATTGGAACGCAGCTCGATGATGCTGGCCCTTGGCGGTGGGGTGGTGGGAGACATGACCGGATTCGCCGCAGCCACCTGGTTGCGAGGCATCGGAGTTGTTCAAGTTCCCACGACACTGTTAGCGATGGTGGATGCCTCGATCGGAGGGAAAACAGGGGTGAATCACCCTGGCGGCAAAAATCTGATCGGCGCATTTCATCAGCCAAGTCTGGTCTTGATCGATCCAACGACCTTGGACACCCTTCCAATTCGAGAGTTTCGGGCGGGGATGGCCGAAGTGATCAAATATGGAATCCTTGGCGATCCCGACCTATTCATTGAACTTGAATCTTGCGACGATCCCAGTAGCCCCGATGGATTAGGGCGATCAAGACTCGAATCAATCCTGCAACGATCTGCGGCAGCCAAGGCCCGCATCGTGGCGGCCGACGAACGGGAGGGAGGCCTCCGCGCCGTCTTGAACTACGGCCATACCTTTGGCCATGTGGTCGAGGCGCTGTGTGGTTATGGAACTTGGCTGCATGGCGAAGCTGTCGCCCTGGGCATGGTTGCTGTCGGGGAGCTGGCCGTTCAACGGGGCAACTGGTCGCGGATCGATGCAGAGCGTCAGAAGCAGCTCATTACCAAATCAGGCTTACCCACAACCTGGCCAGACCTCAACCATGAGGCTGTGCTGCAGACACTTCAAGGCGACAAAAAAGTTCGAGATGGCCAGCTTCGGTTTGTCATCCCAACAGGGATCGGTTCAGTCGAGATTCAAAACGACATCAGCCGCGACGAGATCACGCACTGTCTGGGGCAATTGGCAGCTTGAGGCAGGCTGGATCTACCCCCTTGCCAAATAACAACCAGCGAAAATCCCCGAGTCCGGACGGATCCACCAACCGCAACAGTGCCTCCCGTCGTTGTAAGGCCAGGGGTAAGTCCGCTGGCGGAAGCGACTGCAAGCCATACAGGCGTTCCGCGAGCCCAAGTGCGAGCAAGGCTTCGCCCTGCCTGAGTTGACCCAAACAGGTCCATCCGGCCTGCACGGCGGCATCTTCAACGAGTTCAAGACAGATGTGTGCGGTCAAATCCTGGGAACCTGGCGCTTGGAGAGGAGAAAGGCCAGCCCGTTGAGCTTGAGCTGCCATCAAGGTGCCATCCGAGCGACGAGCGGAGTAATAGCGGTGCATCTCTAAGGCGTAGTCCACCACCAGAACCACACCGAGTTCCAGGGCTCGACTCAGCTGAGTGAACCAATCCACCGAGCCGCTGTGCCATTCCGTCGTCCAGCCCGGATCAGCACCCGGCGGCGGCAAGACCAGTCCACAGCGTTGGCAACCCCGCTCAATCTCCTCCGCGAGCTGTGGCGGCAAGGGCCCTTTTGAGAACACCAGGGCACCAGTCTCATCAAGAGCCACCAATTGTTGCCAGATCACCCCGTCCTCGTAGGTCAGTCGCTCGACCGGAAGTGCATCCAACAATTCATGGGCGATGACCACCCCCCGCAGTGGCGCAGCCACGAGCTGGTCCAGGGAACACCAACGCATCGGAATGCTGGTCTGATGTTGCAAACGTGCTTGTTGCCGTTGTTTCATCCCTGGGTTGGCCTCCACAAGCACCAATTCGAGGCGATGCAACATTTGGGGCGATTGTTCCGCTAAAGCCTCCACCAAATCAGCGAGTAGATCGCCCTCTCCAGGACCGATCTCAATGAGTGAAAGTGTCGGGATCTCCGCTGGCAATTCAGCAAGCCATCGCACCACTTGGGTGGCAAGAAGCGCGGCAAAATCGGATCCGAGGGCGGGTGACGTTACAAAGTCGCCATCGCGGGCAACACGGGCGCGACCAGAGCCATAGAAGCCGTTATCGGGATCATTGAGCGCAAGATCCATGTACTGACGAAACGAGATCACACCACCGACCTGTTTCAGATGCGTTGCTAGCCATGCCGGGCAAGCCGCAGACTTCGATTCCATTGGAGAGAATGCCCGTCAATGCAGCAGGTCCATGGGAACACATCGCATTCGAATCCTGTGGGGCGCCCTTTTGGCCATGGTCATCGGCCTTGGGGGATTCGCAGCGCCTGTGCTGGCTTACGACAACCCTGAACTCCTCCCAGACCACCCCACCCCGGTGATCGACCTTGCCCGTGTGTTCAGCGAAACCCAACGGGAACGGTTGGAGGAAACACTCGGAGACGTGGAAGAGCGCACGGGGTGGAAACTACGCGTCTTAACGCAGTACGAGCGCACACCAGGATTAGCGATCCGTGAATTCTGGGGACTCGACGAACGAAGTCTGTTGTTGGTGGCCGACCCCCGAGGTGGGAACCTGCTCAACTTCAACGTTGGCGATGCTTACTTCGCCATGATGCCTAGGACATACTGGGTCGAATTACAAACCAGGTTTGGCAATCAGTACTACGTCAAAGATCACGGTGAAGATGGCGCTGTCTTAGACGCTTTGGGCGCTGTTGAGATCTGTTTAGACCGGGGTGGGTGTCAGGTGGTTCCAGGCCTGCCACTGGAACAGTGGCTCTGGACCCTCAGCACATCCGTTTTGGGCGGCCTGATCGCTGGGTTTGCCGCTTATCCGCGTAAAGAAGGCGAGACCGTCGCATGGGCTTGGCTCCTGCTGTTATCACCGCTGTGGGGAATGTTGTTTGGCATTTTTGGAATTGCACCTGTCATCACACGCACCTCGGAGTGGTTACCACTGGTTCGCAACACCTTTGGATTCCTAGCAGGTGGAGTCGCGGCGTATTTCATCGCTCAAGTCACGATGGGTCGACGGCTTCAAAGTGAATCCGACGAGTAAGTCATCGGTTATCAGAGCTGCGTTGCACAGGCGATTCGAGAACCTGTGCAAACGGCTGGGTTTACCGCTTGAGACAGTTCAAGACGACGCTGATCGCGGATACGCCGCAACTCCACGAGATTCACGTTGTAAAACGAGCGCAGGCGGTCGTATTTTTTGACGGGCTGTCCATAAAAACTCCGACCGGCAAGGGTGGGGAATGAAGCCCACTCCGGCGCCAATTTGGCGGCCAGATGGGGGGAAAGATTGCCCGTATCGGTGAGACCAAGGGCCTTACGTCGCTGAATCAAGAACAGTGCCCCTTGATCCTGCACCTCTGGCCCAAAGCCGGTGACGCCCAAGCTGCGTTGCACCAAATCCCAGGTGAACGGCATGAACTGGTAGGCCCCGGCAGCGGCACTGGCATAGCGCGAGCTGTAGATCACCCGATTTGGATGACGGTTTAACGAATTCATCAAGCCACCTCCAAACATCACCCGATAACCAACGTCGAAGCCACCTTTCCAGGTGCCCTCAGCAAAACGGATCGTGTTGAGCATCGCTCGACGCTCAGGGGTGATCACGTAAGGGATTGCACGGGTTGGCTGCACTTCCGGGAGGTGCACCAGCTGAGACCTGGTCTCAGGGGGCAGCAAGCTCGCGCTGGCAGGGGTCCCAGGAAGAGATGAAGCCAAGGCTCCGAACATCGCAACGGTTGCGAGTCCATGGCGACAAATCAAACCTGAGAAAGTCATGAACAAGTTTCAAAGGACACAGGTCAAGCGATGGTTAGAGACGCATCAATTAATGGCTAGACCCAAAGAGAGCGAGACTTCGCATCTCCCTTTGCGGTGACTTTGTCGAACAAATCAACGCAAGCAATAGGTAGATATGCCAGTCAATGAATCGAACCTATGTATAAAAACGCACAAAATGAGTGCCAAGAACAAAACTGCTCTCAAAAAATTGCAGCAATGGAGACATTATTTTCCGAGTGGAAAATATTATTGAGTCTCTGCCATTGCGATCAGGGCCTCTGCAGCACGCTGTGCCCCATTGCTGGGCAAGGGTTGAGCCTCTGGCGAAATCAACGGACAATCCAGTTCCCAATCTCCCTGCTCCAACTGATTTCTCGTCAGAAATCGATGATCGCCGTGGCGTCGAAGACCATCCATCAAAGCCGCAACCTCTGCAAAGTCACGACGCTCCACAACATGGAGACCAACCCCCTGATCAAGCGCTTCACAGAAGGTGCTGAAGCCAGGCTTACCCAATTGTCGAGAACACAACGGGAACGCATCCATGGGCCGCACGGACTCGGGAAGCAGCGTGAGATTGGGAGCTTGTTGCAGCGCACGCGCTTGGACGGCGTTCGCCGGAGCGGCCATTAAAAAATGATGGTTCGACCAACGGGCGAAAAGAGCGGGATCCAGCTGAAGGCCCAAACCACCAAAACCCACCAAAACCAAAGGTTGTTGAAGCGAGAGCACGGCACGTTCCCATTCAGACGGAAGGGGACGAGGACTGGTGCACACCAAACCCAATGCCTGTTCCTGCAAACCCCAATCCATGGACAAATCAAAGGGACACCGCAACAGCAGCTGTCCCTTCTTGTAACCAGCTAGGGCGGCATCCGCCCAGGGCTCAAAAAGGTCGCCAAGGGGTCGATAAATGTCATCCCAACCAAAGTTGCTCATCCACACGAGGGGAGCATCGAGGCGGTCTGCCAACTCGGCCGCGGCTGGTGGGATATCTCCGAAAATTAAAACCGAATCAGTTTGTCCACGAAGCCACTCCACCTCACGCATCAGCTGATCTGGCAGAGCTGTTTCCAACTCGTTCAATGCCACCAATGTTTGGGCGCAATCAACACCCAGCGCATCAGCTTGCACCATGCCGACATCCCAACGGCAGGGTCGAATCTTGATGGTGGAGTCCCCTAAGACAAGACGTAAAAAGCGAGGCTCCACCATGGAGCTCATCACCAACGTCCAATCCGGCCGTCGCAAGCGCAACTGCTGCAAAACGGCTGCATCCCTTGCCGCGTGTCCAAAGCCATGGCTGCTACTACAGACGTAAATCAGCACTGCACAGATTTGTGTAGAGGAAGCGACTCTTGGTGCCTGAGCTCACCGTCAGGGGAATACCAACGATGGCTGAGATGGGTCAAACAGGATCCACTGAATTCCGCCCATGACCAGTGCAGCAACGGTCGTCCCGTCTCGTCCAAACCGCTGCGGGGCACACAGGCCGAATTCACATAGGCCGTACCCCGACGATCCTGAAGCAGGCTTTTCCGGTATCCCGAGCCCCGCTTGAGGGCATGGTGCATATGACCAAACACCACAAGATCAGGGGCCCGCGTCGTCGCCATCCGATCAATGGCAATTGATAAATCCTGATCCCCCCAATCGATGGCAGGAGTCTTCCAGTCCCGTCCGCAAGGGCTATCTGGATCAGAGCCCAAACCCGTTGGCCCGCAGTGGGCCAAAACCAAGAGAGGTTCCTCAGCAGGAACAGAAGCAGCAGCAGCCAAGATTCGATCGACGGACTGATCCAACGTCACCGGTCCGTACACCGCCTCCACAGCCTTGGAGAGATGAAATCCACCTCCAGCACTAAAAGGCCTTGCACCAACAACGCTGAGGGGAAGATCGTTCCAGCGACGGACTCCCCAGGCACAGTGATGATCCCCCAGCAGAACGAGTTGCTGACGCAGGAGGCCACCGCTTTTGTCGGAGCCTCTGTCGTGATTGCCGAGGATGACCGCCACCCGATGGGGCAGTGAGGCAATCCGACGCGTTAGGCGCAGATCACCATCGCTGAGGTCGCCCACGAACAACACGGCATCGGGTTGAAGCAAGTTCAACAGCTGTTCATCAGCGTCTCCCCAAGCGCCGTGAAGATCTCCGGCAATTGCAATGCGCAGATCTTTCAGAGCTCTTGCCTAGGCTGAAGACCATCCTGACGCGTCCGGGTCCCAATGAGCGCTGACAACGCCCTGGTCGCTGCAATCCAACTGCTCAAACAACAGCGGAATGCTGTGGTGCTTGCGCACTATTACCAGTCACCAGAAATTCAAGACATTGCGGATTTCATTGGAGACTCCCTGGAGCTATCGAGAAAAGCTGCCAACACGACAGCAGATGTAATCGTTTTCTGTGGTGTGCACTTCATGGCGGAGACCGCAAAAATTCTGAGTCCAGAAAAAACCGTTGTCATTCCCGATCTCGATGCTGGATGCTCCCTTGCGGACGACTGTCCCGCAGATGCATTTGCTGCATTTCGTCAGCAACATCCAGATCATCTGGTGGTGAGCTACATCAATTGCTCTGCTGCCGTCAAAGCTCAAAGCGATCTGATCTGCACCAGCAGCAATGCTGTTGACCTGATCAATCAACTCCCGACAAATCAACCAATTCTTTTTGCACCTGATCAAAATTTAGGGCGCTGGGTACAACGCCAAAGTGGCCGCGATCTCACCCTTTGGCCTGGTCGATGCATCGTGCATGAAACATTCAGCGAAGAAGCAGTTCTTCAACTCAAACTCGAACATCCAACCGCTGAGGTCATCGCTCACCCAGAATGTCAGGAAAATCTTCTCGATCTTGCCAACTTCATTGGGTCGACAAGTAAGTTGCTTGGATACACAGAAACCAGTTCCGCCGACACATTCATTGTCTTAACCGAACCAGGCATCATTCACCAGATGCAACAACGTGTGCCTCAAAAGACCCTTCTCGAGGTCCCGGGTCTAGATGGATGTAGCTGCAATGCTTGTCCCTATATGAGACTAAACACATTGCAAAAACTCTACGATTGCTTAAACACGCTGGAACCAGCTATTGAAATGGAGGAAAACCTACGATTGCAGGCTCTCCTACCAATCCAAAAGATGCTTGAAATGAGCCGTTAACCGGCTTCATTCATTTCTTACGACAATAACCAGCGCCAACATTCATCCATCCTGATGGGCAAGCTTCACCATTGGTGGGCTGCATCTCGTAAAAAATCGGCGAAACGCATGTTGTGCCAAGGGTATTGACATATCCAAGGGGGCATTGATTGTGGCCGGATGCTTTAGGGATCTTTTTTTGAGCCAGGACGGATGTGGGGATGGCCAAAGCGGCAACAGAAAGCGCAGTGAGCAATAACTTCATCAGCGATGGATACAAATCACAGATTCACACTAGTGACATTCAGAATCAGCGCAGCTACAAATATTTTGGGTTGATTGAACGCACCGAAGCAGGGCTGTATTGCAGGGCTGCCGATGCCTGGGTGGACCCCTGGAAACCGGTTCCCCGTGCCCTGATCACCCATGCCCATGCCGATCACGCCCGGCCCGGTTGTGCCGAGTACTGGGCAGTGGACACCAGCGAAGGGATACTTCGTCAACGCTTGGGTCAGACCATCAACCTCCATCCGATTCGGTATGGGGAGGAGTTCTGGCTGGGTCAGTGCAAAGTGTCGTTCCACAGCGCCGGTCATGTTTTGGGATCAGCCCAAATTCGGTTGGAATCCGATGGAGAAGTTTGGGTGGTGAGCGGCGATTACAAACGGGACAACGATCCAAGCTGTTCACCCTTTGATCCCGTGCCATGTGATGTGCTGATCACAGAAGCCACCTTCGGGATGCCGATCTACCGATGGCAAAGCGGTGCGGAAGTGGCTACCCAAATTCGAGATTGGTGGCAGGAAGATCGCAACCGACCAGCATTGTTGTTCTGCTATGCCTTCGGCAAGGCACAACGACTTTTGGCTGAGTTGAAGGCGATCGGGGTTGAGGAGGAAGTCCTTTTGCATGGTGCCGTCGAAACCGTCACGCGCCATTACCGCGAAGCGAAGGTCCCAATGACGCCGAGCCGTCCCGTCAGTGCGTTGCCTCCGAAGGAGCCACTGAATGGACGTCTTGTGCTGGCACCCCCTTCAGCTCATCGTTCGAGTTGGATGCGCCGTTTTAAAAACCCAAAAACAGGATTCGCATCCGGATGGATGGCCGTACGCGGAGCGCGTCGTCGGCGTGGATACGAGCGGGGCTTTGTCCTTAGCGATCACGCCGACTGGCCGGGTCTGATTCGAACCGTTCGGGAATCAGGTGCCCAAAAGGTTTATGTCACCCATGGGCAAAGTGATGTACTGGCACGGTATCTAAGAGAATGTGAAGGGATTGCTGCCGAACCTCTCGAGACTCTGTTTGAAGGTGAACAAGACTGAACGTTGTCAGTTCAATTACCACCCTGACCGATTCCTGTTGGAAGAGGAGGAAAATTCAAATTAGCTTCGCGGCCTTCAATCGCAGCCTTCAGCGATTCAATCATCATGGTGTTGCCACTGTCTTGAATTGCTTTAAGTGCTGCCTCAAGACGCCGCCGACGGTTGCTTGGATCATCACCAGAACCTTGAGAACCAGTCGTCAGGTCAGGAGCAGCAATCGGCATTGACGCACGTACGCTTGAGAGTTGCTGAGCCAGGTTCTCCCAAAGAAGTGCCATTTATCCACCAAGATGTGTACTCACTAGATGAACACAGACCTTGGCAATCAACAACGGTTGATCACAAAACGTCTCGATCACAATTCCCACAGGCGTCGGCATCAGTCGACAAGATGTTGAAAGCGCTGTACAAACCATGCTGGCCTTTCAGGCCTTATTCCAACAGCTCGACCAAGTCACAGGAACGCGGGCCAAAGTTTCTCTGCTTGTTGAGCATTTCCGTTCTGTACCAGCAGCCGATGCCGCTTGGGCTCTTGTTCTTCTCTTGGGGAAACGGAAACGCCGGCTAATCACTGGCCGTAGGCTCCGCACAATCCTTGAGCAACGGGGTGGCATTCCAGAGTGGTTAATTGCTGAATGTCATGGCCAGGTTGGCGATTCAGCCGAAACAATCACCCTTCTTTGGCCAGCCGTGAGCACCAAGATCGGCCCAGTGGAATCAGATCTCCCGACTCTTCCAGACCATCAACCACTGAACTGGTGGATGGACACCCTTCTCCCAACCATTAGCGGTTTCAAAGACGACAACGAAGCCAACGCTGTTCTCGATCTATGGCAGTCGGTTCCTGAAGACCAACACTTTGTGATTAATAAACTGCTGACGGGAGGATTTCGGGTCGGCGTTTCAACGGGGTTAATCAGTCGCGCCATTGCAGAGGCCTTTGATCTCGACATAGAACTGGTTGTCCAACGGTTAATGGGCGGCTTTGAGCCAACGGCTGAGAATTTTCAACAGCTCACCCTTCCCGCCAACGCAGATGAACAACGATCGAAGGGCACTCCATATCCCTTTTTTTTAGCCAGCCCTATCGAGGTTCGACGACTTCAAGACAGCGATCCCCATGACTGGCTTGTCGAATGGAAATGGGATGGCATTCGAGGCCAATTGATTCACCGAGGACACGGCACATTTCTGTGGAGTCGGGGAGAGGAACTCGTGAACGACAGTTTTCCGGAACTCATCTCGATCGGTGAGGCTCTACCGGATGGCACTGTTCTCGATGGAGAAGTGATCTGTTGGAAGGAAGAAGATTCAATACCACTGGGCTTCGACCAATTACAACGACGTCTGGGTCGAAAACAGGTTGGCAACCTATTGAAACGTGAATGCCCGATGCGTTTTATCGCTTACGACCTGTTGGAGCACAACGGACAAGACATTCGACAAGAGCCAATTGCACATCGACAGCAAAAGCTATTTGAATTGATCAAGGAGTTGAAACATCCAGAGCAGTGGCGCTTACAACAAAGCCAGAACTGGCGCCTAAAAACATGGGACGAGCTCGATCAGCATCGACAGGAAGCAAGAGCAAAGCATGCTGAAGGGGTGATGCTCAAGCATTGCCATTCGCCGTATCTGAGCGGACGAAAACGCGGGCACTGGTGGAAACACAAGCTCGAGCCCATGACCCTCGACGCGGTTCTCCTCTATGCCCAGGCAGGGAGTGGACGTCGGGCCAATCTGTTCACCGATTACACCTTCGGCCTGTGGAACGGTTCAGACCCTCCCGAACTTGTCACGTTTGCCAAGGCCTATTCAGGTCTCACCGATCTAGAAATCCTCGAATTGGATCAATGGATTCGCCGCAACACATTGCAGCGCTTCGGTCCGGCCCGTTCCGTACGGCCCGAACAGGTCTTTGAACTGGGGTTTGAGGGAATCCATCCCTCCAAACGGCACAAATCTGGACTCGCGGTGCGTTTTCCGAGAATCCTGCGCTGGCGCCGCGACAAACCATTCATGGAGGCCAACCGCATCGACGACGCTCGGCAGCTCATGGGACAGCAAGACGCGCCATAAACGATGCAGACGCCACGCCACGCCTGTTCCAGGGTTGTTCATTTAAAACCAATTCACGACTGGTTTGATCGACAAGGTTGGACCGCACTCCCCTTTCAAGAAAGAACCTGGGAGGCCTATCACTCAGGGATGAGCGGTCTCATCCAGGTGCCCACCGGCTCTGGAAAAACCTATGCCGCCGTAATGGGTCCCCTCAGTCGAATGCTTGCCGAAGAGCCAGAGCGGCAGGGCATTCGTTTGCTTTATCTCACCCCACTGCGGGCACTCAGTCGCGATCTTGCTCTGGCGATCCGCGAACCGATTGAGGCGATGGGCTGGCCGTTGCGGGTTGGCATCCGCAATGGCGACAGCAAAAGCACTGAACGCACAAAGCAGCTGAAAGCACCACCCCAAATTTTGGTGACCACACCGGAATCGCTCACACTTTTGCTAAGCAATCCGAAAGCGGAAGAGCTCTTCAGCGAACTGGAAACAGTGGTGCTGGATGAGTGGCATGAACTGATGGGCAGCAAACGGGGCAGCCAAACGGAGCTCTGCCTGAGCTGGCTTCGGCAGAATCGGCAACAGCTCCAGACATGGGCCATCAGCGCCACGATCGGCAACATCGATCAAGCAGCCCGCCACGCCCTCGGCACCAACGTGGAACCAGTGCTCATTCAGGGCGCGCCGGTTCGCGCTACTGAAATCCGCAGCATCGTGCCCGACAGCATCGATGGGTTTCCGTGGGCAGGCCATCTTGGGTTGCGGATGTATGAGGAGTTGGTAGCTGCGCTTAACCCAGGCGTTAGCACCCTGCTGTTTACCAATACTCGAAACCAATCCGAACGATGGCATCAATGCTTGCGCTTCGCCTGTCCAGAGATGGAAGGAGCACTCGCCCTTCATCACAGCGCGATCGATCGAAACGAACGAGAGGCCATTGAAGCGGCAGTCAAATCAGGGGAGATCCGCTGGGTGGTGTGTACAAGTTCCCTTGATCTAGGCGTGGATTTCCAACCCGTCGAGCAGGTGGTGCAAATCGGTAGTCCAAAAAATTTGGCCCGGCTGTTGCAACGGGCGGGCCGCTCAGCCCACATCCCCGGCGGCACATCTCAGGTGTTGTTCATGCCCACCAATGCTCTCGAGCTGCTCGAACTCAGTGCTGTTCGACGGGGCTTGGCGGAAGGGTTAGTGGAACAGCGCAAACCACCGAATGCCCCCCTCGATGTGTTGTTGCAACACCTCACCAGCCTTGCCTGCGGACCAGGTTTCCATCCCGAAAAGACCTTCAAGGCGATTCGTAGTTCTGCGGCATACAAAAACCTCTCAGAAGAAGACTGGGCCTGGTGCCTGATGTTTTTGGAACAGGGAGGTGAATGTCTTGCGGCATATCCGCGCTATCGCAAACTCGAATGGGACCCGAAGTCGGAACGGTTTCGAGTGCGTGAGTCAACGATCGCCCGTCTTCACCGTTTGAATATCGGC
>JBDQPG010000035.1:0-22801 GCA_040260695.1 Synechococcus sp. SFB_27S_18OctNov_coas_78 | reverse complement strand
TGGGCGTATTCGATGGCCTTCCAGACCTCAACCGAGCGGAGCCGGTGGTTGCCCCGCTATCTGGCGATCTATAACGGCCGCAGGTGTCATATGGCCCTGGCTGGCCGCACCCCCATTCAGCAGCTCGGACTGTTGCGCGCTACTGAATGACCTGGTGAGAAAACACATCTAGGCAGCCGAAGAGCCTTGGTCTGACGCTACGAACGGCAAAACACGCAATGAAAGTTGAAATTCAGTAGCGATTGATACAGAAGAGCTATGCTGTGACCACGTTGAGCTTCCCCTCGAAGCTGCAGTCAGACCCATGCCAGGCAACGGGGGCGTGGGCAACGAAGGAGTGCTTTATGAACACGCTTCAACTGATCAAAGCCCGCGCTGTCAAGACACGGGCTGTTGACCGTGCACGTTCCGCCATGGCCCGTGCCTTTCGAAATCCCGATTACACCGACACCCAGCACACTCCATTAGTCCGTCCACGCAAACCACAATTGCGGTATCGGGGCGTGGCCTACGAACCGATTGGGCAACAACAGGAAGCCACTGGTGGTCGCGATCTTCGCTACCGCGGCGTGAGCTACGGCATGTATTAGCCCCTGCCGGAGACCATGATGAAAGCGGGAGATTCACTCCCGCTTTTTTAATGCGGAGGCGATATTGGCAAGGGTGTTTGGTCGCACACTGCAGAGACGGACGCTTGGAATTGGCCTTGTCGTTTTAGGTGCTGCCACCCTGATCATTCCCCACGCGCGTCAGACTTTTTCCCTGGCACGAGCTGGAACGGCCTACAGCGCCAAAATGCTTTGCTCCGGCGTTTTGATGGCCGGAATGAATGCAGAACGGCTCAAACGTGAGGAGCTATCCCTAGCCCAGGGATTGATCAAAACCAAAATTGATTCAAATCAGGGTGTCGTCCAGGCTTGGGCGTTCGCTGGATTGGTGCGAGGAGCGGCTGTACGTCAAGCAAATCTGGGCTGCAGTCAAGTGATTGCCAACAGCCAAGTCGTCAGACTGCCCGAGCAGACCAGAGGACAACCCACAGATCCAAAACCATCAAAAACTCCCTGGAAGCTTGACCCTGATGCATCGGAAACGCCACCCAAGATTGAACAACACAAACTAGAAACAGCAATCAGCCAGGCCTTTCAAGAGTCGCAACCCTCGGCACCTCAACGGACCCGCGCCATTGTTGTCGTGAAAGACGGCTGGGTCGTTGCTGAACGCTATGCAGCTGGCATCACACCGAAGACACCCTTAATTGGTTGGTCGATGACGAAAAGCCTCACCCATGCCCTGATTGGGATTGGCGTGCGAGATGGCACATTGCAGCTCAATGAACCTCTGTTGTTACCGGAATGGAACAACGACAACGATGGCCGACAAAAAATCACATTGGACCACCTATTAAGAATGAACAGTGGTTTGGCCTTTGATGAACGTTCAGGCAACTTGGAGTCAGATTTGGTTCAAATGCTCACCCAAGAAGCCAACACAGGAACATTTGCATCGAAGAAACCACTTATTGGAAGACGAGGTCGAGATTGGTCATATTCATCAGGAACAACCAATATCCTAAGCAGAGGACTACGTCTCGTAATTAACAATGATTCTGAATACTGGAGCTATCCCTACAACAAACTATTCAAACCCTTGGGGATGCATTCGGCCTACCTAGAGACAGACGCATCGGGAAATTTTGTAGCGTCATCTTTAGCTTGGGCAAGCGCAAGAGACTGGGCTCGATTTGGCTTGCTTTATCTCAATAAAGGGTCCTGGAATGGCAAACAAATCCTCCCAAAAGTTTGGATTCGCCATGCCACTACAGCAGCCAAAGGTTCCAAGAAAGGATATGGAGCGCATTGGTGGCTGAGCTCTAAGCGCCGAAGACCAGACCTACCGCGAGACAGCTATTCAGCAGAAGGATATGAAGGCCAACTCATCCTCGTCGTGCCCAGCTTCAATGCGGTGATTGTTCGTTTAGGACAATCACCCAATAGCAGTTTCGATCCCAACGACTTTGGATCCTTGATGTTGGCGGCCCTTCAACCTCAGGACTGAACTGGATCAGTCAACTCACACGCCCTTAATCCTGATCACCGCCCTTGGGAACAAAAGCTTGAGATGCTGCCACCAACAATCCTGTGATTAACAGAGCGGGGAGGATTACCGAAGGACCACCCTGAGCCGTCTGGGATGCGAAGAGCAGCATGGAGGGACAGCGAAAGACCAGCAATCAGATTGGCAGACCTCAGCGCATTCGCACCAATCTGCAAACGTTCTTTGCAGAGTGGTTAACAAGGGAGAACAACAGGAAACAGAAAGAGCTCTCCTTGAACGGCTTGAGGATGACGGCGACGAGACATTCCACTTGAACGCCTGACCTGCGGAACCGCCGCAGGAGCAAAGATCTTGCGAGGACGAATCAGAGATTGACGCATCCAGGCATCAGCTTGAAAGGTTGCATAGGGGGAGCTGGGCGACATAGCACTGGCAACTGATACATGCGTTTTAGTGCATGTGTACTAGTCCGTCAAGGATCAAATGCCGCAACCGCCCTCCATGTCCTCGAACGGCAGATGGCGTAGCTGTTGCAGGCGTTGAAGAAGCTCGGCGTCCCCAACAATGACGCGCCGGCAACCGTCGACACCGACATACGTCAAGCGGCCTTCGGCATCCACAATCAGGGCCGTCATGGGTGTAACAGGGGGGAGTCCTTCCATGGCACACCTCCTCTAAGTCATTCCACCATGGCAGAAGAGCACTGTTCAGCATGGGAAAAAAGCGCCACATCAAGCTCAAGCTGTCCAAATCACTTCGAATCACCTTGAAAAGCACAAACCCTGAGGGGGATCTGCTTGAACGCCTGTCATCCATCGAAGAGCGTTTAAGCCAGGTCGAGCGCGGCTTGGCGAGAACCCCAGTGGTTCGCGAGGACGTTGAGATTTTTTTGACAGATGCAGACCATTCCTCACAGCAATCCCAGCGAGAGGCCTATGAGAGCTGGCTCGCCCACTACGAGGGCCAGCCAGCCGCCATCGAGCCAGGACGCACGGCCCACGAAATGGCCGCACTTGCAGCCTCCAAGTCACCTTTCAAACCAAAGGAAAGCAGCCAAGAATGATTACCATTACCCCCTAAAAGCGCATGAAACGCAGCTTTTGCACAGGTATTCCACAACGCAAGAAGACTCCTCCCCGCAGGCAGGCAGGAGTCAAAACGACACCTGGAACATGCGCAAGAAAACCAAAAAATTTTCCTACAGCAACGGCCAACCAGGTTCTGTATGTTTGAGAAGAATGTAGTGATAGCAACGCTTTTTTTGCTGACGACCACTCATGGACAACTTCAAAACCGAACACCACCCACCGCAATGCGTTGATCGTTTTAAGACCCATGAATCTTGTGCGAGATCAACAGGTCTTCAAAAAAGCCGTCAGAGAGGCCAAAATCTGTGGAAAACAAACAGCATGAATGCGATGTTTGTCATTGCCCTGGAGAGACCCATTTCAGGGTGACGAGTGACAAGCAACCGAGCTGGTTGTTTGTCTGCCCCAAATGTTGGGCTGCGGTTGTTCAAGAAGCGGGATATCGCTACGGCGGAACGCGAAAGACAAAACAACGACGGCACAAATCATCGAACAAGCGCTAGTACCAGGAGAGGGATCGTCCCTTCCACGTCCAACCACGACCAGTGATGCTTCTCCACACCGATACAGGAGCTATCGCACCCACCAACAGCCCACCAGCTCCCATCAACCACCAGAACTTCACCGGGACACCAAAACGATCTTTGATCCAAAAACGCAGAAGAATTTGTAGGGATAAAGCCATTGCTGCAAACAGAGAGGCCGCAGCCGTAATAACCGGTGTCCCAATCGACACCACAGTTAAAGCAATGCTGATAGGTAGAAGAATCCATGGAGATGCAAACATCAGAACCACCACTGCCCCAGCCGCCAAAGCCTTGGGGATACTGCGATCAAGGCCAAGAAACCAATTTTTTGTCCATCCTTCCCAAAGAGCAGAGAGATTGGAATACATCTGCAGATCAACGGCATCCAGGCCCAGCACGTAGCGAAGACGAAAACCTGACCGCTTGATGGTTCGAGCTAACGCAAGGTCTTCGACCACTTCCGCGGCTAGCGCTTGATGACCACCAATGGAGTCGTAGGCAGAGCGGCGAAATAACATGAATGGACCAGCTGCAAACGCCACATCCGAGCAGGGATCGTTGGTTTCAACGATCGGGAAACCAAGGCCCAACAAACTGGCCATGATCGGTTGAACCATCCATTCGGCAAGACATGTGCAGACGAGACGGGGGGCCAGGCTAAATAAATCAGCCTGTTCATCAATCGCTTGAAGAAGAGCACGACGCAGGGCCGTGGGCCGCAATTCCACATCGGCGTCGATAAAGAGAACCCAAGAACTCTTCACATGTTCCATCGCTTTTGCACAGGCCCAGTTCTTGCCAACCCAACGTTCATTCACAGGACGGGGCCCCGCCTGAATCAAGGTGAAACGATCGTCTACATCCAATTCTTGAGCACATTCCTGTGCCAAAGCCGCTGTGGAATCTGTCGACATGTCATCGACAACAATCACACGCCAGTCCCCACAGGGCGGCAAAGATTGAAAAACACTCCCAAGACTGCGTTTGATATTGAGTGATTCGTTGAACGCTGGAATCACAACCGTGAGACTGATGTCATCACCATCAACGTCCATGGCAACGTCGGGTCGTACGACAGGATTGAGCTGCGGGGCTTCACGAAACACCCGCTGTAAACCAACCCAAAGAATGAGCAGTCCAAGGAATGCAGACGCCGTCAGCGCCAAGCAAACCAGCGATACGATCAAATTCGTCATGATGTTGTAGCGACGTCGTTCAAAACAAAAACGCCAACGCCTGATCAGATCTTGGCGGCTTCCTCGGCGTGGGTAGCGATCGTGCTCAATGCGGTGACAGGTCTTGGCACTGGAGATCTGTACTCAAGACGTTGGCGCGCGTTCTGGTTCACGGTTGTCGTCAACGGAGCATGGCTGCTGCTCGGTGCCCTATTCGACGAAGGGGGACATCACAGCGATCAATCCAAAAGAACGATTGATCGGGCTCTTGGGACGAACAGGACTGGCCTTAATCACAGCGACTGGAGCGGGATGGGCTACCAAAAAAGGGCGTCAGGCCGGGTCGCAGACATAACGCAAAATCTCACCACGGCGCTCAAAAAATTCTGGATGCTGAGAATCCTCTTCACGCCACCACCATTTTCCATCGGTGTAGCTCGGCGTGCCAGCGTTATTGGTTCGAGGCAACTGCAGCGCGAGCTCTCGCCAATAGAGAAGGATCCCATCGCCGGGGAGGGTTCCATCCAGCTTGTTGGGCAGCTCTTGCACCAGTCCACGGGGATCCACAGCTCCTGAAATCCGTTCAACCGTGAGCAGATCTCCTTCACAGCGCCAAGATGCCGAGGCGGTTGTGGCCCCCACGAGGTTGATCAAGAGAACGAAAGCCACAGCCAGGAGTGAACGCACGGCAGAATTCATTGATGACCCTCACCCTCCTCTACGACGGCGGATGTCCATTCTGCCGAAACTTTGCAGCACGGAGCGAATTAAGCGGCGGAGTGCACGATCTTCAAATCGTTGATGGTCGAACTGATCACGTTCAGAGGCGTGATCTCAGAGCACGGGGTTTCCCGCTCGCGAATGGTGCTGTGCTGATCGAGGGGGACACCGTTTGGCATGGGAGTGCAGCCATCAGCGAATTGTGTCGACGTATGGAGCCAACTGATCAACTTTTAGGAATCCTCCGAGGCATGTTCCGCGACGACGCAACGGCCAAAATGCTTTATCCAGCCTTGCTTTTGGCCAGACAAGTTGCCCTAAACATTCAGGGGCTCCCCGTCGACATCGATCGCTAGGGGTGGCAGAAAGGCCAGACCCAGGACTACGGTCCAGGAAGGCCTTCAGATTTTCTTAATTATCGAAACCGAACCCTCTTTTCCAGATGCCCTGAGCCACAACCAGCTCATGGAACTTCTACAGGCTGCCATTGACGATCAATCAATGGACTGGCCTGGTATCGACGAAGACGAATTGCTTCGAGCAGCATTAAGTGCCTGGGCAGATCAGACCAAAGAACTGATTCGCTGGATTGAAAATCAAGGAGACTCTCTCGGAACCACCAGATCACCAAAACAATTGATGGCGCTAGGAAGTTTTAGAACCCACATGGTGATGGGACTAAAAGCGCTTAAATATGCAGAACGATAAAAATAAAACACACACAAAAATCAGTATTGAACCAAAGTACAAATTTGGGACAATCAAGACTTCTAAACGATGGTCAAATTGATCAGAGGGCGCCTTCCAGTTCAACCAAAGAAATTTGATCGATCTGCTCAGCAAAATCTTGTAACTCAGCGTTCAACTCAATCAGCATGATTGCCAAAGAAGACGCAAACTCGATACAAAAATCTTCCGACACAGAATTTCAGAGCGGAACTCAATTGTTCTAATCAACTCAACGGGACGAACGTGGCCGCTAGCAACGTCGGTTCACAAATCAAAAAATTAGTGGGGGAGGATGAACAGGACTATCTTCAAAACCACCTCACCAACGACAAAAATCCGAGTGTTCAAAACACAATATAAAAAGTGTTAACTCACAGACAAACAAATCTGCTGTCTAAGCGGTGACTGGCTGCTGCTGCACCAGTAAACCGGCTGCCATCGCATCGGACAACAAATTGTCGAGGCAATCCCGGCTCAAGCAAGCTTGATTGAGCAGTAGAGCATCCCACTCTGAAGCAGGGAAGTGGGTTTGCAACCAGAGCACCCCATGGATGCTCTGCGGCACCAGTCGATGTAGACCAACAACATCGCTCCGAGTCGTCACCAAATCCAAAGCAATCCAAAACGGACTGTCACCATTACGCCCCAGAGGAGCGGAACAAAATGTTCGTATTGATACAAAGCAGGCAAAAGACTTGAGCTTGAGGTGTCAAATCAAAAAAATGTCTGATAATTCACGGTTCTGTTGGGGCAAAACCGGCCTAGCCGGAGGTTCAGAAAACGGTAGAAGTCGAAAACGGAAACGCACCCGAGTCATCGAGCTGCATTGCGTTAGCACCGCTAATCCGACGATGATGAACCAGCAGGTCAAACGTTGCGACAATGATCAGGCCTGAGCAATGGGTTAAACAGCCGTCACTGGGTCAAGCATTGAACAAATCGACGGCTGGAAGCCCAGTTTCTTAAGTTTTTCGTTACTGACACGAGCATTGAAGATTCGTGCATCAGGTCGGTCGTGATTGTCCCAAATCACAGGTGCAAGGCCTTGATCGTCACAAAGAAGATTCGAGAGATCTCTGCGGGAGACTTGAAGATCATCGACAAGATTAAAAATGCCTTTTAGCTGCTTAGAAAAGGCAAAATCGATGCCACGAACAATATCCTGAAGATGCACCCAGGCATTGACATGACTTCCATTCTTAGGAACCATTTGCCCTGAGGCGCTTCGTATGTAGGAAGCAATATCTTTGTTGGGACCATAAATTCCCCCCAATCGCAGAACGCAGGTTGACGTACCCGAAGCGTTCAAGCTGAGAATTGCATGTTCAGCATCAGCCAAAAGTGCATTCGCACTATTGGATCGATCGGTGGGAGTGGATTCATCGCAAACGGCTCCAAACTGATTTCCGTAGACCCCAGCACTGCTGAGATAAGTCACATGGAGAGGACGATCGGATTGCCGAGATTTGATCGCCTCGACCAATGCTGTGACACCAGCTCCATAGACAGCGCGATAGTTGTCCTCCTCCATGCTCACCGAAGTGGGCGCGATCGCGATTAAGAGCCCGTCAAGGGAATTCATAAAGCTCGGATCAGAGCCTGGATCTCCTGCTCGATAAATACGCGGGTGATCAACCAAATCACAGAGTTCCAGCAATCTGGACGGGGAGGTTGTGGTCCCCGTGACCTCTAGGCCAAGCTGAGCAAAATGACGCGCTGCCGTCGACCCGACATAACCACAGCCAACAACTCCGAAGCAACCAGCCATGAGAGAGCAATTACCTTTCACACAACTTAACGAAGTAGAAGGCTCGTTGAGGTCAAAATGTTCAAGGTGATCAAACCTGCGAATCAGACTTTGATTTGTGCCGCCTTAGGCCTGCTCCTGCTGGGTGATCGAAAATTCTTCGATGGCCGTTTGAGATTCAAGCGGCACGCAGACGTCAAATGAACGGCAGATCGGACATCAGAACAAGACCAGTAGGGCAACTTGACAATCCGATCTAATGATTGATCGATGATTGCTGGCTCGCCATTGTTGGAGTTAGGCTAAGGATTAAAAAACTCAAACCGGTTTTCATTACTAATTGTTCATAGCAAAGACTTTGATTTAAGGACGAAAGTACCGACTCATTTGGGTCAGAGTATGCAAAAGATACGTGACAAAAACTATTAGGCAGGAAAAACACTAATCAAATCAGGTCGCCGCGAAGACTTCAAAAAAAGCAAATAAGATTTGACATCATGAAGCCTATTAAAACAAGGCGTTAAAGATACCCAAAAAAATAAAAAGTAAAAAAGCTGTCAACACTAAACCAGCAAGAAGCACAACAATTGTGGCGACAATGCCAATGCGGGATGTGGTTTTTGGAAAAAGCAAATAAAGGGTTAATCCAAAAGCAAACGGCCATAACGGGGGCAAAAGCACGCAAACAGCCGTCAGAACAATCAGCTTGGTGCGTTGATTGGAGCGCTGCTCCAGATCCATATGCTCCTGATCACTGAGCCAACGACCCTGATTTTTCGCAATTTCGAAGTCGCGCTCAAGTTTCCTGTTGGAATTGAAATGTGACATCGGCTGATCCGTGGATAGCAACACCGCTCAAAAATCTCAAACCATCACATAGCAATTACTTCGGACGTTTAAACGTATAACACCCGCCGTGGTAGCCCGTAAATGGTTGGGCATACGCCACCAACTCCCACCCCTGCTGCCCAAGCTCATTCATGAGTCCAACCAAGCTCACATCCCGCTGCGGCTGGCTTCTTGAAATCAACTGTTGGTCATCGAGCCAAAGCTCCTCAATTTCACCCGTCCAAGACTTTCCCCTTGGAACAAAGCGCAATTGCGTGTACTCCCACGTCATGAACAGCACCAGGGGGCATCAATGACGCCATTCGCGGCTGCATCCTCCCAGACAATCGCCAAAATCGACGAGGTCGACCTGCCAAGGTGAAACAAAATCAATAGGATTCCGCTTCGGTACCTCGATCAAGGTGGACCCTACGGACCAATCCCAACACAGGTTGGTGGATGACGACACAATGAGGGAGCCTGGATTTCTCCCCATGCAGAGTTTGATCACCGTCGTTTGTCTCCTGTGCTGGCTCATCACTGCCCCCGTGGCCAACGCTGAACCGATCGACATCACCATGCGAAGCATCGACACCAGTGGAGTTGGTGACGTGATTGGATCGGTGATCGCGAAGGACAATGATCAGGGGCTTGTGATCTTCCCCGAACTTTCAAATCTGAGCGCTGGGGAACATGGCTTTCATCTTCACAGCAATCCAAGCTGCGAGGTGGCCCTAAACCCAGAAGGGGAGCCTGTTGCCGGACTAGCAGCTGGAGGTCATTGGGATCCAGACAACACGGGAACCCACCTGGGACCATTCGGAAGTGGCCATCGCGGCGATCTCAGTAAGCTAATTGTTGATGTTGATGGAACGACGAAAACAAGTGTCGTAGCGCCTCGTCTGAACAGCAGTGATCTCAAGGGTCATTCCTTAATTGTTCATGCCGGGGGGGATACCTACAGTGACACTCCAGCTTTAGGAGGAGGTGGTTTACGCGTGGCCTGTGGAGTCATCGAAGAGTAACTCTCACACAGGCATCGATCTTCTTTGCAAGAGCAAAGAGATTTGACACACCAAATATGCAGCAATCTGTACGAAAAAATGCGGATATTTTATATATAGATTGTGATCAAATTTTGTTTCTCGATACCTGCAACAAGAAGGGGGTTATCAGATGGATTAAAGAATCAGCATCTTCACAGCCAACCCCAGGATTCAATCAAGCCCTGTTCAGCGATTCTGAAGCCCCAAGAACATCGACTGAGGATGGCTGTAGAGATGAGGCAGAGCCTCGTGCAAGCTCAAAAGCCTTTTCCAACAAACACTCTTACGTGCTTCAGAGTCCTTGACTCCATCAGCAACCAACAAGCGGAGTGCTTTTGCATAGACATCGTAGGTCTGTTGCAACTCGGCAAGAGACGGTTGGTTGGTGAAGGTGATGATCGACATCGCCAAACTGGCGGGGGACAACCATTAAGACAAACAAAACAAAATTTTAATACCCCCTTATGGGGTATTTCAGGAGAATGGACATCGGATCGAACCACCCGATCACAAAAAGAACTGAGCTAGTCAGAAATCTGAGAACAAAGCACTCATGTGATCAACCAGCAGTGCATCACAGCACCTGACATCACAAACAACAGCAAAGCCGGCCTTCAGCCTTCGTGACAGAAAAAACGACGAATGGGACATGCTCTGAAATCCAGAGCAGAGTTCAGAGCCATGATCCCAAACGCGTTTCACGATGAGCCTTGCTCAGCGGCGCGGTTCAGCAACACGCACAGAGATGGCACGACCCATCCATTCGACATCCTGAAGATCGTCGATGGCGGTCTTTTCTTCAGCAGAGTTGCCAAGGTCAACGAAGGCGAATCCGCGCTTACGACCGGTCTCACGGTCGAGGGGCATCGAGCACTTGCTGACTTCACCGTACTGGCTGAACAAGTGAATGAGGTCTTCTCTCTCTGCGTCCCAGGAGAGATTACCAATGAAAATCGTCAAAAAATTAATCCAAAAGGGATAGCACCATTTTCACACATCGCCACAAGCTTCGGAGGAAAGCGGATGGCGTTGGTTTGGGCTAGCGGACATAGGACGTGAGCCAACACACAAAGTCAGAAGAGCGCCATGTCGCGTGCCCTCATGGTCGCAAGGCCTACGAACGAAGCCATGGTCGATTCAAGTTGGGCCAAGGGCCCTAACAACCAAAGACAACGGTGAGAGACCAAGGCCGGCCAGGGAATGGGCAGCAAGATGCAAGGGGTAAGACCGGGCCAAGCCAAAGCTGAGTGATCAAT
This sequence comes from Synechococcus sp. SFB_27S_18OctNov_coas_78, assembly GCA_040260695.1. Taxonomy (GTDB): domain Bacteria; phylum Cyanobacteriota; class Cyanobacteriia; order PCC-6307; family Cyanobiaceae; genus Parasynechococcus. Next base: position 11,630 of record JBDQPG010000035.1, on the reverse strand, counting down.
TCAGAGCTGAACCATTCCGCATCGCATACCCTTCAAAACGGCCTGGACTCGATTGTTCACCTCAAGTGTTTTCAGCAGTCGCTTGGTGTAGGTCCTTGAAGTTTGCTCACTAACCACTAGAGCCTCGGCAATTTCCCGATCGGTCATTCCACGGGCGAGACGATCCAATACTTCGTACTCGCGAGGCGTTAAACGGGGACAACTCAGATAGGGCAAACCCCCACCTCGCAACGACGGACTTCGATAGGAATGGCGTCCCATCACTGCCAAAACAGCAGCTTCAAGAGGTTTTTGATCCTCAATGATGTCAGCTTCAGCCACAACAGCTTCTAACCATGGAGCATTGTCGTGTTCAACAGGAATCTCATCTGTTAAAGCAAGAACAACTGCTTTGAGCTGTGGCTGATTTTTTTTAGCTTTTCGAACCAGCTCATAACCGTTACCACGCTCAAGCTGATCTGTACAAATCAACAATTCAAACTCTTCAGCACACAAATATTGCAAGCAAGCATCTTCATCAGTTACGGCACATCCAATATGAGATTTTTCACCAAAGCTCTCACAAAAGCAGCGGAGAAAAAAACGACCACGCATCGCCAGCGCAATTTTGCCTTTAACAGCTACTGAAAGAAGGGCATCATCAAAAGCTGATGAAGAGGGATCATGTAGGTAAGGCGTGAGGTCCATGATGGGGCTCAATTCGCCGAACAACCATCCTTACAACATGCTTGCCCATATCGGGAACGACGTTGTTAGTCGTCATAGACAAGTCATAACTTGGTACCTAGGACGACATATCCGTGAGTTGTGGCAAGGGGATGGGTATTTGTACTCTAAAAATTCACGAAAAGATTATCGTCTTCCAACCAAGGGATCAGCCAAGGGTTGTTCATCTGAATGCATAAGATTGAAATGGTGCAAAAGCGTCTCAGGGTCTGAGATGAAAAGAGATTTGAATATTTTGAAACGCAGCAACCGGAAACGCCCGGTTATCACAGCAAGGTAGGCTGTAGCAGTCCTTCCCTAATCAAGGGCAAGGCAACTGTCCCCTTTTGGGAGGAGAGACAATCCAGGTTTTGCGAGACAGTACACAAATGAAATGGTTAAAGCATGCAATCCACAACACTGACAATCGGCGAACTTGAAGCGAAGTATCCCCTGTATTGCAAAGCAATGAAGCTTTTGCTTCGCGATGGTCAGCAGCCTGAGCGTCTTAGAAGGACAGTGTGCTGGGAACGGCTAGAAAAATTACATCATTCACTGCCAAGGCAATACAAATCACCCGAACGCCTGATGCAGATCATGCAGAGCGAACTCACCTCAAAAAAAGTCAACCCATAAATCATCTACATCGCACAAAAGATGGGAAAGAAATCTTCTGATCTCAGCTCTAAAAACTTAAAAAGAAAACATCGCTCAACCAACCATGAAAGGAACAGTTTCACAAATAGCCCTTAGACAACTGCTCACCCAAAAAATCTGGAAGCAAATTCTTGTACTTGATAAACTTGAACTATTCGAAGAGAGCTACGCCCTAACGCAGGAATGGCGAGAATGGCTGCTCGATCCACAAATTAACAACAATTTTTAGGCTAAAATACAACCGATATTGCTATCTACTTCAATCCCATAACGAAGCAAATCAATTGAATTAGTCCATTATTCGATCGAAGCATATTAAGTGCAAATTGTTGTAGACACCACGGCTCGTTAACTACGAACGAGTCGTGCATGTAAGCGACAAACCTTGACAGCTTTCGCTGGCGGAGCCTGACACAAAGCCCCAAGCTCCTGATTTAACTGCCTAAAGAGACCAAGGTTGGCGGATGGAACCGAGGGGATCACCGAAAACACAGCAACCCAGGTCAGAACAGCCACACCAACACCTCATCGGAGCGATCCACTCATAGTAAGACTTGATGGACGCGCGATAAGACTATTAAGGGCCGGTGTGGGGCGGCTAGCAAAATCCACATCGGTCTTCATCGGAGCATCAACGAACCACGACCAACAACAAATCACTCAGCCAGCAAGAAAGAATTATTCAATCGATTGACTCGGGTGAACAAATCTAAAGGCAGGAGCTCTCTTCCTCCTCTGACAGGTCCATGGAAGCCGCCAAGTCCAACAAGCCAGCCGCCAAGACAGCATCTCCTTCAAGCATCAATAGTTTGTAAAGGCTGATCACCATCTCGTAGCTCGGCGAGGCCGAACCATTAATCAAGCTGCGCGCTGTACCGCGGGCAACGACTCTTTGAAGACTCATGCTCATGACACAACCATGGCCCTGCTCAGGCATGCTCCCCCCAACAACTTCGCTTTTACAGCTGATTTAGATCACAAAACAACACCACATCTTCTCCGCCCAACCACGACCGATCGGTCAATCGACAAGTGGACACCATGAATATCGAGATGATCAATACAGCCGCACACCGCACCAACGTTCCATGGAGAGGCAGATGAGTACGCAACCGGAAGATCAGTTCAGCATTCCCACGACAAAACAGCCATAGTGGGAATGAAATCTGGCTCCGAGGGCCAAGCGCGTAATCTCACAAACCGCATCGCAGAGCTTGAATCACGGCTCGCTCATCCGCAACACTGGACAGAGGGAGAGAACAAGCAGAACGCTGAGAAACTACGACAACTCGTCTTTGAACGGCGAAGATTGGACTCAATTCAAATCCAAGACCTGATCGATGGTTCAGAATAACAATTAAGTCAATAAATCTAAAAAGTGTTATAATAAAAAACCCAACCAACCAACACAATGACTGACTATTCAACCGCCATTATTGCTCTAGTCGTCGTCGGAGTTGTGTTTACTGTTGCTGTTGTCTACGTACTCGTACAACCTTCCGACTTACCCTCTCAAAACAAAGATAAATAAGTACACGAGAATCGGTCAAGAAATCACTCATCAGTAGAAATCCATCTATACGCGTTAGTGATTTCAGACGACAAACTTCAGATCAAAACCAGTTCATTGCAATTATTCGAAGGCCCTTCATCCTTCTCATCCATCAAAGAGGAGAACGAAATCAATACAATGGCATTGCATAATCAGAATCAACGATTACAATAGAATCCATCAAGAGGCTCTAATAAAGTTAATCCACTGATTACTATAAATGTTCATATTCCCGCAAGTAAAACAATATCAAGTATTCCAAGCTACGAATCACTGCCAACACTTGAAAGGCATTAAATACCAACGATGGCTACTGATGACGAATAACAAGAATGAATTCCGGAGGGAACAGATGCAAGATAACCCATACCATAGACAAGTTCGACAAAGAATGATCGATCAGAAAGCATCAACAATGAACTATTGCAAGAGCAGCTGATAAGCCTCATTGATACGACAAAAAGCCTCTGCTGATCCACCTAAATCAGGGTGGTGGTGTTTGACGAGACGACGATGGGCCTGCTTAATCGCCTGCTGAGAGGCATCCGGTTCAAGCCCCAAAATCCGAAAGGCAACGGAGCGAGCATCGAATGAATCAGATCCGCTGCGATCCGTGGAGCGTTGATCAGTCCTTGTCCGTCGACCAGATCGAATTGGCTCCTGACGCTTAAGAAGCTCATGAACGACGCGATGAGGATCTTCGCTAAGCCATTCAGGGGCACGGACTCCATAAAACGCAAAAGCAGCTAAGACAGCGCAGCGTTTTTTTGTAGCTGAACCGTTTATAGCTGCCTGAATCTCACTGCCAAATCCAGGTACTACACGATCGAGACGCTGATAAAGGTTGAGCTGTGGATGAAAACTGCTGCGATTCAAACGATCAATTAAGACATTCAGGCTACGAAGCCTGAGATCACGCCAACCTGCTTGCTGCGAAAGTTGTTCTCCCCATTCATCAATTTGGGAGGCCGTAATTCGGGAAACATCAGTCGTGTCATCGCTTGATTGGCGAGACTTGGTCCGTTTCCCTTCATACTGCCGCGTCCGAAGCAGTTTTAACTGAGCACGCAACCGATGTACGTCTCGCCGGAGCGCATCATTCTCCGCCAATAAAGCCTCCACGTTGCTCGTAACGCGTTGGCGTTGCCTGGGTTGTGAATCGGACGACCACTGGCGGGGATCAAAGCCCATGGAGCGCCTCATCCACCACAGAAAAACAATCTAGAGCTGTGATGATCTACCAAGGCAGTTGTTCTCCATTGGCATGCCAAAACATTCCGGACGTTTGAAGCGTTAAGGAATCGATCCGCTTCAACAAACCTTCAACCGCCTGTTGAGGACTGATGCCATTGGGATTGAACTGAATCATGCGGGTGGTAACCAAACCGGGATGGAGGATCGCAACTGCAATCCCCTTTGGCTTGAGATCAATGGCTAGAGACTTACCTGCAATATTCAAAGCAGCCTTCGACATTCGATAGCCGTAGGAGCCACCTGAGCTGTTGTCGGCAATGGATCCCATACGACTGGTCATCAACGCAATCCAAGAACCTGACGACAGCTGACTCGTCAAAGCGCTGGCAAGCCTCAAAGGAGCGAGAGCATTCACCTCAAACTGCTGACGAATGGCATCAGCATCTAAATCCTTCAAAACCGTGTTTTGAAGGATTCCAGCATTGAGAATCACGCCATTAAGGGGCTGCCCCTGAAGACGGGACACCAGTTCATCAATCGAGGCCGCTTGGGTGAGTTCGATTCCAGCCTCAATTCGGATACCCAATGATTCGAGTTCTGGACTAACACCACGACACACGGCAATGACGCTATCCCCACGCGCATGGAGTTGTCGGCAGTATTCCAAGCCAATGCCACGATTCGCACCCGTCACAAGAATCGTTGCCATCGCTTGTCTACTGAACGATGAGCATCCTCGCGCTAGGTCGACTTGCGATGATGACTGTAGAAATAAAATGAACCATGACAAGCGAAGGGGGTGGAACACCAATTGAAAACAGCTTTGACCCCCTTTCGATGATTGAGATGTGGCAAGACCTCCACAAACTCGTCGAAAAATGGTCTGCTAAGTACGGAGCAACATCAGATTTGGCCGCAACAGCCCTCAATGAGTTTTCTGTGTCACTCTTAAATCGACCACCGACATCTTAAAGATACATTCAGTCAGACAAACCAACATACAGAGCCCACAACAGGAACAATGATGAAGATCTCACCATTAATTCGTCGGGTCAGCATTTACCTGATCCTGAGCTCATTGGCTGTTGTGAGTGGAAATCTCGTCGGAATTGATCAGCAAGGATCCTACAAAATCTATATTCCAATGTTTATAGCCATTTATATTATCTCTCGCTGGATTGATAGTAAAATCGATACTCCGAACACTATTCAGACAATCTCAGAAGAAAACAAAGTAAAATCAAATGCCCAGGGATTCACAAACAAATAAGCATTACGCGGTCGAACACAACAATCAAATACATAATGAACTTAATTCATTAACTCCTTCGACTGATTGAATTTAGCCTCGTATCGAGCCAAACGAAACAAGTAACACGCTAACGCCATCGAAGACAAGCGGGAGAAACCCCGACGGGGCGTCAAAGGTATAAACCAAAGCAAAAGTCTCAAATCCCTAGAAAGAGACCATCTCAATTGTGATTAAGAAGCCCAGGGAATAGTCCATAATGGCAAGGGACCAACACCTCCAATACTCCAATCCGCCTTAAAAAATATATCCAATACAAAGAAGAGAGACGACGATGACAAAGGAAATTTTGGACAACTCTGAAAAATCTATCAACCTCATTTTTTTCAACACTAAAAATTTTAAAGACTAACGATATCCTGCATGAAAAAGCTACTCTATCTTCTTCAGAAGAGCATCGATCGAGTTTCGTGATGGCATCATTGTCAACACGCAAGCGTGGCCTCAAAGATCAAACCGGAAAATTGATTCAGGTTGCTTAGCCAGAAAGAGATGCTTGGTGGAAAACAACATTCAAAAGAGCTATCGTTTTACTATTCATTAATAGTATCGACCAGGATATTCACCTGGATGATCAACACGCGTCACAGTTACACCATGCGCACGACGACCCGATAACAATAAGAATTGATCCCCTGTTACAGCAAAACCATAGTGCTGAGCCAAGACAGCAACCTCGTCGGCAGTCACACAAGCTTGCACTTGAGCCTGAAGTCTTAAATCACCGCCCAAGAACTGAAGAAAACGCTTGAGCTCATGGGGCAAAGCATCAGTCATCGGAATGACTCAACCCCAATGCAGCGTGACACTTAAGCATGATTGACTGAATCCCCCCATAGCATACTGAAAAGCAACTGGCCTCAAAAAATAGCCTTTCTTAGGATAAACCAAGAAAAGCTCAAGAAAACTTATTTATTTTCTTGGTAGTCATATCAAACTAAAACATTTTCTGGCGGCAAAGAGCCCAGCGGACCTAAACCAAAAGGCAGAGCACGACACCCAATGTCTTTTATCAGCCGAATTTGTGCCACATCGAAGGGGTCAACGATTGATGCAGTTGGCAACGGGCGGTATCGAGTCTGCAACAAACAATCGCAATGCGCAGAAGTCGTCGGGCTTTGGCAGGCTTACGAGGAACTTCGAATGCAGGAACAGCGCGTGAGTTAAGCAATAGAGAAGATCCTCAAATTCTAGAGAAACGTTGAAGCGAAAAAATCAGCTTGCATATTTATCTCGTGGCGTCGAACATCGAGTCTTCACGCGAGGAAGCCGATCAGTCACAATGATTCAACAATCGTACGGTCTATATCAAGCCAATACAACATTATCTTTCTTCGAAGCAGGGCATGACGAGAGGAAACGGTTTGAAAAAGTAAAAATTAGTTCAATCGCAACCAAGTTCGTGCACATTCCACTAGTTATGAGAGATTCATGTCAGATTGCGTTGAACATAGGATGCAGCAAATACAAATAATTCTGCTAAATTGAATTCCCTCAAACACTATTGTCAAGCTTAAAGGAACATTTTAGAAATTGATCGAAGAAATAAACAGTTAACCAGCAGTTCGATCGAGTTGAGCTTGGTTCAATCGTCCTCAGCTGCTCAAACCAAGGCTTCACCAAGGCGCCCTCACGAAGTTCCGTGCTCATACCACGAAAAGCATATTTACGTCAAAAATGACGCGAAATAGGACACAACCGTTTACATGGTGATAGTCTCGTAAGACCACGTACCCGGGATGCGATGTACACGATCGATAAAGCACGACAGATTTTTCCAGATACGCAAATAGCTGATGCCGTACCAGCGATAACCGCCCGCTTCAAGCTTTTGAGCGCCGAAGATCAGCTTGCCCTGATTTGGTTCGCCTACCTAGAGATGGGGCAGACGATCACAGTGGCAGCACCTGGCGCGGCAAGGATGGCCTTAGCCAAGCCGACGCTGGACGAGATCGTTGCGATGAGCTTCGACGAACAGACCAAAGTGATGTGCGATTTAGCGAGCAAAATCAATGCACCCATCTCAACGCGCTATGCCTTCTGGTCGATCAACGTCAAATTAGGTTTCTGGTATGAGCTGGGCGAGCTCATGCGTGCTGGAAAGGTGGCTCCAATACCGCCTGGCTACAAACTTTCAGCAAACGCATCCTCCGTATTAGATGCGGTTAAAAAGGTTGAGCAAGGACAACAGATCAGCTTGCTACGCAATTTTGTAGCAGATATGGGATTTGACCCAGACGTTGTTGAAGATCAAATCGTTGCCGAGCCGGTTGTTGCTCCGACACCAAACGACCAGCGTGAGAAAGTGTTTATCCCCGGGGTACTAAACCAGACAATTTTGAGCTACATGGAGCTTTTAAACTCCAACGATTTTGATCAATTAATCGATCTCTTTCTTGATGACGGTGCATTGCAGCCTCCATTCCAACGTCCGATCGTTGGTCGCGAGGCGATCCTAAAATTCTTCCGTCGCGATTGCCAAAATCTAAAATTGGTTCCCCAGGGTGGTTTCGGGGAACCAGCAGATAGCGGATTCAACCAGATCAAAGTGACCGGTAAGGTTCAGACCCCTTGGTTTGGTCAGGAAGTGGGAATGAATGTGGCTTGGCGTTTCTTGTTAGATGAAAACGACAAAATTTATTTTGTTGCCATCGATTTGCTCGCATCTCCCGCAGAACTTTTGAAGCTGGGTGGCAACTAAAGCCACAGAGTCGAAGAATCAACGACAAGGCCTAATTTTTTCAGCTCTAATTTGTTCAGCATGGATTATCACATTGTTGTTTTCCATGCTGATAAATGTCCATTCATGGACAGCATCTTGGATTCTTGGATTTATTTTACTGAGATCGTTTCTTCAGACAGGGTTATTCATTGTTGCCCATGATGCCATGCACCATAGCTTGGCACCACTTAATGAAAATCTAAATAACAATCTTGGAAGGTTCTGCTTATTTTTATATGCAGGATTATCTTTTAAATTTTGTTCCGAAAACCATAGGCTTCACCACCAATATCCAGAATCGGCAGCAGATCCTGACTTTCATTCGCCTAAAAGTTCAAGGCCATTCAATTGGTATTTCAGATTTTTAAGCAACTATCTTGATTGGAAACAGTTCTGCAATTTGACACTACTTTGGCTAATTTTACTTCAAATATCGACTATTTTTAATCCCACTGCGATTGTAAATCTTATCCTCTTTTGCGCACTACCGTTGATCATTAGTTCCGTTCAATTATTTATTGTAGGCACATGCTTACCCCATCAAAAAACAAAAGCTGAACCAAAAAGGCAACTTCCACGAAGTCTTCCATTACATCCTCTGATTTCGTTCGCAGCTTGCTATCACTTTGGCTACCATCTAGAACATCATTTGAGCCCAAACACACCCTGGTTCAAACTCCCCAATCTGCGCTTTGAAGCACGTCAACGTGTACAAGCAAAGATTAAAAATGCTCCCTAAACCTCCAAGCTTTCCATGACGCCCTCTGACTGGTCATCCCAAGAAGAACAAGTTGCACGCCAGGTGTTTGACAACGGCAGGAGGCGTTCTATCGAACAACTGATCTCAACGCTTCAGACCAAGTTCCAAGCTTTGAACACAGACGAATCGGTGTGGCACATGCACGATTATTTGAGCACCGAACGGCATATCTTTGAGGGGAGATCAGAATTCGACTACAGCAATATTCTTTTTACACTTGCCGATTTACTAAAACAGCGATTGATCACATTGGAAGAGCTTGATGGTCTAGATCCCAAAAAGCTTGCCAAAATCAAAGCAATGTCAATGTTCTAACTACATTGGGTCTCGAAGCACAATTTCCCATCCTCGAAGATTGTCCTCCGATCAGCGGTCGAGAATCAGAGCTGATTGATCTGGTCAATCAAATGCCAGATGTATGGAAGGGATCAAGCAATATTGATATCAATCAGCTTAATGCTGGCTTTGCTTGTGCATTGCATATGCATCAACCAACAATTCCTGCCGGAAATCAAGGAGAGTTGATATCTCATCTCCAGTACATGTTCAACAATCCGGGAGATGGAGATAATCACAATGCAGAACCATTTGCACGATGTTATAAACGTCTTGCCGATATCATTCCGAGTTTAATACTTGAAGGTTGCAACCCTCGTATCATGCTTGATTACTCAGGCAATTTACTTTGGGGAGTCAAGCAAATGGGTCGGACAGACATTTGTGAAGCTCTTAATTTTTTAGCTTGTGATACTCAAATGCAACAGCACGTTGAGTGGCTTGGTACTTTCTGGAGCCATGCAGTTGCACCATCAACTCCAATTCCAGATCTCAAGCTTCAAATCAGTGCATGGCAACATCAATTTGCAGACTTATTTGGAACAACTGCACTACAGAGAGTAAAAGGTTTTTCCCCACCAGAAATGCATTTACCAAACCATCCGGATACGCTCTATGAATTTATAAAAGCTCTGAAAGAATGTGGGTATCAATGGATTCTAGTTCAAGAACATAGTGTCGAGACAATAGACGGGCTTCCCTTAAATCAAAATCAAAAATATATTCCAAATCAATTATTTGCCAAAAATTCTTTAGATGAGACTATTAGTATAACTGCCTTAATCAAAACACAAGGTTCAGATACAAAGCTGGTTGGACAAATGCAACCTTTTTATGAAGCACAAGGTCTTGGTCGACAAGAAATCAACAACAAGTCTATTCCATCCTTAGTTGCACAGATTGCAGATGGTGAAAATGGTGGGGTCATGATGAATGAGTTCCCAGAAGCCTATTTACAAGCCAATCGTAGAAGCAGAGATAATAGCGATAGTGTCATGGCAGTCAACGGTAGTGAGTATCTTGAGCTTATTGCTACTACAGGAGTTGAAGAATCAGATTTCCCGAAAATTCAAGCCGTTCATCAACACCGCATATGGAATGAAATGGGTCAAAATTACGGGTTAGAAGCATCAGCAGCAGCGATTGCTTGCCTGTCAAAGTCTGATCCAGGATTTAACATTGAAGGTGCTTCTTGGACCAACAATTTAAGTTGGGTTAAAGGATACGAGAATATTCTTGAACCAATGTACCAATTAAGTGCACAATTTCATCAATACTTCGACCAAAAGTTGGTGCAAAATCCTGGATTAACACAAGAATCTCACTACCAACAAGCTTTGGTTCATTTATTACTGACTGAAACCAGCTGTTTCCGATATTGGGGTCAGGGGACATGGACAGAGTTCGCACGTGAAATTCATCGACGGGGCGAGTGTTGCCTTGATGACGCTCAGACAGGCCTTTAAATTGTTGCATCTCATGGCATTCTCTCGTCAAAGAACCCTTGCCGACCTTTTATAAAGATCATCCAATCAACAATTTGATGTCTTACGAACCGGGTTCGGGCGAATGTCGGGTCTTGATCAGCAGCAAAGAGCAGATTGAAACGATGCTCTTAAATCTTGGAAAGTTGGAAGGAACATCAGACATCCTCCAACAGCTTCGGGAGGTCCATGGACAGCTTGAACGTTTGCACGACCAGCGCCGAAGCGAGTCTAGATGAGAGAAGTTTACAAACCGTTACAGACGTGTCATAATTGAAGAACTCTTCCCTACTTGCAAAACTGTTGGTGTCACAGGTTTCCTTTGATGCCATCTTGTTAAGCCTTAGTCAACCAAACCATGAGACTTGAGATCGAATTATTGATCGCAGCAGCAGACATTGTGATTGCTTTGCTCGTAGCCATCTCGCTTCCAACTCGAGAAGAAACTGTTTAATGACCTTCGTCTTCAAATCTCTCATTCGTCATAAATTCAAGATAAATACAATTAGCGTCAACGTTACGATCCAAATCAACAAGTTTTGAGTAACGATCTTGCATCCAATACTTTGTTTCCACCCATATATTGAGCTGGTATCGACGTTCGAGCGATTGACCCGATCCATCCATAGATCTAAATGTTTTTACCATCATACTCAAGATCAATATTCGTTGCGAGTCGGCAACTTATTTTTTAGCAATGAGACGGAAAAATCAATACACCCTCAAGAAACAAGAAACAAAATAGTTTCGGTGTAAAAAATTTGATTTGACTAGAGTCAACATTGCAAAATACGCGGGGTCTAGTCAACTAATTCCAACATCAATCGAGTCAATTAAGTGGTCACCTGAAATTTAAATCGTTTCTATTTTCACAGTCCCGCTGCCATGATTGTTCGAGTCGTTGTCGGAAC
>JBDQPG010000074.1:0-6891 GCA_040260695.1 Synechococcus sp. SFB_27S_18OctNov_coas_78 | reverse complement strand
CATCACTGAAATCACCGACGAACTGCGTCGTCTGATCAAAGAATTCGAAACCGAACTCGCCGTCCTCCGTGGCCGCGTTGATGGCCTCGAAGCCCGTGTTGGCGAACTGGAAGCAACTCAGTTCTCCACCACCACCAAGCTGCAGGGCAAGGCCGATTTCTTCCTTGGCGCTGTCAAGTACGACAACCGCGACAAGTGCAATAACAAGGGCGGTGATTGCAACAGCGACGGCACCAACATGTCGTACCGCTATACGCTCAATCTCAACACCTCCTTTACTGGTAAGGACCGCCTCTACACCCGTCTGCGCACGGGCAACATGGATAACGTTTGGACGCAAACAGATTCCTATCTGTCTGACGCCAAAAAAGGGGACAACACCCTGAAGATTGACAAACTCTGGTATACCTTCCCGATCGGTTCTGAGTTCACAGCCACCGTTGGTGCGCTGATCGAGAACTACTACATGATCGAGACGCCGACCCGCTACAAACCCATCCTGAAAGCCTTCAAGCTTGGTGGAAACGGTTCCGTCTTGGGTGCAAGCACCGGCCAAGGCTTCGGTCTTCAATGGCGTCAAGACGTTGAGCCTGGGGAAGCAGCTTTCAACATTGCTGCGAACTACATAGCCGACGGCGGTGATGGTGCCCAGAGCGATCCCAAAAAAGGCATGTTCGGTGAAAACACCGATGCTTCCTTCTTAAGCCAAGTGGGCTACGGCAATCGTCAGTGGCATGTTTCAGCGCTTTATGCGCTGAAGAATGCTGGTCAGAACTGTGCTGTCGAGAACTCCCGAGGTCGATGCATTGAAACCAGCAGCGGTGCAAAAGCTGCCATGGGATTCTCCACACCCCTAGCCAAAGACCTGGGGCATCCGATGCATGCCATCGGTCTTCGTGGCTATTGGCAGCCCGAAGATTCTGGCTTGATTCCCACCATCAGCGCAGGAGTCGACTTCGGTTATGCCGAAGGGAAATACCGTGGCAATGCCGAAGCGCTGAAAGGCTGGACGGTTGGCCTGAACTGGAACGATGCATTCATCGAAGGCAACAAACTTGGAATGGGCTTCGGCTCTTACTCCAGCTACGCCACTGATGCCAAAGACGTATCGACCGGCGATGAGGCCAACTTCGCCATTGAGGGTTACTACGACTTCGCAGTCAGCGACAACATCACGATCACACCTGCGATCTTCTGGGTTGACAACGCCTTTGGCGAAGCTCAAGTGAGCGGCCAGAACAAATTTGGTGGCCTTGTAAAAACGACGTTCAAATTCTAATTTAAGAACTCGTTCTTGCTCATTACAGCTCATAATCAAAGCGCCCTTTACGGGCGCTTTTTTGTGGGGCAGCCAAGATCTAATCGTGCACTTTTAATAACTGAACAGACAATGCGTACTAGCAGTGCAAATAGAACCCTTAGGCCCTCACCAAGTCAATGATTCAACCGAAGACTTATCCATCTGACCATTAAAAACTACCAACAGTTTTCGCCTTCCCCAATAGGCACACAAACATCTTCTGCGATCGCTTTTTTCTTCAAGGTCTTTGCGTCTGAATCAGGGATACTCTTTTCGTCGACCGTCTGATCAGTCGACCATTCTTGGAGACCGCCAGCAGAATGAACTTGAGCAACAACACCGGAGGAAGCGGAAGCCATGAGCAGTGACGTTGCGGCGAGGAACACAGATACAGGCGACGTTTTGGCCATGTTCAATCGGAAAAAATCTATTATGAAAAAGGAAAGGAATTACAAGCAGACATTGAGCACTTCCCCAAGTAACAAAAAGCACTTTAACGTCCAGAAAGGCGCCTGACGGCATTGGCATACGATTGAAAAATTAAGTCCAATTCGTCTGAACGCCCGTGGCGTGCCAATAACCCCTTGGCCCCTGCATCGAGGTTAAACAACATCGATCGATCGTCGGTGGATTGAACATAACTTTCAATCCAACCAACACAGACCAATCGCACACCACTCACAACGGGCTGCACACAGTGCAACGATGAACTCGGATAGAGAACAATCTGTCCAGCAGGAAGCCGGATCTCTTTCGAACCCTGCAAAAGCTGAAACGCAAGTTCTCCCCCTACATACTCAGAAAGATCACTTAGAAACAGCGTAAATGAAATATCACGACGTCCATATTTCGAAAATGGATTGTCAACATGCCATCCATACCCATCTCCCGCATCGCTTCGAGAAATCAGAATGCTGTGGACCTTACGAATCAGTGCATAACTTTTCAGGAGAGGGTTGGAAATGATTTTTTGCTCAACGATTTCAGCAATTGACATTGCCAAAGGTGATGAGGGATCAAGTTGACGATTTTGCTTCACACGGGCTGCATGCTCACCAGCCGTGAGCCGTCCATCCAGCCAAACCGAATCACTGTTACTCAGTTCAGCTTTCCAGTGGAGCATCTCTTCAGAAGCCAAAAGCTCCGACGTCAGAAAATCCATGGGGCAAAAATGAAACAACCGAACAAAGCAACAACAGCCTGTATCATTTGATGCATGAAACCACGTAACATTCGACAGTCTTGAGGACGCTCAATCAATAGGATTTTAAAAAACGAAACGCCGTAATGGGTCAATCATCATTGTTCGTGGCCGTCCTGATAACAGCCATGCCTCTAGCCAATACGCTACCGAGCATCGCCAGGGAAGTTCGTGTCTACTCAGGTCGCCACTACAATACAGATCGACAGGTTTTCAAGGCATTCAGCCAAAACACTGGAATCAAAGTCCGATTAATTGAAGCAACCGGCATAACACTGGTTGAAAGACTTAAACGTGAAGGGAACAATTCAAATGCAGATGTTATTTTGCTTGTGGACGCTGCTCGTATTAACAATGCTGCCAAAGAAGGCTTATTAGCGCCCATTCAATCCGAACAAATCAAAAAAAATGTTCCAGCACGATATCGAGATCCAAGCAATCGATGGTTTGGACTCACACGTCGTGTCAGAGCCATCATTGTCAATCCCAAGCTCGTTAATCCAAGTAGTATTACAACCTATGCAGACTTGGCCAAACCAAACCTAAAAGGGAAACTTTGCCTTCGCAAACGTAAGAATGTATACAATCAGTCCCTTGTTGCTGATCAGATTGTCTTAAAGGGAGACGCCAACGCAAACAACTGGGTGAAAGGGATGGTTGCAAATGTGAAACAGCCATTTTTTGGGGGAGATACATCCCTCATCAGGGCTGTTGGGCAAGGAAAATGTGCTGTGGGTGTGGTTAATCACTATTACTTAGCCCGAATGCAAGCGGGTGCAAGCGGACAAAATGATCAGCGACTCACCCAGTCCATCAAGTTGATCATGCCAAACCCTGCCCATGTGAATATCAGCGCCGCTGGCATGGCAAAATCCGCCAAGAATAAGAAAGAAGCCATTGCGTTGATTACGTATCTGACATCACCACAAGGCAGCGCATCGATGGCAGGACCAACCTACGAATACCCTTTAAATGGTTTTGGAACATCAAGCCAACTGAAGAACTTTGGTCGCTTCAGACCAGATAACGTATCCATCAGTCAGTTGGGATCAACGCAAAAACGAGCCATTCAGATCATGGCCAATAGTGGATGGCGCTGAAAACTGAACGCAGCAAGAAAGGGTGAATGACGACCCATCATTCTCAAATAATGCAAAGCCTTTTCATTATCACAGCCCAAAAAATATAGCGATAACATTAATTAAACCCAAAAATTCTGGCACTTGTCTGTAGTACTTTGCTTTTGCGCAGTTCGTTCAAGAGGCATGATTTTAACGAGCAAATTAAGTAGTTGAGGTTAATTCTTGGCGCATAGGGGCGCACAAAGGCTCGCCCAATCCGCTCCCATCACCTGACAAGCCAAGAATTACCTGGCTCCATCAATAACTCTGCAAATTCCACAAGAGCTTGGTCGAACCCTGCTGCTCTCACCCGAGCCAACCAGCGCTGCCGCTCAATCGACGACGTCTCAATATGGTCCAAAAATATTTCCATGACACTATTTTTAGTGAAGCTCATCACTCGACTCCAGTGCCAGACCAACATAAATACTCAAGAGACGTGCCGATGTTTACGATGAACACATTCCGGCATCTTTTTATTCAGACAGAACCAAAAAATTACATCCCCAAAAGATTAGAAGAAGGAATTTATACCAGCAATTGGCCACAAGACTATCACCACAACTCAAAAATCCAAATCAATAGAGCCATGAACTCAAGCCAACAGTGCACAGATTGAAGCGCATTAAAATTTATTACAGCTCCAAAGCACTGGCCTTGATTTGAAAATTCTTTTCACAAATCAAGCCATCAAAAAGTCGCAATCTTCCAATATCTTGCGACATAAGCTATTCCATCGAACAGCCAATACCATCCGCATCCCCTGGCATGAAGTCAATCACACAAGGAAGCCTTGAATTGTCGACTTCTTCACAACAACAAAACATTATTTTCATTGATGCCCCTATCAATGAACTCTTTCAACAAACAAATTTGATAGGAATCAGAAATCCGAAAAGCTCGAGCTGGCGAACAACACCATGCATCTCTAAACAGCGTTAAAAATGTGCATTGAGTTCAAAAGAAAATCGACGCTGAAGTCCGGCGTTATTACTGCACTCTCAAGCAACTTGAATAGTGGGAAATCTTTTCCAGAGACACTCAGCCTCCCCACACAAATCAGCGAGAAGTCCTATTGATTGACGACTCATCCTGATCAAAAAGTCAGAGGAGATGATTCAACTAAGGCTGGAGAAAGCCTGGTTGTGAGATCAATCGACGACATTTCGACCAAATCGGATTGACGCCATTTGGAGAGCAATCGCGTCGTGGTCACGCGAGTGGCACCGATGAGCTCACCAAACCGTTCGTGGGTCAAACGAAACGGCAATTGAAAACAATCACTTCGCCGCATCCCCAGTCGATTCACTAACAGAACCAACAACGCATGCAACCGCTGCTCAGCCTGGCCTAGGTGGCGAACACGCAAGAGCTGCAGCGTCCATTCGTTGACGGCATCCATGCCCAGCTCGTCGGCACTCCCGGCGTCTCGCCGAAACTTCAGAGCAGTTAAGGCTTCGACGCAGGCACCATCACTACAGAGGCGATCCGTGCGAAGACGATCCCCGGATTGCAGAAATGCAAGGGTCATCCCTTCGGTTTCTTCGCATGGGCAATACACACGACACACCCCTTCGATGACTTCAAGGACAGTGGCTTGCTCACGGCCAGCCGGGTCCAGCAACACTGTCTGCTGGCGTGGCATCGACATCGGCGCGACTGAATCGTCGGCCAAGAAGCGGTAGGACGAAGCCGTCACAACTATTGCGATTGAGAATTGGTTGCAAGAGTACAGGCGCGTTGCTGAAAATGCAAGTCATTCTCAATAAGGCCCTGAACTTGAGATTTGTTGTGTTGAAAATGAGGCATGGGCTCGTATAACGACTCGATCAGGAGTGTTTTCAAGAGCTGAGCGTCGCCCTGAATTCGCAGCATGGGGCCAATGGGGTTTCTGGGATCGAACCAGCTTCTGCTCTCAGCGAAACCAGCCGTCGATGCATCACACATTCGTAGGTCATGAATGAGCGCAAAGCGTGTGCCAATGCTTGAGAAGCATTCATGGCAAAAGGATGCGCTGCCCTTAAGGTGAGATCTCTGGTTTCAGCAGTGAGCAGCCGCTGAAGGAAACGGGGAAAGAGCGGTGAAAATCCGTCGCTGTCCCGCAGCTGTGAAGCGTCTCCTCGAGAGTCGTCAGTCAGAACGCCCGCCAGACCTTCAACCGACGAGGATCGATCTTTGACTCTTTTAATCCAGGCCTGCCAGCGGCAGATCAAGTGGGCTGCCCTAGGCATTATTCCTCTGCTTCTTCTCGGAAGCCCCGCTTTCGCTCACCACCCTTTCGGCATGGGTGATAGCAGCCAGCTCACGGGATGGACAGGTTTGCTGAGTGGGATCGGCCATCCCCTTCTGGGGCCAGACCATTTGCTCTTTTTGCTGGCCATTGGCTTCATCGGCCTCAAGCGGCCGATCGCCTGGATCATCCCCATGCTGGCCATCGGCTTAGGCGGCAGTCTGATCTCCCAGTTGATCCCCCTGCCCGATGTAATTGCTCCCTGGGCCGAAGCGCTTGTGTCGTTAAGCCTGGTGGTTGAAGGGTTGATTGCCCTTTCCGTGGCACCAATCACCTGGCTGTTACCACTCTTCGGACTGCACGGCTTTCTTCTGGGGAGCACCATTGTGGGGGCAGAGCCCACGCCTCTAATCACTTATTTCTTGGGTTTACTGATTGGCCAAGGTGTTCTGCTAACGCTTGTTTGCTCGTTCTCGCAAACCTTGGTCAGTCGTCTCGGAGAGCAAGGACGACGTCTTGGTGCTGGGATCTGGATCGGCATTGGAATTGCATTCGCCTGGGTGGCACTAATCGACTAACAACGCCCTAATTCAGACAAAAAAACTTCAATCATCTCCTTCTTATCCAACGATAAGGAGGTTTTTTTATTCAACATTTTTTCAACACGGTCATGGGATTCATTCAGCCAATCCTTATCGCCACCGCTGCACTCGGTGTTCTTTCATCAACAACTGATCTCAAGGGCAGAGCCGCCAATGCTGCTGAGCTCAAGATCAATGGTGTTTCTGACGTTGCGGCGCAGTCGTCCGACGTTGTCCCAACCGACTGGGCCTATCAGGCGCTCAGCAACTTGGTTGAGCAGTACGGCTGCGTCGCTGGTTACCCCAACGGCACCTTTCGCGGCAACCGGGCGATGACCCGTTACGAGGCTGCAGCACTGCTGAACGCATGTCTCGACCGCATCACTGAAATCACCGACGAACTGCGTCGTCTGATCAAAGAATTCGAAACCGAACTCGCCGTCCTCCGTGGCCGCGTT
>JBDQPG010000049.1:0-16565 GCA_040260695.1 Synechococcus sp. SFB_27S_18OctNov_coas_78 | reverse complement strand
GGGACTAACCGGAATTCAAACGGCAGCTGGCACAACAACCAACGACATCATGGACGCGATTAACGCCATCTGATCTGTCACCTCATCCGTCACCTCATTAAACAAAACCCTAAAAAGCTCCGCCCTTCGGTGGGGCTTTTTAGCGGCAGACGATACTTTGCTCAAGAGGATCGGTCGCATTATATCTATCATTTTCAAAGCGAAAAGATAGAAAAGATCTTGGATACTAAAAAAATAAACCGCAGATTCAAAAACCAAGCCAAGCAATATTGACCTCATTGATCAATCCATTCATAGGATATAAAGAGTCTGACAATAGAAAAAATCACTCTTCTAGCAAAATTGACGTCCGCATAGTGTTCAAAATCTCACATCAAAACAACACCATTCATGGAACACATAGATCTCCCAATGATGCCAGTCGAGCCTGCAAAGCCGACCAATCGAGACTACGAGGATCAGCCCGTTCACCACCTATATCAACATGTCGATGGGTTGTTATTGCTGTTGGCGCAAGATTAAATGCATTCATCCAACCTGACAAAACAACAGCTAAAGCGTCGTATTGCTTGGATGAATATCCACTGTGTACAGCATTATTATTCGCTCCATTAGCTGGTGTCTCTAGGCTGAGATGGAGAGCAAAGTTATTCACTGATCCTTTCAAGCGTTTGTTCGTAATTGCCCATTCACCGAGAAAGGCCGAATATCCAGCCCCATAGGCACGCTTGAGCGGATCGACGAGGTCTAAAACGCGCCCATCACGACTGATCAGTGTGTGATAACTCACCTGGTCTTCATCTCTCGGGTGTGGTGTCTGAAAGGTGTTCACCGCTGAAGTCACGGAATAAACCGTTTCATGTAAAACAATCACCCTGGGAGACGCGTCGAGACGACGACCAAACGCATCTTCGGAGAAACGCTCGCCAAAGTTGGTTGGATCAATCGGTACAAAGGTCCGCCACGATCCAGACCGCTTCTGGAGGGCATGCAACCGGGCTCGAATGCCTTTATGGATATTCGAACACTGGCGTGCCAGCGGCGAACGCCAAGATCGGGAAAGGGGAGCGAGGGGAACAGATCCAAGCGGAGGTTTCTGGCGCAGACGTCCCTTCTCCTCACTCACCTGGTCGAGTAATTCCAACAGCGAAGGACGATCACCAGCGAACGACTGCATCCGACCATCGATCAACAACCATCCCAGGGCGACAAAACCGATCGAGCTAACAGCGACCGCTGACATGGCAGCCCTTTGATGGTTGAGCAACAGGGAACGGGCGTGTTGCCGGTAACGGTTCAGAAAATTTTGAACCATTGCTCTCGCAAAGCCAATTGATCCGATGACGCTTGAGGGTCAACGTCCAAACGCCAGTGATCGATTGCCGATTCAGGCCGCAGGAGCGTTTCTTTCATAAGGCCCCGACGCACAAACGACACCTTGACATCGGAGCACTCACGCATGAAATCAGCAACTGCATCGATGCAACGGACACGAAAACCATTGATCGCCAGGATTTCGTCCCCAACAACCAAATCAGCTCCCATGCCTGGACTGTTCTTCATCACCCGTTGAACCACCAGATCACCTGATGAATGCTTCAAGGTCAGCCCATGATGGGGCTTCTTTTGCTGGACGGGCACCAAGCGCAGACCAATGATTGCTGCGGATTGCTCAATCGGAACTGCGTCTGTGTCATCAAGCCAGTGGTCAAGTTCTGCGGAGAGTCCGTTGTCCACGGATCTGAGCCACTGGTGAAGGTCGTCTCTACAAAAGCCTCGACAGGATTCGCCATACGACGTCCAAAGATGTCGAAGTAACGCAGCAAGAGATGAACCAAGACTGCGGAGACGCACATCAAGGCAAAAAGCCACCGCAGCTCCAAGGCGGTAGTAGCTCACCTGGCTATCCCGTGATGCAGGTGTCGCCTTGTACAACTTGATCCAAGCCTCTTCTGCACTCATTGAGAGGGCTTGAATCGTGCGTCCAGGGGTCATCAAGACACTCGACAGCTCCTCACCGAGATCGTCCAAAAGCATGGCTCTGTCACTGCTACCAGCCAAAAGCGGAAGAAATAGGTCGTAGTAACTGGTGATTCCCTCGGCGAACCACAACCCCTCACTAATGACAGCTTGGCTGTAGTCGTAAGGCCGATACTCGACTGGACGAAGTCGCCGCACATTCCACTGGTGCAGATACTCATGGCCGATCAGTTGCAGCAGCTGTCGGTAGCCCTTGTCTTTAGCAAGTGCCGACCAATTGAATTGCAAAACTGCACTGTGGTCATGTTCTAAGCCTCCATATCCCTGTTCCAGAAGTTGGAGCACCAGTTGGTAACGATCACCTGCAGGGGGAGCCGTTCCCATCAGCTCACAGGTGGCCTGGCAAACGCGCTCGATATCCGCCGTGAAAGTCTCCGGCCAACCCAAAGGAGGCGAGCCAATGAGAAGAAGTTCATGCCGATGGCCATAAACAGTGAATGGCTGCACCCCAAACGGTCCGGCATGCAGCGGGGTGTCGATCAGCGCATCAAAATCCTTGGCAAGCCAACCCTTTGATGCAGGCTCAAGGGGAAGATGCACTTGCCAGTGGGAAGGAGCTGACACCTCCAGGTGGTGGGGCATCCAACGGAACCCCTCGATCTCCATCGCCACTGCAGCCAGACTGATGGAGGCAAAATCCGGGTCCAGCAACCCTGTCCGCACCGTCAGGTCACGCGATTCAATCGCGTAGGTCAGCGTGAGTGGCTCGAGTGTTGTCAGCTCGCACAGCCAACGACTCGGGGCCAATCGATGCAGCTGTTGAGCACTTGAACCATTCCGCAGCTGAAGGCTGTGGAGATGTTGAGCGTGATCGCGAACGGTGTAGGAGCCGGGGGTCCATACCGGTAACTGCAGAATTTGGCGATTCCACTGCGGCGTCCATTCCATTTGGACCCAAACCGTCTGGCTGGATGGTTGGGATAGATCGAGTCGAATCTGAACCAAATCGCTCACATCAGTCCTGCTGGAGGGAGATGGTGGCAGTGGTCAGCCGTTCGTCTTCAAAAGCAATTTGATCGACGGCAAACAGAAGGGCATACCGTCGCGCCACCCGCTGCAGACGTGCCTCAAGTCCAGGGTTCGAACTGATGCGTTGAAGGTCGCCACAAAGGGTGATGCTTCCATCCGTCTGACGGGACCATCCAAGCGGTCGACAATCACCGCACGAGGCCACAAGGTCTGCGGGCACTGGCTCTGCACCGACATCATCAAGACACCCACCGAACTGAACCTTGAAGCCCTCCTGGGTCAAGGCACGAGCCAAATAATCAAGCCGCGTGTACACGGTGGGCAGGATGGAGAGATGGGACATTGACCAATCACCTGCTTTGACTGACCCTAGCCAGCAAAATCCGGCTGACCAGGCCCTCTTACATCCGTATTCAGACGGTGTTCCTTCCCTGATCCCCCCATTACGGATCGGAGTCATGGCCTCCGGCAATGGAAGCAATTTCGAAGCCATCGTCCAGGCCATTCGTGCTGATCGGCTAGGAGCTGAGATTCCTCTTCTGGTGGTCAACAACCGCGATTGCGGTGCCCTCCAGCGGGCCAACCGCTTCGGCATCCACGTTGAAGTCGTGGATCACAGGACTTATCCAAATCGAGAAGCGCTCGATCGTCAGCTCGTCTCGCTCTTTCAAACACACGATGTCGAGGTTGTTGTGATGGCCGGATGGATGCGGATCGTTACAGACGTGTTGGTGAATGGCTTTCCGGAGCGACTCATCAACATTCATCCGTCCCTCCTGCCCAGTTTCCGAGGACTCGACGCCGTCGGACAAGCCCTCAAAGCGGGGGTGAGCATCAGTGGCTGCACGGTTCATATCGTTACGGCCGAACTCGATGCAGGGCCCATCCTTGCTCAAGCCGCAGTGCCCGTCTTCGCAACTGATACCCACGCCACGCTTGCAGAACGGGTTCAACGGCAAGAGCACATTTTGCTACCGACAACGTTGCAGCAAAACGCTCATCGCTGGCGTCATGGATAAAAAGGTTGCAGGGGTAGTCCGGTTTCCGGCGCCAAACCCGCCATCAGATTGAGACACTGCACACCTTGACCCGCTTGCCCCTTAATCAAATTGTCGATGGCACTCATTAACACCAACTGACCGGTCCGGTTGTCGACTTGGACGGAAAGAAGAGCTCGGTTCGTGTACCGCACCCACTTTGTGGCGGGATAGGTGCCCACAGGCAGGACTGATACACATGGATGGTGTCGGTACACCGCGTTTAAAACCGTGGTGCAGTCTTCTGCCGTTAGGCCCGGATCCCTTAAGCGGGCATACACCGTTGAAAGAAGGCCTCGCACCATCGGTACCAGATGCGGTGTGAATTGGAGCTGGATTGTTTGGCCAGCAACTTCCTCCGCCATCTGTTCAATCTCTGAGGTGTGGCGATGACCAATCACGCCGTAAGGCGTGATCGACTCAGAGGCCTCTGCCAGCAACATGGCTTCTTTTGGAACCCTGCCACCACCTGAGGTCCCTGTTTTGGCATCAATGATGATCCGATCGGTATCGATTAATCCTTGTTTCAGAAAGGGAAGCAGTGGCAACAAACTGGCCGTAGGGAAACAGCCAGGAGCTGCAACAAGCCTTGCGTCAGCAATCGCCGGTCCATTCCATTCCGGCAGTCCGTACACCGCATCACGACAAAGATCGCCATCGACCCGATTCAGCGTTTTGGCTTCTTGGGCATACACCTGAAGCCATTGATCTAACGAGCGGTAGCGGAAATCCGCCGAAAGATCGACAACCCGAACGCCCCGATCGAGCAATTGCGGAACCAATCGACAGGCCAAACCGTTGGGAAGGCTAAGAACGGCATAGTCAGCAGCCTCAACAATGCGTGCTGGGTCAACGGATTCAACGAGGGGATCATCCGGCAGCGGCAGGAAGGAGCAAATGGAACTCCATCGGCGTCCTGCACTGCGTTCTCCGCCCAGATAGGTCACGGAGAGAGATGGGTGTCCTTGCAGAAGACGAATGGTCTGAAGGCCGCCATACCCAGAGGCGCCGATGACGGCGACACGACCCCCAGAGGCAGCCGCCATATCAGCCATCGTTGACGGTCTGCTGCTTGCCATCGGGGAGCTCACGGAACGATCGATCGTACAGAGATCGATAATGGGAGCCTATTTCGATGGTCCAGGCTCCTGAACCCCAGTTCCCCTGCTCCTTCCGATGAACCGATTCAATTCGACAGCATTGCGGACGCCCTCGTCGCGATTCGCAATGGAGCCTGTGTGGTTGTTGTGGACGACGAGCAACGTGAAAACGAAGGAGACCTGATTTGTGCGGCCCAGTTCGCCACCCCAGAGGCGATCAATTTCATGGCAACGGAAGCCAGAGGATTGATTTGTCTCGCCATGGAAGGAGACCGTCTCGATGAACTCGATCTGCCCCTCATGGTGGATCGCAATACCGATGCCAATCAGACCGCCTTCACCGTCAGCATTGACGCTGGCATTGAACACGGCGTCACCACAGGCATTTCAGCGGACGATCGGGCTCGAACCATTCAAGTTGCCCTCAACCCGTCGACACGACCTGCGGATCTTCGCCGTCCAGGACACATTTTCCCGCTCCGTGCCCGCTCTGGGGGCGTCCTAAAGCGCGCCGGCCATACGGAATCGGCTGTGGATTTATCCCTATTGGCTGGGCTCAGCCCCGCCGGCGTGATTTGCGAAATTCAGAACACCGATGGCTCGATGGCTCGCCTGCCCGAACTCAGGGCCTATGCCGACCAATGGGGATTGAAGCTGATCAGCATTGCCGATCTCATTCGTTACCGACTCGAAAACGAGCGTTTCGTGAAACGGCTGGCACACGCCGAACTCCCCAGTCAGTTCGGAGCGTTTCAAGCGATTGGCTACAGAAATGATCTCGATGGTTCAGAGCACGTCGCTTTGGTGAAAGGTGATCCCGCGTCATTGCGGGAACCGGTGTTGGTGCGGATGCACTCGGAATGCCTGACGGGAGATGCCTTCGGATCACTTCGCTGCGACTGTCGCCCCCAACTGGAGGCGGCCCTTCGTCAAATTGAAGCTGAAGGCGAGGGAGTGGTGGTGTACCTGCGACAAGAAGGACGCGGCATTGGATTGATCAACAAACTGAGGGCCTACAGCCTTCAGGACGGTGGACTTGACACCGTTGAAGCGAATGAGCGATTGGGATTTCCCGCCGATCTACGCAATTACGGTGTTGGAGCACAAATCCTCTCCGACCTAGGCATCCACCGGCTTCGCCTGCTCACCAACAATCCGCGCAAGATTGCTGGGTTGGGTGGATACGGCCTTCAAGTGGAAGAACGGGTGCCCCTCGTGATGGATGCTGGAGATCACAACGCTGATTACCTCGCCGCCAAACGGGACAAACTTGGCCACCTGCTAGAGGCCGACACACCCTGCACGGTGCTTGCCATGACGGTGGGGGGGCTCCCTGAAACTTGGCCAGAGGTGCGTCGACAAGTGGAATCAGTGGCTCACGAGCATGGCTTTCAGTTGGATGCACTCCACGAACCAAGGCTGCTTGCCCTTTGGGACAGACCGCAATTCGTTTGGAAAATCAATCCTGCCGATCAGGATCCCTCGCCCTTGATCCGAGCACTCGCCCGACTTTCAGGTGCGGAGGCCTTGGGCCTCATGCGCGTTCCCAGCGAACGGATGGCTCTCCATCCACCCCAAACGTTGGAACGTCTCGACCGACAGTTCACAGACTTGGAGAAGGAACAGGGGGCTGGCTTCATGATCACCAGCCCGGTGCTGTTGTTTTGGCGTCAAGGGTCTTGATGACGCCGATGCCAAGGCAATCAGCTGTCTTGGATGGTGACCTTGTTGATGCGTGAGCCGTTGTTCAGCTTGAGCACAATGTCCATATTTCCCGTAAGACCAAACACCGTATGAACCCCATCGAGATGGGGCTGACCCTCATAACAGATGTAGAACTGTGAGCCCCCGGTGTTGCGACCGGCGTGGGCCATGGCAAGAGTTCCAGCTTGGTGCTTCTTCGAATTGATCTCGCAGTCGATCTGGTAACCGGGGCCGCCGGTGCCAGCCATTCCTTTGGAACCTTCACGACTGTTGGGGCAGCCTCCCTGGGCCATAAAACCAGGAATCACACGGTGAAAAGCGAGACCGTCGTAAAAGCCATCTTTTGCCAATTTGACAAAGTTAGCGACAGTTTTGGGCGCATCAGCTTCGAACAGCTCGAGCTCGATCTGGCCTGCTTCAGTGTCCATCAGGGCCTTGGTCATGGTGGCGCAAGCAAAGGGTCAGTTTAGAAACAAGGCAAGATGTCGGCGTCGACAGGATTGCAATGGAACACCTGAGTCCAGATCTATCCAAGGCCCGCGTGGGGGTTATCGGCGGTAGTGGTCTGTATGCGATCGCCGGTCTTGAGGAGGAACAGGAGCTTGCGATTGATACTCCTTTTGGCCGTCCTTCCGATCGATTCCGAGTTGGTCGGTTAGCGGGCGTCGACACCGTTTTTCTGGCGCGCCATGGTCGCCACCATCAATTTTTGCCCCGCGACGTGCCCTACAGGGCCAATCTTTGGGCGATGCGTTCACTGGGTGTGCGTTGGTTGATCTCTGTCTCCGCCGTTGGATCCCTACAAACCTCGATCCGACCACGGGACATGGTGGTGCCCGATCAATTCATCGACCGCACACAGCAGCGTCCACAGACGTTTTTCGGTGAGGGATGTGTGGCCCATGTGAGCTTGGCCGATCCTTTTTGTTCGCAACTCAGCCAACTGTTATCGGAGGCGGCCGAGTCGTCCCTACCCAAGGGGCAAACGTTGCATCGAGGTGGCACCTATCTCTGCATGGAGGGCCCAGCCTTTTCCACCCGTGCCGAAAGCGAGCTCTACCGAAGCTGGGGGTGTTCCGTCATCGGCATGACCAATCACACCGAAGCGCGCTTGGCACGTGAAGCCGAATTGGCCTACACCTCCCTGAGCATGGTGACCGATTTTGATTGTTGGCATCAAGACCACGACGCCGTCACCGTGGAGATGGTGATGGGGAACCTAAAGGCAAATGCCATGGCCACCGAACCGATCCTTCGAACGCTGATGCAACGGATCGGCGCTGCGCGACCAACATCATCCGCCCACTCAGCGTTAGCGAATGCACTGGTGACGCCAAGAGAGGTTGTGCCCCTCGAGACCCGTCGAAAGCTTGATCTCTTCACGAGCCCCTACTGGGGGGCTTGGTCTCAACGCTGAGCCAGCTCTGCGCCGCAGGCCTCCAGCGCAGGGCGCAACTGTTGGTGATGTCGCCTTAAGACATCTTTGGCCTGCTCTTTCGAGAGTTCAGCAGCCTTCATCAGCAGAGCAAGTTTGACGGAACCATCCGACGACGCCAACAGGGCCAATCCTTCCTCCCGCTCGACGCCAATGAGATCTCGGAGGATGCGGAGGGAACGATCCACCAACTTGCTGTTGCTGGCTGCCACATCCACCATGCGATTGCCATAAACCTTGCCAAGACGCACCATCACAGTGGTCGACAAAATATTGAGAGCCATTTTCGTAGCGGTTCCGGCTTTGAGTCGCGTCGATCCCGTTAACAACTCCGGGCCGGTCAACAGACGGATGTCAATGTCGCAGGGCAAAGGGGCTTGATCCGTGGGGACGCAGGCCATCGCAATCGCAAGGGCGCCGATTGAACGGGCGTAGGACAACCCACCGCGCACATAGGGGGTTGTACCTCCAGCCGCAATGCCCACCAAACAATCCCCCTGCTGGAATCCATGACGATCCAGATCATCACGACCAGCCTGTTCCAGATCCTCAAGCCCTTCTGAACTTCGCAGTAAGGCAGGGGTTCCCCCAGCTAAGACCCCTTGCACAAGCTCGGGATCACTACAGAACGTCGGTGGACATTCAGCGGCATCGAGCACACCAAGCCGCCCCGAGGTTCCAGCGCCCAGATAAAACAACCGACCACCACCCAGAAGCCGCTCTGAAATGGCATCCACAGCCGCTGCCAATGCAGGGGAAGCTCCAGCAACAGCCTGTTGGGGACGCCGATCTTCCTCCACAAACAAATTCACAAGATCCTCAGTACCCAATTGATCCAATTGGGTACTGAGGGGGTTGCTTTGCTCCGTCAGGAGATGACCTCGATCATCGGAGGGCTGAAGTGTGGAATCAAAGACAGCCATCGCGTTACAGAAGACCTTCGAGACGCTTTCTCAGCGCATCCAGTTCAGGGTTTGATTCCGTGTCGGGAGATGAATCGGAATCTGTCGGAGTCTCAGCGGCCGCAAGCTGCTCATCTTTCCACTGACTCACATCACGATTGGATTCAGGAGGAGCCATGAACAAACGCTCTTCATCGGTACCGGGCACAAAACCTGCCTCGATGAGTCGGGCCTCGTACCCAGCATCCCTGCAGAACAATTCGACATCCTCCCGTTCCAAACCCTCAACCGTTGGAACAGGAAAATCTTGAGCTTCAAGTAAGCCTGCGTAACGCTCGGCGTCCTCAGGGTTTTCAAACAAGAGCACGACGGTGCGTCCAGCGATCTCCAGCGAATGAATGCCCTCGCTGTCCGTGCCGGCGTCAAACAAAAGCACGTGAACGCGCATCCCGGAACCATCAAGCCAACATGCAGCGGAGTCTCTCACCGACCCATGGAAGCAAGTGGTCGCTGAGGTGGGAGTTACCTCACTGGATCTCAGATTCGAGCGCCAACTCCTGCAAGCGTCGATACAAAGCGCGTTCGTCTTCACCCAAGTCAGAGGGGATCACCACCACCACTTCAACCAATTGGTCGCCCAGTTGATCATCCATCGAAAGGCCCCGGCCCCGCAGACGTAGAAGCCGACCGCTCGACGAACCAGGAGGGACCTGCAACGTGACGGGGCCATCAAGGGTGGGCACGTCCACAGCACAGCCAAGGGCCGCATCGGGGGGAAAGAGCTCCAGTTTGTAGTGCACGCGCAGACCATCCACGCGCAGACCCTCGGCTGTGATCACTCGAAGCTGTAAAAAATGATCTCGGCCTCCAGGAGCAACGCCCTCAAGCCGCAAACGCCAGCCATCACCAGCAAAGGGTGGGGTATCCAGCTGAATCTGCGTTCCATCGCCAAGGGTCAGTTCGACTTGCGTGCCCAGCAGTGCTTGATCTGGGGTCAGCTCCACAACAGATTCAAGATCTTCCACGGCCAAGACCGGTGGTGGTGGTGCGGGTGCTGCCACGGGCCGTTCCGATGACGCGTGACCATCACTGGCCTGCCAAGGCATGACCTCTGGTTCTGGAACAGAAGGATCTTCATCACGACGTTCTCGCCCCCCAAAAATCACATCGAGGTAATCCTCAAAATCAGGAAAACCAGTGGTGAAAGGATCGTCGTCGGCCTCTACAACACCCCCGCCCCGCTGCCAAGCATCCCTTCGTCGCGGGTCATTGAGAACCGCATAGGCCTCATTCACAAGCTTGAAGCGCTCTTCTGCAACCGGATCATTTCCATTGAGATCCGGATGCCAACGGCGCGCTTCCCGACGAAAGGCTCGTTTCAGCTGAACAGCATCGCTATCGGGGGGAAGCCCAAGCAGGGACCAATAATCGGGATTAACGGTAGATGTCATCGTCCCAAGCGGATGCATCACGCCGACTCAAACCACGGCTTCTGTTGGGAGGACGACTTGGGGCGCCCCATGGATCGTCATCCCAATCATCTGAGAACAGTTCATCCTTGAGGGAGCCAAGGGTGCTGCGAATCCCTTGAAGGGGACGTCCCTCGGATTGACGCTCAGCCGAGAGCCGTCGATTCAAACCAAACAACGCTTCCTCCAAACCACTCACGCTGAGGTCGATCTCCTGCAGGTCATCGGCAGCCAAACAGTCCTGCACATCACGGATGGCCATCTCCACGGCTCGTTGCTGACGTTCGGCTCCATAGGGACCGAGCTCAAGCGCCGCATCACGCAATCGGCGCTCCGCTTGAGAAAGAAGGGTTTGAGCTCGATTACGACGCTCAATTTGATTGCGTTTGCGGCGATCGTCATCAGCTCGGGCCTCTGCTTCCGCGAGGAGAGCTGTGACTTCGTCTTCGTTGAGGTTCGAACCGCCCTGAATCGACACCGATTGCTTGCGGCCCGTGGTCCGGTCCGTGGCACTGACTTGAAGCAATCCATTGGCATCAATATCAAAGGCCACTTGCACCTGAGGAACACCGCGGGGTGCAGGAGGAATTCCCGAGAGGCGAAAGCGTCCTAAAGACTTGTTATCCGATGCCATCTGGCGTTCTCCTTGCCAAATGTGAATTTCAACGGACGACTGATTCGCCTCCGATGTACTGAACACATCGGACTGGCGAACAGGAATGGGGGTGTTGCGAGGAATCAAAACCTTCATCAAGCCACCCACCGTTTCAAGACCAAGGGAGAGCGGCGTCACATCGTTTAAGAGCAGATCTCGGAGCTCCCCAGTGAGAATCCCGGCCTGGACTGCGGCACCAATGGCCACGACCTCGTCGGGATTGACCGACTGACAAGGATCAATCGGAACAAGAGTTCGGACCAGTTGCTGAACCATCGGCATGCGGGTGCCGCCCCCCACCAACACCACGTCGTCAATGTCGTCCGGTGCCCAGCCGGAATCGCGCAAGGCAACCTGAACAGGATTCAGCAAACGGTCGAGTAGGTCTGGGCAAAGACCTTCAAACGTGGGGCGATCCAGCTTGGTTTCGATGTGAAGAGGGCCCTCTTCTCCCGTTGCGATGAATGGCAAAGAGATGGGCGTCGTCAGGACACCAGAGAGTTCTTGCTTGGCTTTTTCCGCAGCCTCGATCAGCCGTTGCAAAGCCTGTCGATCGCGTCGCAAATCAATGGCATGGTCCTTCTGAAAGGAATCGGCGAGCCAATCAACGATGCGCTGATCAAAATCGTTGCCACCGAGCTGGGTGTCACCGTTCGTTGATTTGACGTCAAAAACACCGTTAGCAATTCGAAGCAACGACACATCGAAGGTGCCACCACCGAGATCGAAAACGAGAACCCGGCGAACGGCGCTGCGATCAAAGCCATAGGCCAATGCCGCGGCAGTTGGTTCATTCAGGATTCGTTCAACTGAAATACCAGCCAACCGACCGGCATCGCGCGTCGCCTGTCTTTGGGCATCGTTGAAGTAAGCAGGAACCGTCACCACGGCGGCTTCAACCGGTTCACCTAAATAAGTCGAGGCATCGTCCACCAGCTTTCGAATAATGCTGGCCACCAACTCCTCAGGCGCATATTCACGCTCGGTAACAGGGCAGGGCACACGGACCTGACCACGGTCATTCGCCCGAACGGTGTAGGGAACGGAAAGGCTGCTGTCGTCCAACTCATCCCAATCTCGCCCAACGAACCGTTTGAGATTGGAAAAGGTATTGCGTGGGCTTAAGACCAACTGCCGCCTGGCCAGTTGACCAACCAGAAGCTCTTGATCTTTGCTGTAACCGACAACGGATGGAGTGGTACGGCCACCTTCAGCATTCGCGATTACATGGGGGCGCCCGGCCTCCAAAACGGCGACAACCGAATTGGTGGTCCCTAGATCGATTCCGACGATCCGACCCATACCCGCAAATAGTGGATCTCCAGGCTAACGGTCGGTTCCGAATAAGCCTCCACCCCATGGGCGTGGATGGGTATTCAGCATCACAAGAAACCCGGCACCGATCTCCCCCATACTTTGTAGCGGTGTGATCTCCCGGAGAATGTCCAGCAACATGGACAATCGGTACCGACTCCGCAAGCGACCACAGTCCGAAAAGCTTGTGGACTCTGGATTCAAAACCTTGGCACTCGGCCTGGCGTCGGGCGTGGCCCTGATTCTGGTCGCCATTCTGATCGTGGTGTTTCGGGGGGGCCTGCCATCGATGGTTCGGTATGGCTGGGAATTTTTAGTCACCTCCAATTGGAACCCTGTCGATGATGAATACGGAGCTGGTGCCGCGATTTACGGCACATTGGTAACTTCCGTTCTGTCACTCTTCATCGCAGTTCCATTGGGAATTGGAACTGCAATCTTCATCACAGAAAATATTATTCCGCAGAAACTACGAAACTTCATCGGCTTAATGGTGGAGTTATTAGCAGCAATCCCATCAGTTGTTCTGGGCTTATGGGCCATCTTTGTGATGGAGCCATTCATTCGGCCTGGCCTGGAATTTCTCTACAACTATTTTGGGTGGTTGCCGCTTTTCAGCTCTCCACCGATGGGGCCGGGGACCTTACCAGCTGTCTTGATTTTGGTCGTGATGATTCTGCCAATTATCACAGCGATTACTCGTGACTCACTCCAACAAGTGCCTGAAAAATTAACTCAGGCAGCGTATGGAATCGGCACCACACGATGGGGAGCAATCATCAATGTAACTTTACCTGCAGCCATCTCTGGAATTGTTGGAGGGGTGATGCTTGCCCTGGGTCGAGCAATGGGCGAAACGATGGCTGTAACGATGATTATTGGAAACTCAAACAACTTTAGCTTCTCCTTATTAGCCCCTGGAAATACAATTTCTGCAATGCTTGCCAACCAATTTGGCGAGGCTGATGGATCACAGGTTTCATCATTGATGTATGCAGCCTTTGTTCTTATTGTTATGACCTTGGTCGTAAACATATTGGCGCAGCTACTAGTAAAACGACTAAGCCTCAAATACTGAAATGGAACCAAATAATCCCAAACTAATTTTAAAGATAGCCGAACTCAGCTACAAACCAAACATCACACGAAATCTTGGCAATCGTTTGATGACAGGGTTAGCCGCGCTGTTTTCAATCGTTGCGGTTCTTCCCTTGATTCTTGTCTTGGGTTACGTCTTGCTCAAGGGTGCTTCGAAAATCAGCATCAGCCTGTTTACGGAACTGCCACCACCTCCAGGGCTAGAAGGTGGCGGAATCGGAAATGCAATCATCGGAACATTAGTGGTTACATTAATTGCAGCATTATTTGCAGTCCCAATTGGCGTAGGCGGAGGAATCTATCTAGCGGAATATTCTAGATCCGACTGGTTTGCACAATTTATTCGCTTCGGAACCAACGTTCTTGCCGGCGTACCATCCATTATTGCCGGAGTCTTTATATACGGAACATTAGTCACGACCAAATTGTTATTTGGCAATTCCTACAGCGCTGTCGCTGGTGGTTTAGCACTTTCAATCTTAATGATTCCAACCATCATTAAAACGACGGATGAAGGTCTAAAGCTGGTGCCAGACGATCTTCGTCGTGGGGCGTTGGGCGTTGGGGCCTCTCGATTCATCACGATTACACGCATCACACTTCCCACGGCATTCGCTCCCATTGCCACCGGAGTCGTGCTTGCCATTGCGAGGGCGGCAGGCGAAACAGCACCTCTAATTTTTACGGCATTATTTTCGTCATACTGGGCCAACCTTTTATCAATGGATGGGTTGTTCTCGTCGATTGCGACATTATCCGTCTTAATTTATAATTTTTCAATCATGCCCCTTGAGGTTCAAAATGAATTAGCTTGGGCAGCCTCTTTTGTGCTCGTAGCATTAATTTTGTCCCTTAATTTATTTGCGCGCTGGCTCGGACGATTCGCATCAAGGTGACACCGTGCCAGCATTGAACGACAAACTCCGCCAATTCTTCTCACTTTTTACTCAGCACAGGGTGCCATGACCAAGGAATCCCATAAAAAACAGCCGAGCACCCCTGAGGAGATTGCCGTTTCGATGCAGAATGTGACCATTAGCTATGGCAATTCTGCTGCGGTAAGAGATGTATTTTGCGACATACCAAGTGGGAAAGTTACAGCGTTTATTGGTCCTTCGGGATGCGGTAAATCGACGCTTTTGCGATCGATTAACCGCATGAACGATTTAATCGAAGGCTGCAGCTTAAAAGGTCGTGTTTTGTTTGATGGTGTCGATTTGTATGCGGCAACTGTCGATCCTGTTGAAGTTAGACGTCGCATTGGGATGGTGTTTCAACAGCCCAATCCATTCCCAAAAAGTATCTATGAAAACGTTGCTTTTGGAGCTCGCATTAACGGATACACCGGAAATATGGATGAATTGGTGGAGCGGTCGCTCCGTCAGGCTGCTGTGTGGGATGAATGCAAAGACAAGCTAAAGGCCAGCGGCTGCTCCCTATCTGGTGGCCAACAACAACGCTTATGCATCGCCCGAACGATTGCGACCCAACCGGAAGTCATTTTGATGGACGAACCTTGTTCTGCCCTAGACCCGATCTCCACGTTAAAAATTGAAGAAACCATGCATGAACTCAAAAAAAGTTTCACGATTGTGATTGTGACCCACAACATGCAGCAGGCCGTACGAGTGAGCGATGAAACAGCCTTTTTCAACGCTGAGACGGTAGAGAATCGGTCTGGAAAAGTTGGTTATTTAGTGGAATTTAATGACACTCAATCTATTTTCAACTCTCCCCAACAGCAAGCCACTCAAGACTATGTATCTGGGCGATTTGGCTAAATTCTGATAGAAAAGCTCAGCAGGTCTTGATTCATTCGAAGTCATCAATATGGAGCCATTTTTATTGATTGTCATGCCATCTCGCAAGCAAACACCGGCCGAAAGTTGGCAAAAAATTCCGGTCCGTGAGGACCGGGATAGCGTAGAGCGAGGGATTCGATCCTTCGGTAATTGGTGTTACTAGACATTTATCAATGAAAATTAACTAAAGCCAATTAGCTATACTTATCAATTAAGGGCAAAGTTTTCCACAGGTTGCCTGTAACCCAGAAACTTAGCAGGCCTACGATAACGTTGTTGACATTCCTTGCTGATTATTTAGCCATGAGTATAAAATCACCATTCATTCAAATCTGGCAAGAATCGTTGTGATGCTATGAATGCATTGCTTAGGATCAATCTCTTGCGTATTTAGTACCAGCCATCAGATGGCATTTAGGGTTGATTGAGAAGTGATTTAAGAACAAATTAGCCACTATCATTGCGGAGAGGCAACTGCAAGGTGCATTCCCCTTTATCAATAAAAAACCCCGTCATTTGACGGGGTGTGATCAAGCAGCTGATTCATTCAACAATCAGCAACTACCGCCCCTGCCATATCCTTCCTGCTCACCACCTTGGGAGAACATCGCTTCCATCGCTGCTGCATCAAGCTCAATATCACTAAACGAACCACCTTTATTCATCTCTTCTAGCTCTTCTGCAAGTTCATCACTATCAAAAACATAACCAACTTTTTTGCCATCTTTCATCACACGCTTAAGTGCTTGTTTGGGCTCCAGTGTGAAATCAACCAAAAGGGCTGCTTCCTCTGAATCGCTCAGTGTTTCTCGGTAAGACGCAATCTGATCTTTGGTGTCTCCTTGGCCATTGTTTCCACCACCACCAGTGACGGCATCGCTGTGAGCTGATAGCCCATCAAACTGCTCAGCACTGAGTGCTGGCTTGCTTTTGAACTTGGCGATCAGGCCACCAACCTTCTTGGCACCCCAGCCTTTGGCCGTGCCGTTGTCGTTGAGGTACAGCTTGCCTTTCTTCTCGTCGTAGACCACATCAGCATC
>JBDQPG010000010.1:0-47957 GCA_040260695.1 Synechococcus sp. SFB_27S_18OctNov_coas_78 | reverse complement strand
GTGGTTTGCTCGCCAAGTTCAATGGCAAGCCTGTACTCAGTGCATCCCACTTCGATGGGCTTTCAGCTCACAAGGCTGATGCCGTCACAGGTGATGGCGTCGGAAGCATCGGTAGCGGCGGTGGATTCGTTGGACCCATCAAGGAGCAAATCGCATCCCTCAGTGAGGCGTTAGGTGATGAAGCCGTCTCTCAGCTATATGGCGAGACGTTGATAGACACAAAGAAGGGTCTCAAGAGCATCATCAAAGCGGGCAAGAAAGAGGGCTATTCATTCAACAAAAAAGAACTCGGTGCTGCTCTTGATGAGATGAACGAAGGAGGTTCTTTCAGCGATATAGAACTGGATGATGCAGCTTTGGCATCCCTGATGGGAATGGGTGGAGCGCAGCAGCAAGACGGTAATGGTAATTGTTGAATGAAATGCACTGACCCCGCTGACTGCATCCAACACCAATCTCGGAGCCAAACCTGAAATCAGGCTAAAAGGGGGATTGATTCGTTAGCGGCTGCGCCCTCATGGCTGAGCTCAACGAAACAAATCAAAATTCAGACTAATCCTAAAATACTAACAAAGGAAAGAATCAAGTTTGATCAAAAGCAGTGGAGCACAATCTGACTAAAAACATATGACTATTGATTGGTCACAAACTTCATGCAATGAATTGATTATCAATCACAGCCAGCTTGTTTGTACAGAGACCAAAATCAAGCTCAACGTTCTTCATCAGTGCAATCTGATTTCCATCCAACGAAACAGAGTATCCGTCCTCGGTTTCTGCTAAAGCAAGCTTTCCTCCAGCATGCTTGATCTGAATCACATCAAGGCCTTGTTCAAAGAAATGGATTTCATCCTTTCCTTCGCCTTCACTGATTACGAAGCGGTCTTTTCCCTCATGCCCATAGAGCATATCCTTACCAGGCCCACCATCCAGCACATCATCGCCGGGACCGCCACCGAGGGTATCCTGACCTTCTGAACCAATAATTGTGTCATCACCATCGGCACCATAGAGATTGGCATTGAGCTCACCGGCCAGCAAGTAATCATCTCCTTTGGTGGAGAATTCGACCGGCAACTTCGTGGTTGAGGATGAATCAGTCTCAACATCTGGAGCGTCACAATTGTCCACGACGGGGAATGGTACACGCGTAGAAAGTGAAGAAGGATTTTTACTCTCTAGCTCCCATAAACTTGCCAACGCCCTCAGGTCATTAATGGTAAAATCTTTATATATAAAGTCCGGATGACGAGCCTCATTGTATGACATTATTGTGCTTGCAGTACTGAATTCTGGGCTGTATGGCTTTTGTTTTGGGTGTTTTAGGCCCAACGAATGGCCTAATTCATGAGTGATTGTCGCCATCTGATCGAATGGCTCCCTTTGTTGCTTAACCAAGACTGTTGCAAGACCAGTTGAATCAATTCCTCCCACGGGATTCCAAATACTTTCACCAGTGGTATCTCTACCCCAAGGCTTACTCACATGGTTGGCCGATAAAAACTGTAGACGAGCATCCGAGGATTTTCTAACCTCTTTGAAATCAACATCCAACGACGCATCAAGATGACGAATCAAGGTTTTAATCCAATTTCTGATTCTCTTGTCTTGAACAGCACCTTTCACCTTGTAGGTAAAAGTATTTCCATATTCTGTTTCCAACACCCCATTAAAAGGCTTGCGACGGATGTAGTAAGGAACCACACCAGAACTATCAACAAGCTTATCTAAGTGGCGTTGTTTTTTTGAAGCAACAAGCCATTTATTGCGAAAAGACATAATCGAAGAGTCTGATCTTGATTCAAGCTACAGCAAAAATCTAAACAATGCTCATTGCTTGCATTGGTTGGGATGAGAGTAAAGTCAGAAAGACCGAGCGATCATGAAGAAGGCGGAGAAATATTTAATTTTAAACATACAGAAACGTATACTGTCCAAATAGACTATAAATCATTGAGCTATCATGAAAACTTTAAAGATCAATTTCTTGATTACCTAAAACGAGCTCCAAACCTGATTCATCACAGCATAATCTGTTGGTGTAAAACCACTAAAATCGTTCGCATAGTCCCATGCCATTGCTGTATCGGAATATGTATATTTAAACTCCGACTTTTGGTCAAGGGTCTTAAGTCCTAGCGCCCATCCAAGATCCTGTGTAACCGTTATTTTATTCCAGGAGCTGATCGGCATAAGGCACTTTGGGTTATCGTCAAACGGCCAAGCAAATGAGATGCCCTTGCTTGTTTCTGAAAGCGATAATTCATTCCATTGGCTGGTTTGAGCACCAATAATTAAATCCGCTTTATGTCCTTTGACTTCTTGAAAGGACAATGATGTATTGGTATCAATCTCTTCAAGCAATTGCGCCACAAATGTTTTCGCACATACAGTTAACAATGCACTGTCAGAAGAAACTTTCTTGTCAGAAAATGTGTACTTAATAGTCCCATCTTTTCCACTATTTTTCCAAAGTCGTTTAGCAATACTGGGATAAGCGATTTCATTATATGGAACAGAAAGACTTTCGTCTAAATTTAATTTGCCTCCGATCTCGCCATTAAAACGCTTTGGATTAAACTTTTTTGCACTTTTGAGTGCAGTATCGACATCAAGGAGATTTCCTGATTGAACATAACCTTGTAAAAAATCTTCTTTAGAGGCTGTTTGCCTAAGCAAAGCTTCAATATTTTTGGGGGTTAGCTTTGGGTTCTCCGCGAGCACAAGTGCAATTGATCCTGTCACAACAGGTGCCGCCATACTCGTACCTGGCAATCCACCATAACTTTGATGATCGACAGGAAGTGTACTAAATATTTTTGATTGTTCAGTAGTAGACGAACCACCAGGTGCAGCAATTGTAATTTCCCCACCATAGTTAGAATAATCAGTGATAAAATTTAAATGATCAACTGCTGCGACTGAAATAAATCCATCAATCTCTGAGCCAAAAGCTGAGGGAAGACTTAAGCTACTACTATCTTCGGAGTCATCATTTCCAGCTGATGAAACAATTGTCACTCCGTTTTTAATAGCTCTTGAAAATGTATCTACATAACGTTGATAGATATCTGGCTTAGCTTGTTTGTAAAGCTGAAGCGATGCATGAGGAATAGTGTATCCCAGCGACATGTTAATTACATTAGCATCATTATCGATGGCATAATTCACAGCTTCGAGCAAAATATCATCTGTATATTTTTCCCCTTTATCAAATATATCGAGGGTCATGATCTGCGTATCCCAG
Organism: Synechococcus sp. SFB_27S_18OctNov_coas_78; assembly: GCA_040260695.1. Lineage (GTDB taxonomy): Bacteria > Cyanobacteriota > Cyanobacteriia > PCC-6307 > Cyanobiaceae > Parasynechococcus. The sequence continues at coordinate 44,710 of JBDQPG010000010.1, read as the reverse complement.
GCAACCCCACTGACTCCAATTTTGTTGCCACCTTCTGCACCAATAATACCCGCCACATGGGTACCATGCTTGTCTTTATAGGGGTCAGATGTTTTTTTGACAAAGTTCCATCCATGAATATCATCGACATATCCGTTATTATCATCATCTAATCCATTATTTGGAACCTCCTTTTTATTTGTCCATAAATTATCATCTAGATCGGGATGATCAGTGTCAACACCTCCATCGATGACGGCGACAACGACATTCGAGGCATCCGTTCGATTTTTCCACGCCTTAACGGCATTGATATCTGAACCTTGAATGCCTCCTGATTGCCCTACGTTTAATAAGTGCCATTGTCTAGAAAAGAAAGGATCATTTGGAACCACCGATGTTTTTTTAAATGTTTCAGAGTCAAACTCTAAATTAAATTTACTAGCCGTATTTTTCCCGTCTAGATCTTGCTTATGCCGTAATCTTGCGATATAATTACCTTTAGGCAGGATAGCAAAAGCAAGTTCGAACCCTGCTCCTCGAAGATCGGATTCAACGACAAGTTGTTCAGTCTTTTTCTTTTGATTGACTCTTAAAATCTCTAAATCAATGTCATCACCAAAGTCTCCATAGAGGCCACCACGATTACCATACGCATAGATATCACAATAAAGTGTGTCACGACCTTTGACCTTAAAATGAATATCTGTAGTCGACGCCTGCTTGAGCGAATTTGAAATCTTTTTAATTCCGTTATCCTTCAAAATCCCAATATTTACCTTTTTTACTTTTGAGGCTTTCATTTTGCCGATGTCACTACTATCACCATCATAAATCCATGCGTTGCTTTTTCGCATGTCGTCACTTTCTCTTAAACATAATCACCTCGACGAGTCATTGGCTGGCACGAAGCCTGCAATTTTAGCATAAAAAAACTTAATGGGAACAGCTTCATTTCAAGCCTAGATCTTACACACATTCTTTCTATTTTTACCTGAAAATCTGCAAAAATCACAGGCATCAAAATTTGTACCTAGCAATTGAGCTTCATTGATTGCTGTACGAATCACCCCAATCGAAGCATTCATTATTGATTAAAATACAAAAAATAATTTTCGAGCTCAGTCCATGAATCACAGACAGGTATGAATTTACTCGTCACCAATCGATGAAGATTGGGGTTGGTAGGATGGGAGATCAAACATCCCGAAGGGATGGGGTATCCAACCGCTAGACCTTCCCTCGTCGAAGACGTTGGTTGGAAATGGGCCGAGCGCATCACATCACAGAGCATGGCCAAAGGGGCCCCAGATTGTTCCCAACCAGGATCCACCCAAAGTTTTCCATAACGAAGAGTATTTTTAGAGAGAAAATGACACATTAACCAACCAATAATTTCACCCTTACTTTTCAAGACACGACTGTACAAAAGTGAAGGTTCCCAGTCGTAGGAGCCATCATCCGGATCCCAAGGCACACCAAGCTGGTGAGCCTTTGAAAAGGCAATTCGGTCTTTCCACTGTTCTATATCCTTGGGGTCATAGGGCTCAATGTCCCACTGAGCAGATCCTTTCTTGCGCTCGACCGCCTTCTCAAGACGCGTCAGCAAAGGGCCCACCCGCTGGATATTCGAAAGTCTCACAACGACCTTTCCAGGCTTTTGAGACCAAGATCCATCAGATGCAATGAGTTGGCGAACAAAATCGCCATATTGCCCTACTCGAGGGCAACCAATGTGCACTCCAGAGCAGCCATAATCCGAAGCAAATTCAACAACATGCTGTAACAGCAGTGGACCCAGTAGAGAAGCTACTTTTGGAGCAGCAAACACAATGCTGACGATATTCAAAAAGAGTGAGGATTCACCATTATCAACCAATAAGTGAATCAACTTACCGACAAGCACACCACATTTAATCTCACCAGATTCAGCTGCTTCTTGATGAATCCGAATCCCCCATATCGAGAGGCTTCCTTCTCTATTTGGATCACCAGTAGCAGTCTGTTGAAGATAAGAACGCTGCAATGGTGAAAGAAAGCAAGCCCACTCTTGCTCGAGAGGCAAATTAAGTTGCTCAATAAAGACGTTCATTCATGAATTTCCAGAGCAAATACAAAAGGCATTCACGACCAAAACAAACACCAATTAAATGGCAATCAGATCAACCTGACTTCCAATGGACAAGCCAAATCGATCGATGGAACCGCTTCGCAATTCAATCCAGTTGTCAAAGGGCTGCCTGGATTCGTACAGCGGACATTCCTTAGGATCAGAACTCCCACAGATCGGCGTCTCGGCCGATAGATCAACAATCTGACCGTCATTGAGAAAGAGAATATCCAAAGGAGCCAGGCAATTAAACATATAAACCGACTTTTTCTGCGGTTTCGACTGAGGGAACATCATGCCCCTCTTTCGAGGGAGGGCCTCACGCTGCATCATTCCAAGGGATTGCTGGAAATTAGATTCTGCTGATTCAAGCCGCACAGAGTCTCCACCCTCAAAGACTGCCTTAAATGAAGGCTTAAGGCGCTGCTGTGATTGAATAGATATCTGATCCGGCTTCACATCAGCAACACTGGTTCTTACGGTTCCATTGATGGCTGTAATCAAGGTGCCGCCATTCACAGGAAAGCGAATAATCTCATCAGATCCGCGATGAACGATCTGGTCACCCTCTGCTGGGTTGAAATCAGTAATCTGATCTTGTCCTGAGCTGATCACGAAGAAGTCAGCACCGGGACCACCAGTGAGAACATCGTTTCCACCACGCCCATCAAGAATATCGTCCCCCTTTCCTCCGGTCAGAACATTAGCTTTGCGGTTTCCCACCATCTTTTCATGCCCATTTGACCCGGTAAGATTTAATTTTTTCAGCGAAACTTTCAGGATTGATCTTTTCTGCGTCCAAGGATACTTGCTCATAAGATGACTATTAAAATTAGATCCTACGCAGGGCAAGTCAAAAAATCAAACGCATTCACAATTCATCAAATTTATTGAGAGCAGAGTTCATGGAATTCAAGCGATATGGAACAGATCAAATCGGATTTGATCAAAAAGCAAAGAATTAAAACTCAGCAAGCTCAAAAGAAAATTTTGAACAACTCAATCCATGAACCCTTCAATTCTCCATGGAGCAGCATTAATGCGAATCAATTCAATCTTAAATAGAGTCATGCAATCGCCTTGATTCCGTGAATCATCGGTTGGTTGGAAGCCCAAACTGATCATCAACACCACTGCGGCGCGGAACCCTTAAAAGCGGGGATTTCAAACCCACTGTTTAGGCTTGCACCCATGCGTAACTCCTTTTTCGACCAAAGCCTGGATGCCGTGTCGATCCGACGCCGGATCCACGAGGTTGTGGCAGGAAAAGTTGGCTTCTACAGCGTTGGGCTTTATCCCGCGTCCCTGGCCTACAACTGCGCCATGCAGAACGAGGCAGGTCGGCTGCTGCTCGCCCCGCGCCCTGGTCGTGAGCTGCTCGGAGCCTTTCCGGCTGAATCCATCAAGAACATGGACCCCGGACACGTGGAAACTGTGCTCGATATGGGCACCCACAGAACGGGCGGGGAACGAACCCCAAACACCCTGGACGATCTCATCCGACGCTGTGAGCTCGTGGTGCTTAGCGCTAACAGCAATCACATTGAAGAGGATTTGCTGGAAGCCTCACGCCTCAGGGAGGAGCTGGGACGAGATCAGGTGGTGTTGGCATGTTTAGCCGGTTCCTTCAACCACGATCCAATTAGCAACAACGCCTATGTGCTTTGCGAGAAAGAGCCCAACTTGGCTTTTTTCTCTGGATTTCATCGCCACGGGGCCCTGCGAAACCCATTTGATAGTTTCACCGCGAATTTCTGCCACCCCAATGCCTTAACGGCAATGCTGGGGGCACAGCTGCTCGATCAACTATCCCCCAACATTCAAGTCGCAGCTGGGGTGCACAACGTTGAAGGGCAATACATCAAAGCCGCAAAAAATATGGCCTCCGTGTTTGCCGGTTTTGGATACACCTTTCACCAAGACAACCCAGGTGTGCTTCCCACACTGCTAACGCTGCTCCTGGATCAATGCATGGATCAGGCCGCCACCGTATCGATGGCGCGTCCAGACCGCCAAAAGCTCTACCACCGGCAACCGATCCCACTGACGGAGCTGGGTTATGCGGTGCCAAGGATTGAAGCGACGCTCGTTCGAGACGGTGATTTCGAGAAGGTGCGCGACCACACCTTCAGCCAGCTCACCGCCATGGTGGCGGATGTGCGCGGCAGCATGATGTTGCCGGTTTCTGGCAGTCCCACTCGCAATTTCCAAGCAGGCCAAGTGCTCGCTCAACACATGCAGGAACAAGGCCGTTGTCCGCATTCCATGGAAGAACTCGAAGAGTGGTGTGAAGCCGCCGGAATGCGAAAAGGGGGGCTTGAAGGGTTGAAATCATTGCGCTACTGGCCACAAATCGCCCGTAAATACGCCATCCCAGTCCATGACGCCTCCATGGTGAATTTGTTGTACATGGCGATTTATGGGCGGCCTGGAGTGAAGGAAACCGCCTATCAGGTGATGACGGAAAGTCGAGAACTTTCGAGCTATTGCCAGGAATCTGTGCGACCGAGCCATAGCCGTCGCTACGGCGAAGCTCTGCAAAACCTGGAGGTCCCGGAGGCCCTCGACTTGGTGGTGAATGCTGTGATCGCCGACAACGCGCGTCAGGCCATGCGCAGCGAAGTGACCTTGGATGAAGCCAATGAAGCTGGGGTAGCGGCCCATTTGCAGCTCATGGACGTGATCGAAACTCAAATGGACAGCTGAGTCGCCTGCTTTTCCGCACACCGAGCGGGGGTGTTCCCAACAGTTAACGGCATGGTTTTGGAATAAGACCAGTGCGACTACCCATGACCGAGGCCCTGGAAGCCATCGCCGATCGCTTCCATCCCCGTGAACAAATCACGGCGATCCGCTCCCTCGGCTCAGGAAACGTGAACGAAACGTTTCTCGTCACCCACCAAGGGACGCGGGAAACCGGACGCTTTGTGATGCAGCGCCTGAACACAGCGGTGTTTGAACGTCCCGATTTAGTAATGCGCAACTTGCAAGCGCTGGGCGATCACATGGATCGGCGCCTGGCCACTCCCCCGCCTGAGCTGCGGGGTCGTCGCTGGGAAGTCCCCAGAATCGTGCCCTGCCGCAACGAGAACTCAGCATGGGTTGAACACAACGGTGAGTTTTGGCGTTCGATCACGTACATCGGTGCAGCAACCACCACTGATGAAATTCAAGGTTGCAGTCATGCCACTGAGCTGGGTTATGGGCTTGGCATGTTCCACAACCTGATTAACGACCTCCCGATTCACCGGCTCGCGGACACTCTTGAGAACTTCCACGTCACTCCCGAGTACCTAAATCGTTACGATATCGTGCGAAAATCGTGCGGAGTATTGAATTCTGCCGAGCAGGAAGCGTGTGCTTTCGTTGAGAAGCGTCGTGAAAGAGTGGACGTTCTTGAAGCGGCTCTTGCCCGCGGGGAGTTGCGGCATCGACCGATCCATGGGGATCCAAAAATCAACAACGTGATGATCGATGAGGCCAACGGCAAAGCTGTTGGCCTGATTGATCTCGACACGGTGAAACCGGGATTAATCCACTACGACATCGGCGATTGCATTCGTTCCTGTTGCAACGTCGCCGGTGAAGAAACCACGGATCTGGAGAGCGTTCAGTTTGACTTAAACCTCTGCGAAGCGATTCTTGAGGGGTATCTCGAGGTGGCTCAAGGCTTCCTGAGTCCGTGGGATCTCCATTACCTCCCGGATTGCATTCGTCTCATCCCACTGGAACTGGGACTGCGCTTCCTCACGGATCATCTAGAAGGCAACGTGTATTTCAAAACAGATCGACCAGACCACAATCTTCAACGGGCAGCCGTTCAGTTCAAGCTTGCCCAAGACATCGAACACCAGATGCCGGCCCTTCAACGCCTGATCCAACGCCTCAGCGATCAACCCGTGGGACGCCATTAGCCATGCCTCGCCCCGCCGTCATGCTGCGTCAGGTGGCGCGCTTGACCCCCTTCGAGCGTTCCATCCCCAGTGATGTGCAAGTGAGTGCATCTCTTGTTTGGAACAGCAATGGCTGGCTTGAGCTGAGCTATGGACTTCTTGCCTTAGCGCCCCCAGGACTATCGACACTCGTACTTCCTGGGCCTTTGGACGATGGCCCCCAGTCCGGACACCGAAGAGATGGGCTCTGGACAGCCACCTGCTTTGAAGCATTTCTAGCGTTGCCGGATCAAAGCCGTTACTGGGAAATCAATCTTTCCCCCAATGGCGATTGGGCCGTCTACAGCTTCGACGGGTACCGCAATGGCCAACAGCCGCAATCACTGAAACAAGATCCAACCATCGACATCCAACGCTTGCACCATCACCTTCGCGTCGATGTCCGTCTCCCGTTAGCGCCCTGGTGGTCAGCGGGAGTGTGCCCCGAAGTGAATCTCACCGCCGTGATCGACCATGGCGACGCTGGGTTGAGTCACTGGGCCCATCGGCACCTGGCGAAAGCTGATTTTCACGACCGCAGCACCTTCCTTCAGGGCTGAGTGGGCCGTAAGGTCACGCCACTGCCCGTTGGATGACGACATGCGGAGCCGTTCTGTTCTGATTGCTTCTTTGGCTGCCGCCACAACACTGGCATTGGTGGTGCTGAAACAGCCCAAAACCGTGGCGCTTCCCTCGATGGGCGGCTCGGCGATCGAAGAGGCCAGCATCGAGGTCCCCTCATCCATTGAGGTCCGAAGCTATCCAAGGGTTCCCTCCAACCCGAAGGAAATTGCAGCACTGCTCAACACAGTGGAAACCGCCCTAAGGGATCCCACGACAGAACCGGGAGCCCTTCCAGATCTGGGGCATCAGCAACAGGTGATCTATCGGGTGCTCTCCGCGGATCCACCCCTCTCCACTCAAGTGCTGGCCGCACTCCCCAAGCAATGGCGCAGTGTGGCCGAGCGCCACTTGGCCGCTCGGCGCGAATTTTTACGGATGAGCCGCTATCGCCGCCCCAGTGCTCTACCTGCCTGGCGCATCATTGCTCCAGAACCGGCTGAAAACCTGCTGGCCTACTACCGCAAAGCCGAGTCCGCCACAGGCATTGAATGGGAAGTACTGGCAGCCATCAACTTGGTCGAGACCGGCATGGGACGGATCGATGGCATTTCAGTGGCCAATGCACAAGGCCCCATGCAGTTCTTGCCCACCACGTGGGCGGAAGCAGGAATTGGACAAGGCAAGATTCGCGATCCCCACGATGCAATCCAAGCTGCGGCTCGATATTTGGTGAGACGAGGCGGGCTGAGGGATATCCGCCAAGGGTTATGGGGTTACAACAACAGCGATTACTACGGACGCGCCGTTCTCCTCTACGCCTCATTGATGCGGGAGGACCCACGGGCCTACACCGGGCTTTATCACTGGGAAATCCACTTCAACGCCGCCGATGGGGACCTCTGGCTGCCAGTGGGCTACAACCAACCAAAGCCCATCACTGTTCGGGATTACCTCAACAACCATCCGAGCAGTCGGCCTCCGGCAGATTGAGCATCAACACCTACCCTGATGACAAGCGTGATGCGTGCAACGGGTGTCTAAGGAAACTTCCCACCGTGGCGATGAACTGAAGGGCCTCGGCTGGTCCGAGACCGACGTTGTCCGGTATGTCGAACTCTGGGAATACCGGCAGCGCTGGGGGGCGATGAATCTCGAGCGAGAAGATCGCTTGTTCCTTCGGAAAGCGGAAAACGCCCTCCCGAAAATCCTCTCCGGGCGGGCGGCTGCCAAAAAGTCCTTGAAGGACAAGAGCTACTACAGCTGGCTCCGGTTCCAATGCGATGCCATGACTGCCGCTGAAGCTGAGATGGGATTAAGCGATGGCGAGAAAGGGGCGTGGCCGGTGCTGTTAGAAACCGAGTTGCGCATCCTCGATCACTACGAACCCGTGCTCGGGTTACCGGACACCCTCAAGGCCAAAGCCCTTGGCCCCGTGCGTGAAACCCTGGCCTCCCAGGCGGCTGCCCTTGGAACCACAAAGGCTTACGACTTCCAAGCGGCCTTAACGGCACTGAAGGAAAAAGAGACCAATCGCTGGAAACATCTGCGCGACGTCGACGCCAGTGATCGCACGTACCCGATCTTGAGCGCTGATGGCATCGAAGGGTTCCGGCGCGAAGCGCATCGCGAAATCCACACCCTGATTCGCAGTACGTTCCCTTCCTTGGCAGAAACCGACAAACCAGAGCTGCCAGATGCGTAGAGACGACTAGAACTGAATCAGTGCTTCATTGATCTGGTCTGATGTCCCAGCGTTTTGAGACCCTTCAGCTCCACGCCGGCCAGTCGCCTGATAGCGCGACCAACTCCAGGGCAGTGCCCATCTACCAGACCAGTTCTTACGTTTTCAACGACGCAGAACATGGAGCCAATCTGTTTGGCCTCAAGGAATTCGGGAATATCTACACCCGTTTGATGAATCCCACGACGGATGTCTTTGAGAAAAGAGTGGCTGCCCTCGAGGGCGGTGTCGCGGCAGTCGCAACAGCTTCAGGCCAGTCGGCTCAATTCCTGGCGATTACCAATTGCATGCAAGCGGGAGACAACTTTGTTTCCACCTCGTATTTGTATGGCGGCACCTACAACCAGTTCAAAGTTCAATTTCCCCGTTTAGGCATCAACGTTCGTTTTGCCGACGGTGATGACGTAGCGAGTTTCGCTGCACAGATCGATGACAACACCAAGGCGCTGTATGTCGAAGCAATGGGGAACCCCCGCTTCAACATCCCTGATTTCGAAGGATTGTCGGCACTCGCCAAAGAGCGGGGGATTCCATTAATCGTGGACAACACCCTCGGCGCCGCCGGTGCCTTGCTGCGGCCGATTGAACATGGGGCCGACGTGGTGGTGGAAAGCGCAACGAAGTGGATTGGTGGCCATGGCACCAGCCTGGGGGGAGTGATCGTGGATGCCGGCACCTTCAACTGGGGCAACGGAAAATTCCCACTCATGAGTGAGCCAAGCGCGGCGTACCACGGCTTAGTGCACTGGGATGCCTTCGGCTTCGGCAGCGACATCTGCAAGATGCTGGGCTTACCCGACGAGCGCAACATCGCTTTTGCCTTGCGGGCCCGCGTGGAATGCCTTCGCGATTGGGGCCCAGCGATTAGCCCGTTCAACAGTTTCATGTTGCTGCAGGGCCTGGAGACCCTGAGCCTGCGTGTGGAGCGCCACACCGAGAACGCCATGGAAATGGCCACCTGGCTCGATGGGCACCCCAAGGTGGCTCATGTCAGTTATCCCGGACTCCCCAGCGACCCGTATCACGGAGCAGCGAAAAAATATCTCACCGGTCGGGGCATGGGCTGCATGTTGATGTTCTCGCTGAAGGGAGGCTTCGACGATGCGGTGCACTTCATCAATAGCCTCAAACTGGCGAGCCATCTAGCCAACGTTGGGGATGCCAAAACCCTCGTGATCCATCCAGCCTCTACCACCCATCAGCAACTCAGCGAAGACGAACAAGCGTCAGCAGGTGTGACTCCAACGATGGTGCGGGTCTCGGTTGGCATCGAGCACATCGACGACATCAAGGCCGATTTCGAACAAGCCTTGGCGAGCCTGAGTTGAGCATCAATTAAGGATCTATGGCGCTCATTCTTCCTCGGAGTTATCACAAAATCTCGGCGGTTGAACGCAACCGGATTTCCTGGATTGAAGCCAAACAGGCCGAGCTTCAGGACATCCGACCGCTGCGCATTGGCATCCTTAACATCATGCCCCTGGGGAAACAATACGAATTTAATTTGCTACATCCCTTGGGGCTATCTGTACTCCAGATCGAACCAATCTGGATTCGCCTGAACTCCCATGCCTACAAAAGCTGGGACCAGGATCACCTCAAGCAGCTTTATGTCTCCTGGGATGACGCTCAATCCCAGGCGCCTTTGGATGGCTTGATCATCACCGGAGCCCCCGTTGAGCATTTGCCCTTTGAACAAGTGAGCTACTGGACAGAACTCACCAAGCTCATTGAAGAAGCCCGCGAAAGTTGTGCCAGCACGCTTGGGTTGTGCTGGGCAGGATTCGCCCTCGCCTACATGGCAGGTGTCGACAAAATCTCGTTCGAGAGGAAGCTCTTCGGGATTTATCCGATGCGCAGCCTGGTGCCAGGACACCCACTGATGGGTACCCAAGATGACCAATTTCTTTGCCCACAGAGCCGCCATGCGGGCCTGCTGGATTCAGCGATGGAATCGGCTCAACGCCAAGGACGCCTTCGCCTGTTGGCCCATGGAGACAAAGTGGGCTACACCATCTTCGAAACACCTGACCAACGGCAGCTGATGCATCTGGGCCACCCCGAATACAACGTTGGCCGGATCATCGGAGAGATGGAACGTGATCAAGCTCGCGGAGATGTGCCACCACCTGAAAATTTCGATCCCGATCACAGGCAAACGCTCTGGCGTTCCCATCGCAATCTTCTCTTCCAACAGTGGCTGTGGTTTTGCTATCAGCGCGTATCAATGGGGCATTAGCGAGCACGACCCACGGGGCAGAACTTCGCCAGCCTTCAACAGCGTCTAGCGATTCTTCGAGGTCGACCTTGATTGAGCCGACTCAACCGAAGCTTTCCTTAGAGCGATTTTTTTGGGTGAGGTCTTCGTTCCCTGCGTGGAGTCGGGGCGTTCAGCCGATTTACGATTCAACTCCCGTTCCAACGACGCCACACGCCGTTCTCTCAGACAGTGACGGCAGCCCCCCAGGGTTTGCAAATGCTTTTCAGGGGTGATGCTGATGTCTTGCACAGGGTGGTGCGTGCAGCGGATTTTGACGGGGCTCCTATAGCTCCGCCAAATCATTCCTTCGTAGTTGTACTGATCGCCAAAACGCTGCTCAGCTCGTTTAAGGAATTCGTCCTGGTTGATGCGTGCTGCCATACAAATAAATGTATGGGATGGTTCCCATCGAAAACGAGACTTGTCATCCGACGTCACGAATGAACCCAGTCGTCAGCCTTGATGCCCAAAGCGATTGGTCGTTGTATCCCGGTTGGTTGTCGGCCAACGATGCCAAACGCTGGCAGCAGCTCCTCGCACACGACATCCCCTGGGAGCAACCGCTCGTCCAGGTGTTTGGGAAGTACCACCGCGTACCCCGTAAGACCATTTTTTTTGCTGAGCAGGGGCTGCGGTACCGCTACAGCGGTGCCATTCATGTCGGGGATGGATGGCCGGAATGGTTCCTCCCCCTGCTCGATCAGGTGAACCACACCGCGCAGGCTCAGTTCAACGGATGCCTTCTCAATCTTTACCGCGATGGCGACGACCGCATGGGCTGGCATGCCGACGACGAAGCGGAAATCGACCAGAGCCAGCCGATTGCGTCGCTCTCGCTGGGATCAACCCGAGACTTTCTGTTCAGACATCGCAGCGATCCAACCAAACGAGCAGCGATCCCACTGGCTGATGGCGACTTGCTGATCATGCATCCCGGTTGCCAAGGGCAGTGGATGCACAGCGTGCCCCAACGCCGCAAAGTAAAAACGATGCGAATCAACCTCACCTTTCGCCATTTCCTCCAGGGGTCATTGCAACCCAAAAAACTCAAACCAGAACCTGCAACACGAAACCCCAAACGGGAGCTGTGAGCACCGCGAGAACGGTGCTCCAAAACACCAGCGCAGCTGCCCGCTCTTGATCGCGGCCAACGGACTCCGCAATCAGCAAAATTGAAATCGCTGTTGGTGCCGCTCCTTGCAACGCGAGCGCCTGAAGCTTCAAGGGATCCAAGCCAAACAACAAACCCAGCATCAACAGCAGCAAGGGATAGAGCAAAAGCTTGACCACCAAAGCTGGGCCAAGGCCCGCCCCCATTAAGCGAGGGGGCTGTCCTTGCCGCGTCAGGCTGCCAAGACGCATCCCAACCACCATTAACGCCAACACAATCACGATTCGGGACGGCCACCAGAGGCCCTCGCTAATGGCAGCACTCCAGGGCGTCGCTTGAATCAACAAGGCCCCGATGAGGCCTCGCGTGGCAGGGCTACTCCCCATACTGATCAGCAGCTGGCGCAGGGCCAGCCATCGACTGGCAGCAGAAGCACCGAGCAGTTGGGGACCAACACTCCAGGTGAGCAACGTGGCGCCAAGGTCGTAGCCAATGGTGATCGTGAGCGCCTCGGGCGGCAAAAAAGCCAAGGCCAGGGGCACACCGAAGTAGGCCGTATTACCAATACAGCTCCCCAGCAACAGCGCAGGGGTCACGAGCCCTAGTGCCTTGGATCGCCAACCACCCACCAGCAACACCATGGACACCGCCAACACGGCGAGGCCCGCGGCTTGCAACACATCACCATCGAGACCACTTTTCAGCAGCAGCCCCATCACGCTGATGGGAACGCCATATCGCACCAGCGGAACAGCGAAGCGACCAGCCAAATGCGGATGATGCCCACCAATCCAAAAGCCGATCAGCAAGGACGGAAGCAGCTCAAACAGGAACCGCAGAAGACACGCCGCAAAAACACCTCAAAAACTTAGGCGCGCCCCATGATGTGCCAGGGTGGCGATCGTCCACAAGAGACGCATGCTTCGTAAAACCCTCCAAAGACGGTTCGAGCACTTGATGACAGTGCTCGCAGTACAGGTGGAATCGCTCCCCGTCGACAACGAAAGCTGGCTCGAAACAGAACGCGAGATCACAGCGGTGGAACAGGCTCTACAACGACTTCCCATCTGTGATGCCTGAGGCTCCAAGGCCCCATCACAACTTCGTCCTCGTGCGCAGTGATGGGCGCTCCGACAAGGTGACCGCCCTCACGTTCGAGAGCTACGACGCGGCTTACGACGAACTGGAACGGTATTACAGAGATTTTTGTTGCTCAGACGACGAGAAAATCGAGTACACGATCACATCATCTGGCTAAGAAAACGCCGACTGCGTTCTTCCCGAGCATTGCTGAAAAAGGTTTGCGGGTCGGACGTTTCGACCACTTGGCCCTGATCCATCAACATCACTCGGTCGGCCACCTCTCGCGCAAAGCCAAGTTCATGGGTCACCACCACCATGGTCATGCCGCGGCCAGCCAACTGCCTCATCGCATCCAAGACTTCCTTCACCCGCTCTGGGTCTAAGGCACTGGTGGGCTCATCAAACAGCATGACCTCTGGATCGAGGGCAAGAGCCCGCGCAATCGCAACCCGCTGCTGCTGACCACCACTGAGCTGGGCAGGATATTTGCGCGCTTGCTCGCGAATTCCCATCTGATCGAGGAGTTCGATCGCACGCTGCTCCGCCTCGGCCTTGGCACGCTTCTGCACCTTGATCGGCGCCAAGGTGATGTTGTCGAGAATCGAGAGGTGGGGGAACAAATTGAACTGTTGAAACACCATTCCCACACGCTCGCGAATCGCCCGCACTTGGCGTTCCTCATGGGCGGCATCCAGCCGCACTCCGAGCACATCGAGTTCGCCACCATCCAGCGTTTCCAATCCGTTGAAGGTGCGAATCAAGGTGCTCTTACCCGACCCAGAGGGTCCCATCACCACCAACACCTCGCCACTGGTCACATCCAGCGACACCCCATCAAGAGCCCGCAGCCCTGGGGAATAGCTCTTCACCAGATCGGTGGCACGAATAGCAATCGTCATCGGGCAGAAGAACGGACGGGGTCGAGCTGGATCTCAAGGTGACGGGCCAGCAGAGCCATCGCCGTACACGCCAGCCAGTAAACCGCAGCAAGCCAGATGTACACCTCGAGATAACGACCGATGAACGCTGGATTCGCCAACAGGCTGCGGCTGATCCCCAACAGCTCCACAAGTCCCAAAATCGCCATCAGGCTTGTGTTTTGTAGTAACCCCACCGCTTGATTGGTGAGTGAAGGCAAGGCAACACGAAAGGCTTGGGGCAACACCACAAGCTGGAGTGTTTGTCGTGGTGAGAGCCCCAGCACCATCGCCGCCTCCCGCTGGGTCGGGGGTATCGCTTGCAGGCCCCCGCGTACATCTTCAGCGATGTAGGCCGCTGCAAACAGAGCAAAGGCCACCACAGCCCGCAGCACTCGGTTGAGTTCAACGCCAGGCGGGAGGAATAAAGGAATTAACAGCTGTCCAAAAAACAACACGGCGATGAGCGGCACAGCCCGCATCAGCTCGATGTAAGCGGTGCTGCTCGTCCGAAGGACTGGCAAGTCACTGCGACGACCCAGCGCCAAGAGAACTCCGAGCGGCAAGGCCAACACGCCACTTCCAGCCGTGAGCAGCAACGTGAGGCTGAAACCACCCCAACTTTGCGTGCCCACAGGCGCGAGCCCCAGCCCCCCTGCGAGAAGCCAGATGCCAACGGGAGCCATGGCACACCACAGCAAAGGCAGGGCGCGACGCCAACCGCCTTGCCGCGGTCCGAGCAGAGTGATCACGACGAGACCAACAACAGCGGCGATGCAAAGCAAGGGTCGCCAACGCTCATCCTCCGGATAACTACCAACGGCGTAAAGCGGCAGGTTGGTCTGCACCACCGTCCAGTCGGCCCCATGCCATAACCAGTGCAGGCAAGACCAACCGGCCCAACCGATCAATACCAGCAGGAAGAACGTGAGGCATCGATCCAACCAACGGTTCATCAGCGACTCCTCTGCAGACGACCCAGCACCGCCCCATTGATGAGGGCCATTCCTCCACTAATCAGCAAGTTCAGCAATAAAAAACTGAGCAACAACAACAGAAAACCTTCAATGGCACGGCCGGTTTGGGTGATGGTCGTGTCACTAACGGCATAGAGATCGGCGTAACCAACCGCAATGGCCAACGTGCTGTTCTTTGCAAGGTTGAGATATTGACTGGTCAGGGCCGGGAGAATCGCGGGCAAGGCCTGGGGCAAGACGATCCGGCGCAACCCCAAACCCTCCGACAAACCAAGACTTCGAAAAGCCTCCCACTGGCCACGGGACACCGCATTGATTCCGCCCCGAACAATTTCGGCAATCGATGCTCCTGTAAACACCACCAAACCCGTGAGGACGGCGCAAAACTCCACGCTGAGATTGAGGCCCAAGAGACGGATGCCCTGATTGGAGAAGTGGATCAATCCGCCCACAGGGGTGTCCGGCAACCCCAAGAAGGCCACGAAATACCAAAAGAGCAACTGCAGCAACAAGGGCACTTGGCGAATTAACGCCACATAGCCACCCGACAGGCTGCGTAAAAGGCGATTTCGACTGCTCCGAGCCGCTCCAGCTGCCACCCCCAGCATGGTGGCCAGCACCAACCCGACAACAATCACCTTGAGGCTGTTGAGCCAACCAATAACCAAGGCCCAGGCGTAGCTATCGGTTGGGGCATAGGGGAGCGCTGTCTCCGCCAGGGCAAAACCAGCCGGGCGCCACAACCAACCAAAATCAAGGCCCAGCCCTGTACGAATCAAATTCACCGTGATGTTGTTGATCAACAGGCCGGCAAAAGCGATCAACGCAACAACAACACCAAGCTGAATCCAAAAGCGTCCTCGACGGAAAGTCCTGCGCATCAGGTGAATGGCGGAGCAATCATCAAGCCGCCATCTCCACCCAAACGATTGGGGCCCCTTGGAATGGTGACTTCACTACCGGGGCCGAGATGACGGTTGTAGATCTCGCCGTAGTTCCCCGTCGCCCGGATCACCTGCACGACAAAGTCGTCAGCAAGTCCAAGCTTCGCTCCAAGGCCGCCATCAACCCCCAAAAAACGACGCAATGCGGCTTGAGATGGATCCGCAACAGCTTGCGCAAGGACATCATCAAGATTGGCTTGGGTAATGCCGCGCTCCTCCGCTTCGATCAAGGCATACACCACCCAATTGGTGGCGTCCGCCATCCGCTGATCACCCCCAACAACCGCTGGAGCGAGGGGTTCTTTGCTCAATCGCTCCTCCAAAATCACATGCTGTTGAGGGTCCTTAAATCCAGACCGGGCTGATGCCAGCTGCGAGCGATCGGAGGTCATTGCGGTACAACGACCTTGCAAATAGCCGCCCACCACTTGGTTTAAGTCTTGGTACTTAATCGGGGTGTAGGGAAGACCCTGCGCCGCAAACGCATCATTCAAGTTCTGCTCAGTGGTTGTTCCCGACCCAACGCAAATGGCTTTGCCGCTCAGACCAGCCATCGATCGAACACCACTCGCCGCAGACACCATTAACCCTTGCCCATCGTGAAACACCGTGGGAGCAAAGCTGAGCCCATTGCCCCCTGCTGCATCCCGGCTGAGGGTACGGGTGGTGTTGCGCGACAGCAGATCAATCTCTCCAGACCGCAGTGCTGTGAATCGCTCCGGCGCCGTGAGGGGACGGTATTGAACTTTGGAACTGTCACCAACGAAAGCCACAGCCATCGCCTTGCAGATATCCACATCCAGACCGGCGTAGCGACCCTCAGGACTCAAGAAACTGAAGCCTGGAATCTTGCCACTCACGCCACAGAACAATTCACCCCTCGCTTGCACCAAGTCCAACCGGGAGCCAGTGCCGTCACCAAGGGTGGCGCACCCACTGAGCAGACCCATCAAGCCGCCGACGGCACCAATCAGACAACAAGAAAGGGATCGGGACATCAACGATGAGACGAATCGGATGGGATTGTCCCAGATCTTGGTCCATCAACCGAGAACACCGGTACTTTGAAGACTGATAGCACCAGAGATGAAATTTATTTACTGGCTGCTAACTGGATTGATCGGACTGAGCTTGACATCAGCAGCCTGTGCGTGGGAGCAGGAGGATCGAAACAACTACAACAACAAAATGGCTCTTTTAGGTGTACTGATGGAAGGAGCGAAGCAACGTGCTCAAGAACGCGGTGACATCGAAACCCTCTGCTTATTACTCAGCATCGGGAAGGATGTGACCACGAACTATGTGAACAGTGCACCGAATAATCAACAAATCAATCAACGCTTGGTCGCGATGAATCAAGACCTCAAAATGTGCCTCAGCCTATTGCCGAAAACAGCCTCAAAACCCTAAGCATGGGCGGACTCTTGGCCTCCGATTCGTTCAAACAAATCAAGAGATTCTTGATTCATCCCAACGACGGTGACCTCTGAGCCACCGAGACGTAACTTGCGGATCACTTGATCAAGGGCAGCTACTCCACTTTGATCCCAGATATGGGCCTGCGAGAGGTCGATGCTGATCCGTTCGGGATGGTCATGCAAATCAAATCCTTGGATGAAATAGATGGTGCTCACAAAAAACAACTGACCAATCACCCGGTAGTGACGTTCTTGAGCATTGATCTGTTCCGACTCCACCCGGATCACCTTGGCAACTTTGCGGCTGAACAAAATTCCCGCTAAAGCAACACCGGCCAAGACACCTAGCGCCAAGTTATGGGGAGTGGTGAGCATGGTGACGGCGAAGGTCATCAACATCACGGAGGTGTCGCTCTTGGGAATCCGGCGCACATTGCGCAGACCATTGAAATCCGCAGTACTCACTGCGATGCTGATCATCACGGCCACCAAAGCTGCCATCGGAATCTGCTTCAGCCAGGACCCCGCCAACAGGATCATCGCCAGCAAGCTGACGCCCGAGAACAAGGTCGATAGGCGTGTTCTGCCGCCATTGTCGATATTCATCACCGATTGGCCAACCAAGGCGCAGCCAGCCATGCCGCCAAAGAGCGATGACACGATGTTGGCGATCCCTTGACCCCGGGCTTCCACGTTTTTGTTGGAGGTTGAGTCGGTTTTGTCGTCGAGGATGTCTTGGGTCAGAAAGCTTTCCATCAATCCCACCAGAGAAATCGCTAGAGCGGTGGGCAGCACCAATCCGAGGGTTTCGAAGTTGAACGGCACCCCTCCACTGCCTTGACCAAAGGGAATTCCAAAGCTGGGTAAGCCATCTGGAAGATTGCCCAGACTGCTAACCGTCGGGATGTCGAAATGGAATCCGAGGCTGATGGCCGTTAGAACAATGATCGCCACCAGCTGCGAGGGGACCACCCGCGTCAAGCGTGGCAATCCATAAATGATCACAAGCCCCAACACCACCAGAGCCCAAACCACCGGCACCTGGCTGCCATGGGGGAGTACGAGACCCGCCGCATGATCTCCTCCCTCACCATGGCCACCTCCAACGCCAAGTTGGGGAAGTTGCGCTTGGAAGATCAGCAGAGCCAAGGCATTCACAAATCCACTGAGGACCCCTTGGGGAACAAAGCGCATCTGATCGGCCAATCGCATGTAGCCCCAAAGAATCTGGAGAACCCCGGTCACCAGACCTGCCACCAACAAATATTTCACCCCCAAACCGGGGCCGATGGCTTCACCACTGGCCACCAGGCCAGTCATTAACAAAGCGGTCGATCCCGTCGCGGACGTAATCATGGCCATCCGTCCACCAACGACCGCAATCGTCAGCGACAGACAAAACGCGCCAAACAGACCGACCTTGGGATCAACACCGGCAATTCCGGAGAACGCAATCGCCTCTGGAATCATCGCGAACGCGACGACCAGGCCAGAAAGCAGGTCTTGACTGGGATTGGAGAACCACTGATTCACCAGGGTGGAACTGGATCGATTGGCCATGACCAACGCCGTAGGCTGCCGCGACCGTAGATCAGAGCGGCGGCAGGTTGCCAGCGGGGTCGAGCTTCTGCTTCAGGGCTTTCAAGCCCGGTAGCCATCCAGCAAAAGCTTGCTCAAGCTCGCGTTGATGAAACGGAAGATGATCATGCAGCTGAGCCAAATGAACACCTGGGCAGAGCGGCTGCAAAACAGACCAGAGCTCCTCGAGCCACTGCAGGCTTCGTTGACGCATCTCCAGATCCCCTGCAACCCAGCCCGCCGTGATCCAAGGCTTCCAAACAGCGTCACGGTGGTGGAACGATGTGAGATCACTTGGCACGCGCGAGGTGGCATCACCCAATTGCTGACAGGACAGGCTGCAAGAAGGATGGGGACGGCGACGCATGCACTCCCGCAGAAGCGGCATGCATTCGTTCCAATCAGCGGCCCGTGCTGGACCCAACAATCCCACCACCTCAGAGTGCACAGGATCCGTACCCGGACGGGGAAGCACTAGGGCAGGCAATTGATGCAAACCATCGATGCACTGCATTCCTCCACGGCCAGGGTCTTGGGCGTACACCCGCAAGATGTCCAACTGGTCAGCATCCCCCCAATGCCACTGAAGGCAGGTGGAGGGATCAGACGCTTCAGCCTCTTTGATCCAATCGGGGAGGGTGTCCCATGGAACACGGCACTGCTCGACCCACAGCGGAATTAGCGGATGGGTGATCAGACGCACCTCCGTCACAACAGCCAGAAACGGCGCCGCACCACACAGCGCACGCCACTCGCCTGAATCAGCATCGCGATGGCGCTGAAGCCAAAAGTCCTCCCCGTTTCCCCACACTCCACGGATATCGAGGAGATGATCAATGGCCAAACCCAGTGCACGACTGCGGGGGCCCATACCGCCCGTCAAGACATATCCCAGTCCGGGCAAACCGGACAAACCGGTTGCAATGGATTGACCATGGGGACGCAAGGCATGAAGAACATCGCCCATCCGACAACCACCACCAACCCAGACGGAATGATCAGAGCTCTGCCAGGCGACCCGATTCAGTTGCGCTCGCAGATCAAGCGTCCATTGGTTGTGGGCTGCTGACATCGAACTTGTCCCCCCACTACAGACCCGTAAAGGCCTTGGACCGCTCCAATCTTTGAGCAGGTCGGGCAAATCAAATCGCGACGGATGCAAGACCCCAGCGTGGCCAGCATCTTGAGCCTGCGGATTGAACAGATCGAGGGAGGCCTGATCCATTGCTGCACGCCGAATAGGGTCAAGCCATTCGTACAGCGAAACGAGCGCTTTGGCCGACTTCCAAGCAGAACCAGCACTTGAACGCCTTGGGGTTCTGATCTGTGGCCACGGCAGCCGCAACCGTCTTGCCGTCGAAGAGTTTGCGCAAATGGTCGACAAACTTCGACCCAAGCTTGCGCCCATGCCTGTGGAGCATGGCTACCTGGAGTTCGCCCAACCGATCCTGAGGGAGGGGTTGGATTCTTTACGCCAACAGGGGGTCACCAAAGTGCTGGCCATCCCAGCCATGTTGTTCGCAGCAGGGCACGCCAAGAACGACATTCCCTCCGTTCTGAATACCTACACAGCGGAAACGGGCCTGCCCATCGATTACGGCCGCGAATTGGGGGTCGACCGTCTGATGGTCGCTGCCGCAGGGGCCCGCGTTCAAGAAGCCTTGGATCGTGCATCCGACGACATCCCCATCTCGGAAACATTGCTCGTGGTCGTCGGGCGCGGATCGTCCGATCCAGACGCCAACTCGAATGTGGCAAAAGTAACGCGGATGCTGGTGGAAGGTTTCGGTTTTGGCTGGGGGGAGACCGTTTATTCCGGAGTGACCTTTCCATTGGTCGAACCCGGTCTGAGGCACGTTGTTCGACTTGGTTTTCGCCGCATCGTTGTGGCCCCTTATTTCTTGTTTTCTGGGGTGCTGGTGAGCCGAATTCATCAGCACACAAACCTGGTCGCGGCCGACTACCCCGACGTGGAGTTCCTCTCCGCCGGTTACTTAGGCGATCACACGATGGTGGTGGACACCTTCCGAGAGCGCGTGGAAGAGGTTCTCCGAGGAGATACCGCCATGAATTGCTCTCTTTGTAAGTACAGGGCCCAGGTTTTGGGCTTTGAAGACGACGTTGGACGGGCCCAGGAGAGCCACCATCACCATGTGGAGGGATTGGCAGAAAGTTGCACGCTCTGCGAGCGGGAATGCACGGGGGCCTGCCAACCCGATGGTGTCGCGATTGAGGCTCACAGCGATGAACACGGTCATCAGCACAGTCATGAGCACGGCCATCAACACGGTGAGCCTGGCCACGAACATCACCACCCCCCCTATCCCCACGCCGACCATCCGCTGGGTCCCACGACGCTGAACCGCAGTGCAAAAGATGCTCAAGCCCCTCAATAAACCTTAAGAGAATCAAGGCATACGAGAGACCTCAGGCCGGCGATCTCGCCAAGACCCGACGAGATCAGCTCAGATAAGGTTTCCTAATCATTAAGCCAGTCAGGATGTCTTGCCTTTTTTTTCCACAGCACGAGTCCGGATTTCCACAGGGAATTCTTCAAGACGCAGATGGTCCCTTGACCCTGTGAAGACGGCAGCAAAACCCGGATTTGTCTTGACAGTCACTCCAATTGAACATTTGCTTCGATAAGCGTCCCGACAAAAAATCTTCAATCCACTGCAAACACTGCTTTCTTGCCAGGTCTTATCCGCTCATCTCCCGGAAAACAGCGCTTTTGACGAATGTTGGGTTGGTGTGGCTTGCTTATTGACGTCAACGAGTCAGAGCGAGGCTCAATGGATCGGAACTACTTGGAAAAATGTCACGAGCTAGCGGCAACAGACGTTCTTGTTTCAGCCAGTACCCCCCAACTCACGAGACGTGATGCACCCCATGCCCACGCCTACGTCAGCCTTGAAGCAGAAATCCCCGAAGTGCTCTACCGCGGCATGAAGGATTTCATTGGAGCCCACCCCAACTGGGACCAATACCAGGTGATGAGCTCGGCGTTAGCCCACTTTCTGTTCCAAAACGGAAGCGAGAGCAGGGCAGTGAGCGAGCGATATCTCGACGATTTGTTTAGTCGATCCGATCACTAAGAGCCTGAAGGCAAGCTCTCCGACTGATCGCCATCATCGTCAGGGTTGGAGACTGCCAAGCCGAGGTTGGCCAACAAGCTCCATCCACAACAAGCACGTTTGGAGTTCTCCATAAGCGGTTGCTGGCATCGAGAACGCTATGGCGTTCATCACAACCGAACGGGGCACCTCCAACCTCGTGGATGTAATAACCCGGAGGTGCTGCCCCTGCCGTCAAGGCCACAGCACCTTGCAAAAAGGGCTCCACAAGAGGCAAGTGAAAGAGATCTTTGATTGGAAGAGCCTCACCCCCCGCAGCAGAGATACAGCTCTCAATGCGCCCCCGCATGTGGGCCACCATCGCCAGTTCATTGGCACTCCATTGGCAGTTGATGTGGGGAACAGCCACATCCCAACGATCCACTTGCCCCTCCAAGGTCACCTTGTTGTCGGCACGGGGAAGCACTTCACCGTGACCAATCAAAAATCCAGTTGTCGTGTTGGGGCGTCGCTTCAACACAGCCGGCGGATCAAAACGACCGATCCCCCCCCACAATCCATAGCCACCCTGAAACCCCGGCTGATCAGGGGGCTGTTCAAGGTGGCGTCCAAACGGAATAAAAAAGCTACCGGCCCCCGTGAGGGGTGGCTGGGGAGCGGAACTTGATCCTGGAAGCGCGAAAAACTGACTGGTGGACACATGGTCCATGAGCCGGGTCCCAAGACGGCCGGACGGATCCACAATCCCCCCCCGCTGATGTTGCTCACTCGAGCGCAACAAAATCGAGACCGACTGAATCGTGGAAGCGGCCAGCACCACGAGGTCGGCATGGATCATGTGGCGATTGCCATTGGCCTGGTTAACGGCAATCACTCCCGTCGCTCTCGAGCCCGAGGCCGCCATCGCCATGCGCTCGACCAGATGGTTTGGAAGAAGCGTGACCCTGCCCGTGGCCATCGCACGGGGCAAGGAACTGCCACAACTACTGGAACGCGGCCAACGGCCATCACGGGTGGAGTCATAAGGCCCAAATCCCCGTGAAGGAATGGCATGGATGCCCAGCTGATCCTGAACCGCCTCCATAAAGCGTTGTTCAGCATCGGTGCAGGGAAGCGCTGGCTCTGTATCTCCATCCGGAAGATGGTCGAGGTGATTGCGCCCACCATGCACCTTGAGAAATTGTTCTAAGGCGGAGTAGTGCGGTGTTAGGTCTTTGCTCCTAATCGGCCACGACACCCTCTCGCTATCCAGTTGAACACCGGTGAAATCCTCATCGGAGAGTCTCAGAGTGATTCCACCCCAAGTGAGACTGCGACCACCCACCTGCAAACCGCGCGTCCAGAGAAATGGTCGATCGGGCGGATGGTGATACGGATGCAACCGCTCATCGGCGTATAGACGGGGATTGGCTTTCCAGTAGCCAGGGTGCTGGGCCTGACGTCGATGCCGACCACTGATCAAACCTGCCAAACGTCGCATCAGATTGCCGGGCTCGGCCGTCAATGCTTCTTCACTGCTGAGGTTGGGACCCGCATCAATGACCAAGACCCTCGCGCCCCCTTCAGCGAGGGTCATGGCGGCAACCCCACCACTCGCTCCAGAGCCAACAACGATGGCGTCCCAAACCCCGTCGACCTCCTGGCTGGAGCTGTTCATAAAGACTCAGTGCCAAAAAAAAAGATCCCCCATTGGAGGATCCCAAATTCAATCAGATGTGGTGGCGGGGGGGAGATTTGAACTCCCGACCTTCGGGTTATGAGCCCGACGAGCTACCAGACTGCTCTACCCCGCGGCAGCTCAGCAATCATACAGGTGCGTGTTCCCAGCACTGATGTCAGCGGTGCTGCAGGCTCAGCCATTCCGAAATTGCAGCTCACCACTCACCTCAAGCTTCACTCCCGGGCTGACCTCCAGCATCTGCTCTTCAAGCTCCTGCAAGCTTGTGGGAGTGAGCCACTCCAACTCGCGAAGTAAGTACAGCGCGACGGCTTGCTTGGCCCGACGGCATCCGTCCTCCACTTTGATCGCCACCCCTAAACCTTCTCCGATTCGACTGAGACATTGGATCCCTTCTGCACCCCCTTTGCTCAGCACTTGACCATGGCTCCGGCCCATCAACTCTGTGTCGAAACGGCCTTCCCCCGCCACAAGATCAGGGTGAGCCAGCATGGCCCGACTGATCTGTTCCAGTTCGGCATGTTGCGATGCACCGAGATGGGCATAAAGCAAGGCCATCTGGGCGAGCTGCAACCGCAACGTCGGCGCTCCGCAGTCATCCCGAGCTGCGACAAGCTCGTCCGCCGGCAAGCCCAACAACTCCGCCACCCGACGATTCACCTCCACCTGAACAGGATGATCTCCCTGCAGATAGTCGTCTAAGGGCCAAGCCATCTTTCGACTCGTGGCCAGAAAAGCAGCGTGCTTCCCCGAACAGTTGTGCTGCAACGGGCTATCACCATTGGTTGGCACAGGGCACTGAAGCTGACTGGGGTCCAGTTCCGCTTTCCACAGCAGCTTGAACGCCTCACGGGCATGGAGATTGGTACCGGCATGGGAAGCACAACTGATCGCAATTCCACGCTCACCAACATCCATTTGATCAGCCGCTCCACTACTCAAAAACGGCAGGGCCTGAAACGGTTTCAGTGCGGAGCGGATGAACGTTTCAAACCCCGCGTCCCCGGCGGACAACAAAACCCGGCCCTGTCCATCACAAACCACGGCATGAACGCGATGGACAGACTCACTCATCGTTCCCCGACGAAGGGTCACCTGAAGCGGAGCCTGGCCGGACCGCGCTGCAGTGCTAAAACCCGATGAAAGGGTCATTTTGAAGGGGGATGGGGGTCAGTTCACAGAGCCTGACAGAGGCTGGCACCACCAAGCATTAAGCCTGCCGCCGTTGCCATGGCACGGCCTAAGCGACCAAGAATGGGACGAACTTCGTGGCGAGCCACCAACAGATCCTGTTCACGCCATGAAAGGGGTTTTTCCCAGGTTTGCCCGTCGTACCAACCCGATTCTTCGTAATCCACTGATTCGCTGAGCAAACGTTTCATCACGTAAGTCCAGCCAAGCCATTGCCGCATCAATAAAAACAAGGGAAGAACAAGAGCAGACACAGCGCCAGCAACAATTAACCGCGGTGGGTCTTGCTTCAACGCCCAACTGCCACTGGCAACCAACAGGCAAACAGGAAGCACCAGCATCCAACTAATGGCAAGGCTTTTGGCGAGGAAAGGTTTATCACCAACGGGCCATGAAAAAAACCAAGACGTCGACAGTTGCTGGAATTCCTCCAAGGGGCGCTGCTCAGGAGGAACGGGGCACGACACTGCCTCAGCCATAGCGTCAGCTTTCCGAAGTCTTTGAAGCTAGGAATGAACGGCTTTCACCGTGACTCCAAAACGCCTCGAGGTCGTAGTAACGCCGCTGATCAGGCATCAACACGTGAACAATGAGTTCTCCGTAGTCCAAGAGCGCCCAACACCCTTCGTTTAAGCCCTCCTTGCGCAGGGGCAAGCGTGCGGCCTCAGTTTCCAAACGGTCTTCAACAGATCGCGCAATGGCTCTTACCTGAACATCCGATTGACCACCGGCAATCACCATCCAATCGGCCAAGCTCGACACTTCATCCACCCGAATCAATCGGATATCAGCAGCCTTCCGGTCATCGCATGCATCCGCTGCGAGTTCTGCCAACTGTTCACTATCCATAAACATTTTCACTGGTAACAGAACTACGAGAACCTTCTTGCTGAGCCATCTCAGCACGTGCCTTGGAGGCGCTCTTTCGGAGCGCCTCCAAGCGATCTTCATAGAAACTGCGACGGCGCTTCTTTCGGGTCTTGTCCACGAGATCTTTTAGGGCACCACCAAGGCTGCGATAAGCATTCGGAACGCTGTATCCAAACCGACAGGCCAGGTCGATGGCGCGTTCATCCGCGGTAATCGCATCCTGAAGACGCTTTTCGGAGTTGTTCTTTAGGTACAAGCGATAGCCCGCAAAACCAGACAGCCCCAGAGCCATCATCAAGAGAAGACCGTCTTGAACCCACAGTTCACCGATGGCGCCACCCAAACCAATCGCCAGGGCGGCCATTTCCCAACCATCCCGAGGAATGGTGTCGTTTTGGATCCGACCCACCTCATGCCAAAACAGCAAGTTGCGATGGTCGAGGGCCAAGCCATCCCATTGATCGAGATCCACTTGGATTTCCACCTCATCCCGACCGATTTCCTCGAGGGTGATCAAGGGAGGATCGACGGATGCTGCCGACTCCACGAACACCCAGCTCTGCATTTCCGGTGGCAGCAGCCCCTTGAGGCGCTGAAGCTCACTCATTGCACCAGTGAATTCTTCATCTCAATACCGTAGCGAGGCCATTGCCAAGAGCAGTGCACTGACTGTTGGTTTCTGCTGCGTGAGAGGCTGAATGGGTTTGGCTTAACGCGACAGCTCATGCCCCGGCGGACCGATCTGCGTCGCATCCTCCTGGTGGGATCTGGTCCGATCGTGATCGGACAGGCCTGTGAGTTTGATTACTCCGGAACTCAGGCCTGCAAAGCCCTGAGGGCAGAGGGGTTTGAAGTGGTGTTGGTGAATTCCAATCCCGCATCAATCATGACCGACCCCGGCATGGCTGATCGGACCTACATCGAGCCGCTCACCCCCGAGGTGGTGACGCAGGTCATTGAGAAGGAACGTCCCGATGCCCTCTTGCCGACGATGGGGGGGCAAACAGCCCTCAACCTCGCCGTCACCCTGGCCGAAAACGGCACGTTGGATCGTTTTGGGGTGGAGCTGATCGGTGCCGACTTGCAAGCGATTCAGAAAGCCGAGGATCGGCTGCTGTTTAAGCAAGCCATGGAGCGGATTGGGGTGAGTGTGTGCCCGTCCGGCATCGCCTCAACCCTGGAGGAAGCGGAAGCCGTAGGAGCTGACATAGGCAGCTTTCCTCGCATCATTCGACCGGCATTCACCCTCGGCGGAAGTGGTGGTGGCATTGCCTACAACCCAGAAGAATTCGCCGCCATTTGTAAAAGCGGGTTGGAAGCGAGTCCTGTCTCCCAGATTCTGATTGAGCAATCACTGCTCGGTTGGAAGGAGTTTGAACTCGAGGTGATGCGTGATCTGGCGGACAACGTCGTGATCGTGTGCAGCATCGAAAACCTCGATCCAATGGGGGTTCACACAGGAGATTCGATCACGGTTGCCCCAGCGCAAACACTGACCGATCGGGAATATCAGCGTCTTCGCGATCAATCCATCGCGATCATCCGTGAAATCGGCGTTGCCACCGGAGGCAGCAACATTCAGTTCGCCATCAACCCCGCCAACGGCGATGTGGTGGTGATCGAAATGAACCCCAGGGTGAGTCGATCGTCTGCGCTGGCCAGCAAGGCCACAGGCTTCCCAATCGCGAAGATCGCTGCACGACTTGCCGTTGGATACACCCTCGACGAAATCCTCAACGACATCACAGGGCAGACACCGGCCTGCTTCGAACCCACCATCGATTACGTGGTGACGAAGATTCCCCGCTTTGCCTTTGAAAAATTCAAGGGCAGTCCGGCGGTTCTCACGACATCGATGAAATCGGTGGGTGAAGCCATGGCCATCGGCCGTTGTTTCGAAGAGTCGTTCCAAAAAGCCATGCGGTCCCTGGAAACCGGCTTTTCAGGCTGGGGAGGCGACCGGGAGGAGCCAAATCTCAGCGACAGCGAAATCGATCGCCTCCTACGAACGCCGTCACCGGAACGCATCCTTACGGTGCGCACAGCGATGGTGAGCGGCCGCAGCGATGCAGACATCCACCGGATCAGCAACATCGACCCTTGGTTCTTGGCCAAGCTCCGTCGCATCGTCGACGCGGAATCAAACTTGATGCGAGGGCGTCAGCTGGATGAGCTCGATGCCGCAACACTCTTAAAAATCAAGCAACTCGGTTTTTCAGATCGTCAGATTGCCTGGTGCACCGGCACCGATGAACTGAGTGTGCGCTCCCATCGACACGAGCTCGATGTACGAGCCGTGTTCAAAACCGTGGACACCTGTGCCGCGGAATTTGCATCCACCACTCCTTACCACTACTCCACCTACGAACGGCCGCTCCAACAACTTCAATCGGACGGAAGCCTGATCACCCTGCCCAGTGCAACGGAAGTCAGCCGCAAGAGTGACCAACGCAAAATGATGATTCTGGGTGGCGGACCGAATCGCATCGGCCAGGGCATTGAATTCGATTACTGCTGCTGCCATGCCTCCTTCTCAGCCCAGGAACAAGGCATCACCACCGTGATGGTGAATAGCAACCCCGAAACCGTTTCCACCGACTACGACACAAGCGACAGCCTCTATTTCGAACCACTCACGCTTGAAGATGTGCTCAACGTGATCGAAGCGGAACGACCGAACGGCGTTGTTGTGCAATTTGGTGGACAAACGCCGCTGAAATTGGCCATTCCATTGCTGCGTTGGCTTGAAAGCCCCGAAGGACAAGTCACCGGAACACAAATTTGGGGCACATCCCCGGAATCGATCGATCGCGCTGAGGATCGTGAGCAATTTGAAGCGATCCTTCGCGATCTTTCGATCCGTCAACCGCGAAACGGTCTAGCCCGCAGTGAAGAGGAAGCACGATCGATTGCCACCGTTGTGGGTTATCCCGTTGTGGTGAGGCCCTCCTATGTACTCGGCGGACGAGCCATGGAAGTCGTCTTCGACGAACAAGAGCTGAATCGCTACATGCGCGAGGCCGTGCAAGTGGAACCAGATCATCCGGTGTTGATTGATCAATACCTCGAAAACGCCGTTGAAGTCGATGTGGATGCGTTGTCTGATCAAGACGGCAACGTGGTGATCGGAGGTTTGATGGAGCACATTGAACCTGCGGGGATTCATTCCGGAGACTCCGCCTGTTGCCTGCCAACCGTGTCCCTCGGTGAATCCGCACTGCACACGATTCGGGAATGGAGCAAAGCGTTGGCGCGCGCCCTCAAGGTGAAGGGGTTGATCAACCTCCAATTCGCTGTCCAGCGCGACGGTGATGGTCAGGAAGTGGTCTTCATCATCGAAGCGAATCCCCGCGCCTCGCGCACGGTTCCTTTCGTCGCCAAAGCCACAGGCAAGCCCTTGGCCCGTTTGGCCACACGGTTGATGGCTGGCGAATCCCTCGCAGATGTGGGATTAACAGAAGAACCCCAACCGCCTCTGCAAGCGATTAAAGAAGCCGTGCTTCCCTTCCGGCGCTTCCCAGGAGCCGACACGGTGCTTGGACCGGAAATGCGATCGACCGGTGAAGTGATGGGCTCAGCCACAAGCTTTGGCATGGCATATGCCAAAGCCGAGCTGGGGGCAGGGGAAGCGCTCCCCACCCAAGGAACCGTGTTCCTATCAACCCATGACAGGGACAAAGCAGCTCTGGTTCCGGTCGCCGCCAGGCTGATTGAACTTGGATTCGACCTCACAGCAACATCGGGAACCGCCAAAGCCCTATCAGAGGCGGGGCTCAAGGTGGAAGCAGTGCTGAAGGTGCATGAGGGCCGCCCCAACATCGAGGATCTGATCCGCTCCAACCAAGTGCAGCTCGTGATCAACACCCCGATCGGACGCCAGGCCGCCCACGACGACAAATACCTGCGACGAGCCGCCCTTGATTACGCCGTTCCAACTGTGACCACCTTGGCTGGGGCCAGAGCCGCGGTGGAAGCCATCGCTGCCATGCAAACCGAACCCACCCTCAGCATCTATGCCCTACAAGACGTTCACGCGAAGCGCTGAACGCATCAACGTTCTGGGTTCAGCGCAAAGCAGGTCTTAGTAGTGTGAACCCACAGAAAAACCAAGACATGACAGCAAGCTCCGCCCCCGTAATACCGGGCTGCGACCTACGCGACATCTTCCGTAAAGCTTACGAAAACCGCTACACCTGGGAACCTGGCTTCTCTGGATATCGGGGGAGCTGCCTCTGGACTCAAGGTGATCAAAGCGTGACTGGCACGTTTGAGATCGGTGCCGATCTCAAGGCCAAGGTGGAAGGGATCGAAGACGAACAGGTCTTAAAAGCGGTTCATTCACAGCTCTGGGAAGTCGCCATTCACCGTGTCCGCAGAAGCTTCGAACAAACCCATAGCGACAACACCTTCACCGCTGGAGAGACGGACACCGTCGGCACCGAAGTGATTGTGGGCGGCAAAGGCGAAGGGGATCGTTATCGCATCAAAGACGACGTCGTGACCATGGTTCACCGCCACATCCATGGAACGGTGGTCACCATCTTCACCACCGACGTCACCCATACAGGGGCTGGCTATCTGAGCCACACCTACACAAGCCAATATTCCGATCCAGCCACTGGTGCATTGCGCGGTGGGAAAAGCAGCTTTAAGGACACCTTCACGCCTCTAAAAGATGGCGGTCCGTGGGTCCTAAAAGAGCGGGTGATTCAGACCGAAGCTCATGGCGATACCCCCGCCGGATCCCAAACCTTCCGCTTTGAAGGTCTCGAGGCCCTTTGATCTCATTGCCGGCAACCGCTGGCTATGAGACCATCCAAGCAAAAATTGCTTGGTGGAATGGAGAACTTCAATGCGTCGTTGGAAGCCTTCAACACACCGGTTAACAGTCTTGTGTGGGGTTGGCCAACCGTTGGGTTGATCGCCATTACAGGCATCTTTTTGATGGTCGGTCTGCGGTTCATGCCACTGCAGCGTCTCGTTTATGGCATGCGGATGGTTCTGCTCCCATCCAAGGAAGGAAGCGAAGGAGAGATCACACCTTTCCAAGCATTGATGACCTCGTTATCCGCCACCATCGGCACCGGCAACATTGCAGGGGTGGCTGGAGCCATCGCCGTTGGCGGACCAGGGGCCGTGTTCTGGATGTGGATGATTGCCATTTTTGGCATCGCCACCAAATACGCCGAAGCCGTTCTGGCGGTGAAGTTTCGCGAAACAGATCGATTGGGCAACCACGTGGGAGGCCCGATGTATTACATCCGCAATGGCCTTGGTTCTCAATGGAGTTGGCTGGCGGGCCTCTTCGCTGTGTTTGGCATGTTGGCCGGCTTTGGCATCGGAAACGGTGTTCAGGCCTTTGAAGTGTCGTCAGCGCTCGAGAACGCCGGAATTCCAAGGCTGATCACCGGTGTCGTGCTTGGAGTTGCAGTCTTTGCCGTGGTGATCGGCGGCATTCGGCGTATCGCGCAGGCCGCCTCCGCGCTGGTTCCATTGATGTCTGTCCTCTACATCGGGGCATGCTTAGTGCTGCTGATCTTGAACGCCTCAGACGTACCCAATGCGTTTGGAACCATCTTTGGCAATGCATTCAACGGAGAAGCTGCTGCAGGTGGTGCTTTTGGTCAAGTTGTTCTGATGGGTTTTAAGCGAGGCATCTTCTCCAATGAAGCTGGCCTTGGCAGCGCTCCGATCGCCCATGCGGCTGCGCGAACGGATGATCCAGTTCGACAGGGCACCGTTGCGATGCTCGGCACATTTATCGACACCTTGGTGATTTGCACGATGACAGCACTCGTGATCATTACCAGCCAAGCCAATACAATTCTCGATGAAGCTGGAAATCGCCTAAGTGGGGCTAATTTATCGATAGCTGCCTTTAATCAAGGGCTTCCTGGTAGTGGATTTGTCGTAACTATTGGATTAATTGTTTTCGCTTTCACAACAATATTAGGCTGGAGTTTTTACGGAGAACGTTGCACGAGCTATTTATTCGGTGATCGTGCGATTTTGCCGTTTCGACTTTTATGGGTAGCCATGGTTGTTTTCGCATCGGTCGCTGGCACCAGCGGAGCACTCTGGGGAGTTGCTGACACCTTGAATGGATTAATGGCGTTGCCAAACTTGATCGCACTGCTTCTACTTTCAGGAACTGTGTTCAAGCTCACTCGTAACTATCAATTCACCCCTCACCAGTGAGGAACTGATTAATAGATGGATTCCAATAAAAAAGAGAGGGCTCAAAGCCCTCTCTTTTTTATTGGAATCCCAAGCTGTATCAGCCTTGTCCTTCTGGCATTGGTGTGACGGACTTCAACCGTTCATTGAGCTGCGTCGCCAGGCTTTGGCGACCGATTGCCAAAACCTTCAAGGTGTCTTCATGCATCCGCAGTTGCGCATCAGCCACCTGCATGCCTCGAACCAATTCTTTCAACTCATCGGGGAGAGTATTGAGGTCGTAACGCTTGCCTTCAAAGGTCAAGACGGGATTTTTGGGCGCTGAGTCAGTCATTGATCTCTGCCGGGATTATTCGGAACCGGCCGGCGAAGTTTAGGTGTAATTAGCCGGCCTGCAAATCGCGAATGAACTGCTTCTCACACAGTTCTCGATAACGACCACCGCGATGCATCAAGGCGTCATGGGTTCCCACATCAACGATGGAGCCACGCTCCATCAAAACGATTTGATCGGCCTCCTGAACCGTGGCGAGACGATGGGCAATCACAAGCACCGTGCGACCTGCCATCGCCTGTTTGAGGCCCAGTTGAACAGCGGCCTCAGCTTCAGCATCAAGGGCGCTTGTGGCCTCATCCAACAACAGAACAGCCGGGTTGCCGAGGACGGCTCTCGCAATCGCGATGCGCTGCAGCTGACCACCCGACACATTCGTTCCCCGCTCTTGAAGACGGGTGTCGTAACCATCAGGAAGTCGAACAATGAAGTCGTGGGCGTTGGCGAGTTTGGCGGACTGTTGAAGCTCCTCATTGGTGCAAACCCGACCAAATCGAATCGCCTCTGCAATGGTTCCCGAAAACACACTGCTGCGTTGCGGCACAAGTGCCACCTGTTGGCGCAAGTCGCGGGCACTGACCTGACTTAAATCCTTGCCATCAAACAAAAGCTGGCCCTGATCGACACAGTTGAATCGAAGCAACAACGAAAAAAGGGTGGTTTTTCCAGCACCAGAAGGACCGACGAGGGCTACCACTTGCCCAGCACTGATCGAAAGATTGAAGTTTTGAAGAACGGGTTGTCCCGGGGTATAGGAAAACTCAACTTGATGAAAGGTAAGGTCTCCACGCAGGCGACCGAGCGGCAACGCTGGACTCGGATCAGCTGGTTCCGCTGGTTCCTGTTCAATGTCCCTCAAGCGCCTTAGGGACGACTGTCCTTGCTGAAACTCGTTGTAATTCGCCGTGACATGGGCGATTGGATCGATCAGCAGCACCAATCCGGTGAGGTAGGTAATCAGCTCAGCAATGACGAGATCACCGCTATTAATCCTGATCGCTGCCAGCACCAACACCGTGGCAAACCCCAGCACCTCGATGATGCCCACCACAGGGTGTTGCAACGCGATGAGGCGATAGGTGTTGTACCGAGCCAATCGATGCTGGTCGATCTCATCTTCAAAACGACGTTCAAGCCAAGGTTCAGCCGCAAAGGCGCGCACCAATGGCAACCCTTCAATCGCTTCGCCCAGCAATCCGGCCAGTTCGCTGACTTTTTTCTGACTGCGTTCTGTGGCGATCATCACCCGTGCGCCAAAAGCGCTGATCAGCCAGGCGACGAAGGGGGCGAGGAGCAGGATCGCAACGGTTAATTTCCAATCCAACAACAGCATGTACCCCAGCACTGCCACCAGCTGCAGTGCACTGGGAATGCTGTCGTGCAAAGTTTTGTAAATCACCTCGCTCACCCGGTCGGCATCCTCCGTAAGTCGATAGGTGAGATCTCCGGACGACATTTTTTCAAGCGCACCGAGCTGCACCCGTTGCAACCGTTGAAACAGATCACGCCTGAGCGACTGGGAGACCTGCAAGGCCGGACCTGCCAAAAGCGAGTCTTGCCCAAATTGGGAGATTTTTTGAATCGCGAACACCAAGAGAACCCAGCCGATCACCGGCAAAATTCGTTCCAAATCGCCAGATCCCACATCGGGAAGAAGGCGACCCATCAATTTCATCAGCACCAATTGGCTGCTGACGAAAACCACCATGCAAGACGCTCCCCAGGTCAACTGACGCAAATGGGGACGCAACAGCGGCAGCAAACGCCGAAAGCCAGCTTGAGAGGGAGTCAGCATGGCGGCACAGTATCAACGTCGAGCCAACGTGCACTGCAGATGAAGCTTGATCAATTCCTGAAATGGAAAGGCTGGGTCTCCACCGGTGGAGAGGCCAAGCAACGCATCCAAATGGGTGACGTGTTCGTGAATGGTTCGGTTGAACTCCGTCGAGGACGTCAGCTGGCGACTGGGGATCGGGTTGTGCTTGCTGGCGAGGAGTCCGTTGTTGAGTGTTAATGCGCGATCGGGCCGTAAGTTGGCCTCCAGATCCGAACAGGAACGAAACCGTGCGCAGACCGGTGATCGCTGGCAACTGGAAGATGCACATGACCTGTGCCCAGGCCAGGGAGTTCATGGCTGCCTTTCTGCCCCTTGTGGCGGAGATGCCAAACGACCGTGATCTGGTGTTAGCTCCACCGTTCACAGCCTTGTCATCCATGGCTCAACTCAGCAAGGGCAGTGCGATTGCTCTATCCAGTCAGAACGTCCACTGGGAAGGCGAAGGTGCCTTCACCGGTGAGATTTCGCCGTCCATGCTCAAGGAGCATGGGGTGACTTACACCATCGTTGGGCACAGCGAACCACGAAAATATTTCAGTGAGAGCGATGAACAAATCAATCACCGCGCACGCTCGTCCCAGGCCAACGGCCTGATTCCCATTGTCTGCGTGGGTGAGTCAGACGAGCAACGGGAGCGTGGTGAAGCGGAACGGGTGATTCGCAGGCAAATCGAGCAGGGGTTGGAAGGACTCGATCCCGACCTGCTGGTGGTGGCCTACGAGCCGATCTGGGCGATCGGCACGGGTAAAACCTGCGCAGCGGCCGAGGCCAATCGCATTTGCGGCTTGATCCGCAGCTGGGTGGGCTCCCCAGATCTCGTCATTCAGTACGGCGGGTCTGTGAAAGCAGGCAATATCGATGAGCTCATGGGAATGAGTGATATCGACGGTGTTCTGGTGGGGGGCGCATCACTTCAACCCGATAGCTTCGCGCGCATTGCCAACTACAACGTCGCTTAATTCCTCAAACTGGCCACGGGCCTGGCGTGAACGAACCGCTGTGATGGGGGTGATCAACATCACCCCGGATTCGTTTAGCGACGGCGGTCGATTTTTGGATATGCCACGTGCCGTCGAGGAAGCACACAGACAACTCAAGCTCGGAGCGGATGTTCTCGATCTTGGAGCACAAAGCACGCGTCCAGGGGCTCAAGAGGTTGGTGCAGAGGAAGAATGTCGTCGCCTTCTTCCCGCGCTCAAGGCGATTCGTAGTCGCTGCCCTGAAGCTCTGATCTCTGTGGATACATTTTGGGCCCCTGTCGCTTCAGCAGCGTTGGCTGCTGGGGCGAACTGGGTGAACGATGTCAGCGGGGGGCGTCGAGATCCAGCACTCCTCCAGGTGGTCGCTCAAGCCAATTGTCCAGTTGTTTTGATGCACAGCCGAGGCGATAGCCAGAGCATGGATCGACTCACCGACTACAAGAACGTCACCACCGACGTGTTGTCAGGATTGCAGCAATGCACCGAGGCTGCGCTTCAAGCGGGAGTCCAGCCATCACAAATCATTTGGGATCCAGGACTGGGGTTTGCCAAAACCCACGAGCAGAACCTGCAGTTGCTGCGAGAGCTCGAACAGCTCAATCAAGACGGCTTCCCCCTGCTGCTCGGCCCATCCCGCAAACGCTTTATCGGTGCTGTACTCGATGAGCCGCGGCCCAAAGCCCGTTTATGGGGAACAGCTGCGGTGGCCTGCCGCTGCGCTCAGGCCAAAGCCGCCATCGTTCGTGTCCACGATGTGGGGCCAATCGCCCAGACGCTGCGCATGGCCTCCGCACTGTGGTGAGAGAAGAGCAAGGGGGATCAAAAAATGGATTGCCTGAGCACCCAGCATTAGCGAAGGCGAGAACATCCTAAATTCAGGTTAAAATCAAATTAAATACGATTCACCAACAGCAAATCAAACACGATCACAACACATCAGCCCACTTCAAAAAAACCATCATCGACCAGCCAAGAACTTCACAAAAAAAAGATTTAAATACACTATTTATCGTAGCGGGATGCGCAGGTGCGGGAAAATCCACCATCATTCAATCATCCTACAAAATGGATTTACTGTTATTTGGGGAGGAATTCCATGCAAAATTTCGCGAAACAAGCCGGAGCCCTGACTTTCAAGAATATGATGACTTTACAGACGTTATCGAACATCAATCAATTTTCCAAGCAAGGCACATCCATCAATTGCTCAAAACAGCTTCTCCTCCCCCCTGTCTTCTTCTTCACATCGACCTAAGACACATCGTTCACACCCTTGGATACAGAGCGGCGGCGAAGAGTGATCAAAAAAAGATCAAAAAGAAAACGGAGATCCCCACTAGCAACAAAAAAAGATTAGAGCCAAGAATCTGCGATTTAATGATATCAAGCTATCTAAAGAATCCATTCTTTTCGAGATTCAAGAAGATACTCATTAACACGATCAATATTGATCACGAAAGAAACTCGATACAATTTCAGGCCAGAAGAGAAGAGACAGGCAAAAAAGGCCATAAAACCCAGCTCTTCCGCTACAAGACGAGTGAGTTGGCCAAACAGGCCCATGATGTGATGTACAACTCGTGGGAACGAAATACTTATTTATTAAAGCCTGAAAGAACATTCCACACTTTTGTCACTGACTCAGGTGACCTTTTGCTGAACAATCAATGCATCTGCAGAAACTGGACCAAGCAGGCTGGAATCCTATAGACATTATCCATCAACCCTGACAAGCCCATCCCCAAAACAAAGAGCCTTGGATCAAACGATCAGCTTTGAATATTTTGAGGAAGTAAATTTAGAACTATAGAACTCAGTCAGTTACAACGCCCTCAATCCGATCCTCGACCTCTTGATAGAGCTCCTGAAGCTGCTCAATGTTCTCATCGGAAGTTTCCCAATATCCACGACCATGCACCTCAAGCAAGGTTCCAACGATCTGACGGAAGCTATTGGGATTGAGTTCTAGAAGCCTCTTTCTCATCTCAGGATCATTAATGAACGTGTCATTGGCTTCTTCATACACAAAATTATCAACGGAACCACTCGTGGCACTCCAGCCCAGGGTGAAGTTAAGGCGTTTGGCCACTTCACGCACACCCTCATAACCAGAATCGAGCATCCCCTCATACCACTTTGGATTGAGCAGTTTGGTGCGTGAATCCAGGCGAATTGTTTCACTCAGCGAGCGAACTTGTGCATTAGCCGTTGTGGTATCGGCGATGTAACTCGTGGGAGCCTTGCCATCCTCTCGCAGACCAGCGATTAACTTCGTGGGATCAGAATCGAAATAGTGGCTTACATCCGTGAGTGAGATTTCAGCGGAGTCAAGGTTTTGAAAGGTCACGTCAGCCGTTTTCATCACCGACTCAAAGACATCCCGATTTTGGTTCATTTCGCCAGGATTATCAGCATTGAACGCAAATGTTTTGCGGGAAAGGTACATCTCCTGGAGTTCTGCTTCCTTCTCCCACGTACTGTTCTCAACCGCCAGATTCACATTGGAGCTGTAGCTTCCGCTCGCATTAGAAAACACTCGACAGGCAGCATCTCGCACACTTGTCCCTTCTTTCTCAGCTTGCTCAAGAGCATGCTTTCTCACGAAGTTTTGCTCTAAAGGCTCATCAGCCTCAGCAGCCATCTTCACAGCTTGATCAATCAAAGCCATCTGATTGATAAACAGATCACGGAACACACCTGAGCAATTCACCACCACATCAATGCGGGGACGACCCAATTCTTCCAAGGAAAGCAGCTCCAGTTTGTTCACACGGCCAACGGAGTCGGGCATGGGCTTCACACCAACGAACCAAAGGATTTGGGCGAGAGATTCGCCATAGGTTTTGATGTTGTCGGTTCCCCAAAGAACGCAAGCAATGGTTTCAGGCCAGGCACCCTGCTCCTCCCGTTGTCGTTCAATCAGCTTGTCAACCACTCCCTTCGCTGCAGCCACCGCTGCACGCGTTGGAATGGCCTGGGGATCGAGGGCATGAATATTTTTGCCACTCGGCAAAACCCCCGGATTACGAATCGGATCCCCCCCCGGACCGGGCAAAATGTATTCACCATCGAGAGCCTTCAACAAACTCTCCATTTCCATATCTGCACAAATCTGTTCAAGGCAAAAGCGCAGATAGCCAAACAATTTGTCGAGCTCAGTCGCATCAATCTGAGCAAAGTCCGATTTACAACAAGCCTTAAGCCATGGGGAAGGCAACTTGAAACCGAAGCGAGCGAGAACGTCGTAGAACCAGCCAAAGCTGTTTCGCATGCTGACTCGGCCATCCAGACCGGTCAGAGAGCGCACCATCGCTCCAACCGCAGCTCGAGATGTCTCGGTGATCGTGCGGTTGAGCTCCACATCGGCGAGCACCCCGTTGTCGTTGCCCTGATAGATCTCGTCGATCGTGCGGCCAATGGCCTCCGCTAACAAACCAGGCAATGACCTCAGGCCATCCTCCTCGCGTTCCAGTGCAGCAATGCTGACCAATGTGGCGATCGCTTCTTCAGCTGTAGGAGGTCGACCAATCGTGTGCAATCCACAGGGCAACAAACGACTTTCAATCTCCATCAGCTGCCGGTAGACAGCTCCAACCAAAGCGTCGCGACCCTCGAGATCGATCGATCCGGCTTCCCCTTCAGGTAGGTCGACGTCTTTATCGAGATTGCACTGCCGCGCTGTTTCAACAATCGTGTTGACGATTTGAACGCCACGGCCACCTTCGCGCAGCTGTTGATACGAGCCCACCAGCTCGCCAAGCTCTTTTAACCCTTTGTACAACCCAGCATTCTCTGCGGGAGGAGTGAGGTAGCTGATTGTGGCGGCGTAACCACGACGCTTCGCAATTGTTGCTTCCGAAGGATTATTGGCGGCGTAGTAATAGAGATTTGGAAGAGCTCCAATCAACGAATCTGGATAACAGGTTTCGCTCATGCCCATTTGCTTTCCAGGCATGAACTCCAACGAGCCATGAGTGCCGAAGTGGAGAACGGCATCCGCTTTCCAAATCTTTTGGAGATAGGTGTAATAAGCCGCAAACCCATGATGGGGACTTGCACTTCTTGAGTACAAAAGGCGCATCGGATCGCCCTCGTAACCAAAGGTGGGCTGGACGCCTACAAAAATATTGCCGAAATGGCGACCAAACACCAACAGGTTTTGACCATCACTGTTGAGGTTTCCTGGCGGCTTCCCCCAGTTCTCCTCAAGACGGTTGGAGTATGGCGTTAGGCGCTCATATTCTTCAACGCTCATCCGATGAGCAATGGACAGTTCAGGAGATCCCTGCATGGCCTCCGGATCGTTAATCACTGCTTCCAGTAACGCTTTCGGTGAACTCGGCAAGTTGTGCACGTCATATCCCTTGGCCTTCATCTCCTGCATCACGCGATAGATCGACCCAAAAACATCGAGATAAGCAGCGGTCCCAACGTTGCCTTTATCGGGAGGGAAGCTGAAAACGGTGATGGCTAATTTTTTTTCTGCACGGGGCTTGGTGCGCAATGACGACCAACGAATCGCCCGTTCAGCAATCGCATCGATGCGGTCTTGAAGGGTATGAGCTTTACCCGTGGCGTCGTCCCGACCCGACAGCACGATGGGTTCGATCGCGCCATCAAGCTCAGGGATGGCTATCTGAAGAGCCACCTGCACTGGATGCAAGCCGAGGTCGCTGCCTTCCCATTCCTGGGTGGTTTGGAACACCAATGGCAAGGCAACCATGTAGGGGCGATTGAGCTTCTTTAAAGACTCAATGGCCTTGGGGTGGTCTTGACGAGCCGGTCCCCCGACCAAAGCGAATCCCGTTAAGGAGACAATGCCGTCGACCAAGGGCTGATCTGGATTGAGCGGGTCGTAGAAAAAAGCGTTGACAGGCCTAGAAAAGTCGAGTCCACCACAGAAAATAGGAATCACCCGAGCACCGCGGTATTCCAGTTCTTGGATCGTGGCGACGTAGTGGGCATCGTCTCCCGTCACGATGTGGCTGCGCTGCAACACCAAGCCAATCACCGGGCCAGTTCTGGCCTGTTCCGACAAATCAGTGCGGCTTGCGTTCCAATTCAAATATTCCTTGAGGTCTTCAAACATCGCTGGAGCCAAGGGATGCCAGATCCCTAGATCGGGGAAAACCTCTGGTTCCGCCACTTGCATCGCTGCGCGCTCTTCACCTTCAGCAGTGGGAAAGACATATTTATCCGCCAACATCAAGAGAAAATTCCGGAGGTTGTCCGGCGTCCCTCCAAGCCAATATTGGAAGCTGAGCATGAAGCTGCGCGCATCCTGCGCCTTTTCAACTGGCAGATATTTGAGAACAGTGGGGAGCGTGTTGAGCAGCTTGAGCATGGCGTCTTGAAAACCGGCGCCACCGGCCTCCTTCCGCTTCTTCATGAAGCCGGCAATCGCACTCTTGCTCTGGCCCAGCTGCGCCATGGAGAAACTGCCGAGCTTGTTCAGCCGCATCACCTCAGGCATCGAGGGGAAGACAACGGCCGCCTTCAAACGATCGCGGTGGGGGGCAACGGCCTCCACAACCTTTTGGGCTAAATCTTCGATGAAAATCAACGAGGCAATAAAAACATCGGCCTCGGCCACTTCGGCACAAAACCCGGCGTAATTGTCGTCATCACGCAACTCTTCGATCAAGTAACCGCTCAACTCGATCCCGAGCTCAGCACCTGATGCGTTCAACGTATTCGCGGCTTGGGTCAGCGCGTTTTGGTACTGGGGTTCCAGCACCACATACACGGCCTTCATCACAAATTTATGGTTCTGGCCATCCACAGGGGCAACGCGGCGATTAGCGGAGCGGACCTGTGTGAACATCGGCAGATTGTGAGCAATGTAAAGAACTTAATGGTGACTCCCTTCCAAGTCGCGAAACCTATCGATTGGTTTCGATTGGTCTTCACCCATACGGCCCCATAGGCTTTGACGTGTTCGCGCCGCCTTGATGTCCTCTCAAATCCCTGTTGTTGTTGCGGGAGCTCTCGGCCGGATGGGCGCAGAAGTCATCAATGCGGTGGTGAATGCTGCGGACTGCCAGTTGGTTGGTGCGATCGACAACACCCCAGGCAAAGAAGGTGCAGACGTAGGGCTCGAGCTGGGTCTCAAGGAACTGGACGTGGCCGTCACAGCCGATTTCGAAGGCTGCCTCTGTGCGGTGAGCCAGTCGGTTCGCAATGCGGAGCGAAGTGCTGTGTTGGTGGACTTCACCCATCCATCGGTGGTCTTTGAGCACACAAGAGCTGCAATCGCCTACGGCGTTCATCCGGTCATTGGAACAACGGGACTAAACCCTGCACAACTCAGCGATCTCACTGAGTTCTCCGCCAAAGCCTCGATTGGAGGAGCCGTGATTCCCAATTTCTCCGTCGGCATGGTGCTCCTGCAACAAGCCGCCGCTGCTGCCGCCCGCTTTTATGACCATGCGGAACTCACCGAACTTCATC
The DNA here is from genome assembly GCA_040260695.1 of Synechococcus sp. SFB_27S_18OctNov_coas_78. GTDB lineage: Bacteria > Cyanobacteriota > Cyanobacteriia > PCC-6307 > Cyanobiaceae > Parasynechococcus. The sequence goes on along the minus strand of JBDQPG010000010.1, from coordinate 3,505 downwards.
ACAACCGCAAGGCAGACGCCCCCAGTGGCACCTGCATCAAAACGGCTGAATTGATGGAAGAGCTCAAACAAACGTTCAATCCATCCGAAGTTGATGAGCATGAATCGCTGAAAGGCTCACGGGGGGGGCTGCGCGAAAGCGGCCTACGTCTGCACTCCCTGCGGTTACCGGGTCTGGTGGCTCATCAAGAGGTGATGTTTGGCGCCCCAGGCGAGACCTACACCCTGCGCCACGACACAATTGATCGATCGGCATACATGCCCGGGGTTTTGCTCACGGTGAGAAAAGTTGGCTCTCTCCAACATTTGGTCTATGGCCTGGAAAGGCTGATTTGAGCAAGCGCAGATGCTAATTCCGCTCCGTCCCGGTGAGCTACAGCGGCTGATTCCAGCAGTCGCCACTGCGGGCCAATTTCGATTTTCGCTTGGATCGCCCCAAGAAATTCTGCAGCGGGTGATGGTGGCCACGATTGGCGGCGTGATCACGTTGCTGATTAGCCAAAGCCAAATGTCCAGCCGATGGGGACCCTTTTGGCTCGTGACAGGCGTGGTTTTTTTGCTTTACATCCTTTGGGGCCCCATTGTTCAGGCCGGACAGCGGAATGCCACGTTGCGCCGCTATCCCTTCGGCGCCTTGTTTGAAGGGGAAGTCGCCAACGTCAGCACGCGCGAGCGCATCGAGAACAGGCATGAGCAGGCGGACAGTCGCGGAAAACTGGAATTGATCGAAAATCGACGCACCTGGATGCTGCTTGAACTCGAAGACGAGGAGGGCTACTTAGGCCGGGTCGCTTTTCCAATGGATAAAAATCACCAGACGATCCGTGCTGGAACCGTGATTCGCTGCCTGGTTTTAAGCGAACGGAAAGATTTTGCGCGGATTGGAGCGCTGAGCGATGCATGGCTCCCGGGACTGCGGATGTGGGTGGGCGAATACCCATATCTGCTCAGACCAGCATTTGAAGAGCTTTGTCGGCTGCGCTTATCCCGCGGAACAAGAAACTGAGGAGTTTGTAACGATTCCGCAAAATTGGTTTACACTTCTTCGCAAAGACGCCAATGGTTGTCCATGACTCAATCCACTCCCTCATCCCCAGTGATCCGTGGCGCCACCGTCACCACCGAAGATGGCGGGCGCCTCAACGCCTTCGCCGCTGAGCCCCGCATGGAAGTTGTGGAAGCAACACAGGGATGGGGTTTTCACGATCGCGCCGAGAAGCTGAACGGACGCCTCGCCATGCTCGGCTTCATCGCGTTGATGGCAACTGAGATTGCGATGGGCGGCGAAGCGTTCACCCACGGTTTGCTCGGCCTCGGCTGATTCCCACGGTCAACCTGCATGACTCGCCACACTCTTGTGATGGCGAGTTTTTTAATGGAAACCCATGTCATGGGAGCTGGGCCAACCGGTTGCATGGTGGCCCTTGCCCTGGCACAGCAAAACCAGCGCGTGGTTTTGTTTGATCCTCAAGCCTCAGACGCACTGACGGCCCGTAGTCGTGCCTATGCGATTACCCATTCCAGCCGTCGTTTCATGCAGCGCTTGGGTCTTTGGGATGAGCTCCGGAACGATTTGGTGCCCTTTGAACAACTCGACCTTCGCGATCTTGCGGCAGATCGTCAGGTGCTGTTCGTTTCCGAGGATTTGGCGGACAAAAACCGCGGCCATCGGGGGATCGGATGGATCCTCGACCACCGACCGTTGATGACTGTTCTGTTGCGACAACTTCAACAGTTGGCGCTCGTACAGATGCATCTCGGTGGTGAGGCTGCTCCCACGCCAAGTCCCGACAGCCTGGTTATCGCGGCCGATGGACCGTCGTCTCCGACCCGAGAACGTTGGGGCATCCATTGTTGGCAGCACCGCTACCGCCAGGGATGCCTCACCGCCAAGGTGGTTCTTCGAGGTGTCCAAGCCAATCAAGCCTGCGAATTATTTCGGCCTGAAGGCCCCCTGGCCGTCCTACCGCTTGGCAACGACCTTTTCCAAGTGGTTTGGAGCGCACCAATGCAGCGCTGCCAAGACCGCAGCGCGTTACCGCCAAGCGAATTTCTCGACCAACTGGCTGCGATTTTGCCCCCGGGCATCGATCCAGACCTTCTTTTGGATCAGCCCAGGGCCTTCCCCCAACAATGGATGCTGGCGCGCCGTCTCAGCCAAGGCCGTGGTGTGTTGGTTGGAGAAGCCGGACATCGCTGCCATCCCGTGGGTGGACAGGGCTTAAACCTTTGTTGGCGGGATGTGGAGGTTTTGGCGAGATCGGTGCAGAAAGGCGGCTCGGCACAGCGCATCGCAGCCCGCTATGGACGTCAACGCTGGATCGACCTGATCTTGGTTGGTACTGCCACGGATTTGCTGGTGAGATTGTTCTCGAACCGCATCAGCCTGCTTGTGGGTTTGAGGCGGATCGCCCTGCAGCTGCTCAAGGGCAGCCTTGGCTTGCGACAACTCAGCCTCAGGGCGATGACCGACGGCCCCCTGCAGATCGGGCGAGCATTGCCAGACTGAATTGATTCGCGGGGTCTCCATGGTGATGTGCAGTCATCCACAGCCCTCCGCACCGGTGGAGTTGGAACAGTTCTTGCTGAGACGTGTTGGATTAAGCCTGAACGCTTTGCAGTTGGGGTTGCGACAGGCAGAACTCGAGCAAGCTCCCTTACCAATTGTTTTATGGAGCTTCGGGTTACTCAACCTGGAGCAACTCCAAACGGTGCTCGATTGGCAGGAAGCTCAGTCGTAGACCAGTAATGATTCAACGGTTTGGTCTTGTGGCAACGCAGTCCTGCCACCGAGCCCCTTGAGCTCGATCACAAACGCAAATCCCACCAACTGTCCTCCGGCCAACGCCACCAACTCAGCGGTTGCCGCTGCCGTACCCCCCGTGGCGAGTAAATCATCCACCACCAAAACCCTGGGTTGGTCCGCCAACGCATCCGCCTGAATCTCCAGACGGTCGCTGCCGTACTCAAGCGAATAATCAATTCCAACAACATCGCCGGGCAACTTGCCGGGCTTACGGACCGGCACAAAACCCAGGCCGCACTGATGAGCGAGGGGTGCCCCCACAATGAAACCCCGGGATTCGATCCCCACAATCAAGTCCGGACGCGTGCTCTCACACACCAGGGACAGCTGGCGGATCACCTCTGCGACAGCTTCGGGGGAACGCAGCATCGGATTGATGTCGCGAAACAGAATCCCAGGCTTGGGAAAATCTGGAATCGTCCGGATATGCGATTGAAGATCCAAAGCCAGGTGACGAGAGGGCATAACCCCTGGCATCATCGCAGCCATGACAGAAGTCCCTGAGCAGTCTGGTGCCCGCCTCAGCCGTCGAGGCGTGGAACGACTCGACCTACTCCTTCTCACCGTCGAGGCCCTTGACCTCAACGGTGGTGAAGCGATGCTGTGGACAAGCCACCAGATGGGGTTGCAGGCCCAGTTTCCCAACCGTGTTGAACTGTGGAAGCGGCGCTGCCACAACCCGCTTCGCCGCACCACACGC
>JBDQPG010000039.1:0-20921 GCA_040260695.1 Synechococcus sp. SFB_27S_18OctNov_coas_78 | reverse complement strand
GTAGAGGCTTGGGCAATAATCGCAGCCGTTGGAAGCGGCATAAGTCCTTTCTACTGTTACAACTTTAAGGCCTAGATGGCGGCTTTCTTCCCTGTAACCTTCAATGCACTCAAAAATTCATCAAAGCATCCATCTACACAAAAAGATTGATCAAAGATGACTGTCAAAAGCAATCTTTTCATGTAGACAATGGAAAAATCAAATAACTTGACTCGTCAAACAAGCGCTTCAACAAAGCAATCTATTCATACGATATTTGCAGCACTCTGTGCGATCGGAATTGCCTTTGGTATGTCGAGGTTGACCTATGCATCCCTTGTTCCCTCATTGATTCAAGAATCCTGGGTTACCCTTCCCCAGGCTGGATTCCTAGGAGGGACAAATTCAATTGGTTACATGATGAGCTGCATTTTTGTAGCGATATCGATCCGTCATTTTGGTGTACGACGAACGCTTCAATCGGGCTTGCTGATTGGTGTTATTGGCGCTTTGATGTCATCATTTGATCTTAATTTTGGATGGCTCGCATTTGCTCGCTGGATTGCTGGTGTATCAGCAGCGCCATTGTTGATCCTCACCCCCTCAGTGCTGGTCAATAACATTCCAGATTCATGGCACAAGATTTCAACTGGATTAGCTTTTTCTGGAGGAGGTATTTTGACAGTCTTTACAGCATTAACCATCCCAATTTTTCTCCATCAAGGAGTCCAATCCGCATGGTTCTATGAACTGTTAATCATTGGTGTTGCAACGATTGCTGTATGGCCTCTGACCCGTCTCGCTCCATCAAAGCCCAGCTTCAAACAACAGCAGAGCATTCGAACAACAGGGTCCCAAAAACAAGTCTTACTGGGTTTGAGATTAGCCCTATGTTTTGGAGCCATGGGAGCACAAGCACCGTTAATCCTGTTGACTGACTATTTGCACAAAAACTTACATCTTCCGATCAATACAGCTAGTGAGATTTTTAGTGCCGTGGGTATTGGATTTATTTGTGGAGCTGCATGTAGTGGAATTCTTATCACGTTCTTTGGAAGTCGAATGAGTTTGCTCATCGTTCAATTAACAGGAGTAGCAAGTCTGGCCTTGATTTTGATTTCGCAAAATATCATGATTATTGGACTTGCTGCGGCATTAATAGGTTTTTTCGTTTTAGGATCTGTTGCCTCATCGTCCCATCGATCCATGGAGGTTGTTGGTCAACTCAACCATCCGATCAGTTGGAGCAAAACCGTTTTCCTGACAGGGCTAGGATCGGTTATCGGTGCAAACGGTTTGTCATATCTTCTGTATTTGGGTAATAGCTATCAATACATTTTTAGTTTGGCCATTGTGGCGCTTGTGCTGGCCTTTGTATTCACTGCAGGCTTATCTTGCCGATGCTTAGCCAACGAAGCATAGCTTTTTATCCATGGTTGCAATCCAGGAGTACTGACAACTGGGGTTTGTGTTGACACACTCAATTCAGGAACAGACCGCACATGGACCATTCGGATCTCCTCTCCCTCGTTGAGGACATCGGCCGGGGAAATGTCCTCGACTCAGAAATGCTGGAGGGCTGCAGTGTTGCCGCCCATGAGTTAGATGACATGGACGAGGTGATGGCTGCCAAGGTTGCTGCCCATGTCTTCCAAGAGCTGTACGACCACAAAGTGCAGACGATCAAGGGAGAACAAGCCGACCCGGATCAAGGCATGTGGACTGGAAATGTAGAAAATTTTAATTTCCGAATCGTTCGAAATGAAGATGGTGATTTGTTGGTGGACTTTTTTAGTTCGCCAACTCAACAGTGATCAAAGGCCAACACAACTCGTGTTCCTCTCATCAATCGGGGTGTTCCATAACTTCACGAAGCGTTGAAACGAAAACATGAATCCTTGGCTATGGCGCCAAGGACACTCCAAGTGCCACGGTGAATGCATACAGGGCATTGTTCATGGCCAATTCGAATCAGGGCCGAAATCCCTACACCGTTCGGCACAAGACTTCCGACGGTGAAAAGCTTGAATCCTGCTTCTATGCCAACGACGCTTTTGAAGCGCGCATGTTGGCGATGGAATTCAACGCATACATCCGAGCTCACCCCAATTGCATTGATTCCATTCTCAGGACGGAGGTTTGAGGGAGTTTCGTCGCTTCTCAACCTGAACAAAAATCAGCCAAGCCAAACTGGCTAGCCCAGCACTCGTCCAATCACTACGCAACAATTCGAGGATTGCGATGGTGCTTGCTCCAATCCTGAAACCACGCAGGATGAACCCTGTGAGTGCGTCTTTTCGGCTGTGTTCAGGTTCCATGGCTTCGTCCACGATGGATGGCTGCTTTGCTTGGCTCCATGATCACAACAGCACCCTGGCCCGACAGACCAACACTGCTGGAACTCGAGCGAGAGGCTCGACGCCACGGCACTGGTATCCAAGCAGAACAACTTGGAGGATGCTGGGAATTGAATACCACCTGGAAACGTTCAGGCGGTCCCTCCACTCCTGGAACTGACGGTTTTCTGCGCGCTCTGAATGCATGTTTGATTCTCACGGTCACTCCCGCTTCGGATCACATACAAATTGAGAACTGCATTGGCTTGGCCGGATTGCAACTGAGTTTTCAAGGCTTAGCCCAGCTAAAAGGACAACGCCCTCTGTTGTTCTTCAGCTTCGAAAGCGTGCAAGTCAAGCTTGGCAACAAGATTTTGTACAAAAAAGAGATCAAAACAGTTGCATCACAACGTCAAGCTTTTTTTGCACTGATCCATCTTGATCAAAATCAGCGTTGCTTAATTGCCCGTGGTCGCGGTGGTGGTTTAGCTCTCTGGACCCAACGCTCGATCGAAGCCCTATGAAACGTGAGGTCGCCCTGGCCGTTCTCGAACGCGACGAGGCATGGCTACTTCAACTCAGAGACGACCTTGAGTCGATCCTCTATCCAGGGCATTGGGGACTGTTTGGAGGTCATCTTGATCCGGGTGAAACGCCATCTGAGGCCGTGCATCGTGAACTGATCGAAGAACTCAATTGGTCCCCGGCCGTTCCCCTGGAGCCTTGGTTCACCAATCACAGTGGCCTTCGCATTGCACACGTGTTTCGCGGAGCACTCACGGTGCCCGTGGGGCAGTTGACGTTGTTGGAAGGGCAAGACCTCAAGCTCACGACCAAGAGCGAACTTCGACGCGGAAACATCTGGAGTGAGCGTCGGCATGAACTGCGACCGATCGCCCCTGGTCTTGACTCAGTCATCGATCGTTTGCTGAGGGATTGATTTGACCTCAACCAACTGGTTCGAAATTCGTCATGGGAATATCTGGCTAGGCGGAGCTCCCGTACTCCACGACATCAACCTTGACTTAAGGATTGGAGAATCGACCACTGTTTTGGGCCCCAATGGCGCTGGAAAGAGTTGTTTCGTGCGCCTCATTGATCGATCACTCCATCCCATCGTTCAAGACCAGGCCTATCTGCGCCTATTCGGACAGACAACAGTGAATCTTTGGCAACTTCGACAACGTCTCGGAGTCGTGAGTACTCCCATGGAGGAGCGGATCCCAGAAGCGATCTCCGCCCTGGATCTTGTTCTTGCTGCTTTTTTTGGCTCAACCCGCTTAGGACACAACCAAAATCCCACCTCAAAGCAACGCATTCGAGCTGCACATGTTCTCGACCAGCTCGATCTTCATGCGATCTCTGCAGAGAAATTCGGCCAGCTCTCCGATGGCCAACGCCGACGCTTGCTCATTGCCAGAGCCTTGGTGCACAAACCGGACGTCCTTGTCCTGGATGAGCCAAGCCGAGCTTTAGATCTCAAGGGATGTCATCAGCTGATGAACACCATGAGAGATTTCTGCCGACAAGGCACCACCCTGGTGCAAGTCACACACCGGATTGACACCATCATTCCTGAAATGCAACGGGTGTTGTTCCTGGAACACGGGCGAATTGTTGGCGATGGCACACCCACTGAAATGCTGACACCCAAAAAGCTCAGTGCGCTTTACGGAACAGCGCTAACAGTGGTGGAAAACCAAGGGTTTTATCAAGTGCTTCCAGCGCTTTAAAGGCGATTACGAGTTGTGGTTCAGCCTCAAGCCCAAACGAGATTCCACAGTATGGCCTCCACCGTCTCTCGAAAAGAGCAGTACGACCTGTGGAGATCAGTCTTCGGCAGCTGAACCCCATTTATTTTAGACACTTACCTCTGAGATTTTGATGTTTTGGCCCCAATATTTCTCGATAACAGCAGAGGCAAGGCATAAAGAATCCTCCTTTCTTGCCAATGACGTAGAAACTCATAGCCAATGGGAGTGACCGATAAGCTGACGCACTCATTAAAAGGCTCGAGCAATTATTTGCAATGTTGAATGAGATGCAGAATTTAGAAAGAATTGACTTAGAAGATAAAAATTGGAGAATTAAAACATCTGTCGAAGCTTTCGAATCAGAATACAATATTTGCACAGCTCAAAAATAAAAAATTCTATTCACCACAACGAGCAGAAAAGAAATCCTGATTACAACCTGACTGACAATTATACAAACGGGATGAAGAAAAGCTCAAAGGCAGGAAGTTTATTTCGAATTTAATATAAAACGAAGACCAAAGATCGAAAATGAATAAAATATTAGTTCTATCATCTATTTGGGCATGGCCAGGAATTTGCTCTCCTGGCACAGGGTTAACCTTAATCCTGTGCGCAGGATCACAGGCCGATCCGAAGGCACCTACCCGCAACGAAAAACCAGGTTGATCTGATGAAGTGGAAACCGCACATCAAATAACGGTTCTCCCTCAACAACAATCGACAAAGCCGCTTTAGACCATAAGGGCAACTGCTAGGGAGCCCCATGACTCTTACCATTCTCGCAATTTCTGCCACAACGGTAGGAGCCATGGCAATCTTCTTTATCGTTGAAATGACGCTATTGCAGCAGAACGCAAAAATATCTGCTGACATGGTTAATGACGAGGTCAATCCCGAAATGTAAAATTCAATTCAAATAAACCTTAGTCGTTACTTCAAGACACCAAACAACCATACTGGCAACTATGACCAACATCACGTCCAGTTGTTTTTGATTTTTTCTAGGACAACCCCTTGCATTATTGCTTTCTTCTCTGCTTGATGGAATCAAAGTAGAGAAGCATTCAAACCATCAGGATGCTTATCTCGGAGAGAATTATGGATATATTTTCTTAGAATTACTTGGGCTGGGCTATAGCTTGAACAATGATGAGCATGTCACCAGATAGCATCATGGCTTTGTTGACATCGACAGCGAGGAGAATGAGAGATCGAACAGGATATGATTCTTCTATTTGGCGGCCCATCTTATTGATCAATGGAGCTTTTGTTTCGACTTACAAATTGTGTGGACCCACCAACAAAACCTTTCCTTGAGATGGAGGGGTTTAACAGACTAAATACGAAGACTATATTCAATAGAAGACAACGCTACAACACTACTATTCTGATCCCAAAACTAAGATCATGAGATTCTTAATCTTTGAATTTGAGAATTGAGAATTGAGAATTGAGAATTGAGAATTGAGAATTGAGAATACTACATCTATGAATTTGCATCCGTCAGCCCCAAGAATTGCTCCCCCTCGAATGGGTGAATGTTGACCTCAAAAATTCACTCCGATGGGTGAAGCGAGATTCCTTTGTGTCAAAGACTATTGAGATGTAAACCAGCGCAAACAACATAGTGAACTTAAAACCATTCATTGCTCCTATTGCTGCTCTGATCCTCATCGTTCCGCTTGGGGTTCAAGCTGCTCCATCACCTCGTTCTAACTGGCTGAAGGAAGCGACACGAACCACCCCTCAAACGAGGTTCCGGCAACGCAGGAATTCCTTTGATATGAATGCAACTACCCTGACAAACTCCGCGATTCAAGCCTTGGCTGGTGGCAATGGTAATTACTCAGAAATAATTAATTTTGCAACCAATAGTCTGAATCGACGATCTTACCGATCATCGAACTCGGTTCTCTCTCCTGGCCTTCTATTCCAGATCTTCAACGCTGTATCCAAATGAAGATGCTGACAATACTTGCGAATTAATTATTAGCAACACTTCACCATATCTTTAGCAGAAACGAGCTTCCATTCCAAATTGAGCTGTCAATCGATCGTCGTTTAATCATGAAAGATCATTCACGATCGATCACCCCAATGGTTGTTCCAAAGAATGGCTTTCCTTGTTGTTTTCACTGAATGACAGACCATTTTTTTGACAGGTTGAACATCAGACAAGTCGCTTGCGACCAAGGCCGCGTGGCTGATACCTGTGATTGTTTCTCAAATTCTGCGTCAATGCGTCGAGGACGGATCCAAGCGATGCTTTGGCTGAAGTCCCAGCGATCAAATCAGCTGTGGGCGTCCGCTTCAACCGATCCATTTCGATCGCAGTGCCACGGAGGCAGGACGCATGCGCCAGAATGTAACAAATTCGTTACATCGATCCTATGACTGTTGGAGAAGTTGTTCTCGAGTCGTTAACCACCGGTGTCATTACCGAAGCCGAGGTCGGTTGGCTCGCAACGCATCAAGAGTCGTTCAGCCGAGCTGAAGAGGCAGCTGCCATCAGACTTGGCCGCCTCATGGACGATGGCCAGGTGAACTTGGGTTGTCGAATTGGTCAGCCCGACACAGCCAACACACAGACGCACCATCAGCACGTCTTAATCGATTGGATTGAACCCCTGGGAAGAAACCGGAGAGCGGCAGCCTGATTGGGCTAGCTGGCGCCGGAACGCTTCCGCACAACACGGGGGGTAGAGCGAGAATCTTCGACGACCACGGTCTTGTCCTCGCCAGCGTCTCCACTCTCCTTCGTCTCTAGGGGCTCATCATCAGGTTCCTGAGCTTCGATCACACCAAGAATCATGGCGGCCTGTAATTGGTCGCTGATGTCGCCCAGGGTTAGTAGAGCCTTGAGAACCAATTGTGCCCTTGGGGCCTTTGGTAGTCCGGGGCGGAGCTTTTTCGTCGTATTCCAAAGCTCCAGTGCCACCTCTTTGAGTAGCTCCTTGTCAGCGGTCATCGTTTGATGGAAGTATCCATACAAGGAAGCACATCGGATGGACGACGACAGCGACTATCGCGAAGCCTGGGCCGGTGAAGGATCGAAACAGCTCCGGCCCGCGAAGCAATTTCTCTTCCGAGAGGCAGGTGTAGTCCGGTTTAACGACGTCTATGACGACGATGACGACGATGAAAACATGGAATGAGCTCGACGATGGGATGTCTTTGTACCCACACGAGATCCCTCCATCACACCAGGGGATCAGCTCCTGCCCAGTTGTGAATCAGTCACACGTCAATGCAGCCGCTCACTGTCCTTCATCTCACCACTGAGGGACGACATCGCTCCATAGCGACGCAACACTCCATACCGAGGAGCGAACAAGAAGGCGACGAGAAATTGGGCGGTTTGCACCAAAACGATGCAACCCGCTGTCGAGCTGTCGGTCCAGTAGCTCACGAAAACCCCCAACAAACTGGACAACACACTGCTGGCTACCGCCAGCAACGTCATCCGATCAAAGCGGTCAGTCAGGAGGTAGGCCGTTGCTCCCGGTGTCACCAACATGGCCACCACAAGAATGATTCCCACGGTTTGCAAACCAGCTACAGCAGCGAGGGACAAAAGCCCAAGAAGCATGTAATGCAAAACCCCAGTGTTGATACCGATGGAGCGCGCATGCGTGGGGTCAAAACAGAACAACATCAAATCCCGTCGAAACACCAGCAGCGCGACCAAGACCAATAAAGAAATCAGCAACGTTTGAACGATGTCGGCCGCGCTGATGCCGAGCACATTGCCAAACAAGATGTGCGTGAGATCAATGTTGCTGCGTGTCTTCGACACCAACACCAAACCAAGGGCAAAAAATCCTGTAAAAACCAAACCAATCACAGTGTCTTCCTTCACCCGCGACTTTTGCTTGACAAAGCCAATCGCAGCGACTGAACCCACCCCAAACACAAACGCTCCAAGCGAAAAAGGCAGGCCAAGGGCGTAGGCCACGACAACGCCAGGCAAAACGGCATGGGACACGGCATCTCCCATCAGCGCCCAACCCTTGAGGGTCATGTAGCAAGACAGCAACCCGCAAACCCCACCAACCAGAGCACTCACCAACAGCGCACGCAACATGAAGGCGTGACTCAGGGGTTCCAACAAAAGGTTCATCGGTTCAGTATGGGCGCGTCACCCGCAGGCACGATGCCCCGCGCCTCAACCCAGTTCGCTCGTCCCGCCCTGCGACGTCTGCCCACCCGGTCCAGCCGTCCAGTCCAGAGCCTCGTCCGTCGTCTGTTGCCCCTGGTCTTTCGCGTTCAGGGGTTAGAGGTACGCAATGGCAATGCCGCCGAAGGCTTGGCCAAAGCCTTTCAAGCACACCAAGCCGGTGAGACCACTCTCTTAATCGCCTTTCGGCATCCAAGCACCCGTGATCCGCTCGTGCTGGCTGATCTGTTCTGGAATCGTGCTCCCCGCACTGCACGACGGCACAACAGTCCGTTAGCTCGGCCTGTGGAACTTCGCTTCTTGTACGACCGTGGAATTCCGATTTGGGCAGGACCATTGATTGGGTGGCTCCTGCAACGTTGTGGAGGAATTGCCATCCACAGGGGTCGACTCGACCGACCCGCTCTTGCAGAGGCACGAGAAGTGCTGGCCCAAGGCCGCTACCCCCTCGTGATTGCCCCTGAGGGGGCCACAAACAATCTTTCAGGAGAGATGGCTCCCCTCGAGCCGGGAGTTGCCCAATTGGCTTTTTGGGCCGCCGACGATCTCGAAAAAGCTGGTAAGTCCCAAGAGCTTCAGGTCCTCCCCGTCAGCCTCACCTACAGCTGGAGGGAACAAAACTGGACAGCTCTGGATGCGCGTCTTCAGGCTCTCGAACTCCATCTTGGAATTCAAGGGGATTCTCTAAACAAGCAGTGGGAGACTCCCCATCAGGTGCACCGACAACGCTTTCTCAGTATTGGTGACGCACTGATTCATGCCCTTGAGCAACTGGAGCGGTTGAAGCATGAGCCAAACCAACCACTGGGGGATCGGATTACGACCTATCGGTTGCATGGCTTAGCCAAAGCTGAATCCCATTTCGGATTAAAAGCTGCTGGCACACTTCAGGAACGTTGTCGTCGGATCGAGCAAGCCGCTTGGGACCGGATTTATCGCGAGGGAGTCGATCGCCTGCCGCCCCTGGAACGGAGCATTGCCGACTGGGAGGCGAGAGAAGCTGACCTTCAGCTCAGCCGAATGCGCCTGGTAGAGCATTTCATCTGCGTCACTGGCCAGTCCATTAGCGATGAACCCAACTTCGACCGCCTAGCAGAAATGCTTCTTCTCGTGGAAGAGACGATTGGCTGGATCGAAGATCGTCCGTGGAAGAGTTCCCCATCCCTGGGTCCGCAACGGGTGGAATTGAACTTGGGAGGGCCTATGGCGATTCGTCCACGCTTGTTGTCGTATCGCCAGAACCGCCGCAAGGCCGTTCAACACTTCATGGCTGACTTACAGGAAGCGCTCATCGAATTGATGACTGTGGGCTAACCCCCTCCACCGACCCAACCCAAAAACATCCCACCACCCACGCCGATGCTGCTGAGCTATCTCTTCTGTTTAACCGCTGGTATTGCCCTAATCAGCCTCTCGCTCAGCGATGACGGAGCTCTGGATGGAGAGGGCGGCCCACTCAGCATTTTGTTCAGCACACCGTTTTGGTCCTTTGGACTCACAGGGTTTGGCTTGAGTGGAGTGCTAATGAGCGTTTTGGTCGGTGAAAGCTCATGGCTTCCCAACAGCTTGATGGCTCTCATGATGGGCCTTGCCATGGGAGCAGGCGCCACAAAAATTTTGACGATTTTGGGCCATCGGGAGGCAGACAGTTTGGTGCGCAGCGACGACCTCATCGGAATGATGGGACGCATCACCCTCGCCGTCGAAACCGGACAAAGGGGCTTTGTCGAATTGAGCGTGAAGGGGAGCCTGCTGCGGCGCCCAGCGCGCTGCAGCAGCGGTTCCTTGGCAAAAAATCAACGTGTTGTCGTCGTTGAGATCAATGCGCAAGATGCGAGCGTTTTTGTTGAGCCGATCAATACAGCTGACTAAATCACTGGCGCAATCCTGATGGTCCCGCTAGTTCATGGGAAGCGCTTTTGGCATCAATGGCAGGACAGATACTTCAAAGCGAAACGGGACCACCAGCCTTCGTAAGCAATAACAATCGCCAAGAATCAATCATTGGCGGTGTCGGAGCCGTTGTTGTTGTGCTGGTGGTCCTGAACCTGATCAGCCGCTGGATGATTCGCATCTGTCGACCCCATGAAATGTTGATCGTCACCGGTTCGCATTCAAACCAGGGCGCGCAAGGGATGAAGGGGTACAGGGTCGTCGCGAATGGGGGCTGGACCTTTGTCAAACCCATATTGGAAACAGCACGTCGCATGGATGTCACGCTGTTACCGGTTTTGGTGGAAGTCAAAAATGCTTACTCCAAAGGCGGAACACCACTAAACATTCAGGCCATTGCCAACGTAAAAGTGAGCACTGACCCTGCGATTCGCAACAATGCGATCGAGCGATTTCTGGATCGTGATCCTGCAGAAATCGTGCAAGTAGCCAAGGAAAATTTAGAGGGCAATTTGCGCAGCGTTCTTGCTCAGCTCACACCAGAGCAAGTAAATGAAGACCGGCTTCGTTTTGCTGAACAAATTGCCGATGATGTTGGGGAAGATTTGCGACGCCTGGGGCTTCAACTCGACACACTCAAAATCCAAAGCGTGTCGGATGAAGTTGATTACCTGAATTCCATTAGTCGCCGTCGCGTTGCACAAATTGTTCGCGATGCGGAGATTGCCGAAGCGGAGGCCATTGGACAAGCCGAACGGGTTGAAGCTGAAATGGAAGAAGTGTCCGAAGTGGTTCGCACTAATTCGGAAACCACTGTTCTCGAAAAAGATAACCAAGTACGCACCAAAGTCGCCTTAATGGAAAAGGAGGCTCGCTCCGAAGAAGAACGCACATCCGCCGCTGAACTGGAAGCCAAGGCAAAAGCAGAACAGAAGCTGCAAAAAGTGCGAGCCCAACTTGAGCGGTTACGCCTTCAGGCCGAAAAGGTCTTGCCGGCGCAAGCCGAACAAAAAGCAAAAGAACTTCGAGCCCGTGGCCAAGCTTCTGCTACCGCAGAAGATGGCAAAGCCAGTGCCCTGGTGAACGACCTGCTCACGCAAGTATGGGACGACGCCGGCAGCGCGGCGGAACTCGTTTTTGTGCTCCAGCAGATCGAAATGGTGCTGGATCAGGCCACACGCCTTCCCCGTCGACTCAAGCTCAAACGCATTACGACCCTGGACGGAAATGACGCCACAAGTCTCGCTAGTTTAGTGGCACTTAATCACGTCGTCGTTCGTCAGTTCTTTGACCAAGTTCGAGACATTCTTGGCATTGATTTACTAGCCACACTTACCAATTCAACAAAGGAACTCTGATGTTTGTTGCCTTAGGACTCACTGGTGCCGCAGGCCTCTGGGCCTTCATTGTGTTGTTGCGCCAGCTTTATTACATCTGTCAACCGAGTGAGGCCCTGATCTTCGCTGGCCTTCGACGGAAAACGGCAACTGGACAAAGCATCGGCTATCGCACCGTGCGTGGCGGAAGCTCGCTTCGCATCCCGTTGCTTGAAAATGTAATGCGGCTAGATTTAAGCAATATGATTATCGATTTAAAGGTGGACAATGCCTACTCAAAGGGAGGGGTGCCGCTCAATGTTTCTGGTGTTGCGAACATTAAAATATCAGGAGAAGAGCCGAGTATTCACAACGCAATTGAACGATTAATAGGCAAATCACAAGAGGAAATTTACCACATTGCGAAAGAGACATTAGAGGGAAACTTGAGAGGCGTCATGGCAAGCCTGACCCCCGAACAACTCAACGAAGACAAAGTCACCTTTGCCCGAACATTGCTCGAAGAAGCAGAGGACGACTTGCAAAAGCTTGGACTAATCCTTGATACTCTTCAGATCCAAAATATTTCCGATGATGTCCGCTATTTAGACTCGATCGGTCGAAAGCAATTGGTCGAACTCAAGAGAGATTCTCGCGTTGCTGAGGCAGAAGCCAAGTCACAATCATTGGTCAAGCAAGCTGAAAATGAACGGATTACAGCCCTTCGCCGACTTGACAAAGAACTCGCTATTGCCACTGCCAATGCAAACAAACGCGTTCAAGATGCCCTCACCCGTCGCGAAGCTGTCGTCGCTGAAGTTCAAGCTCAAGTCGGTGCTGAACTAGCCCGTGCCGAAGCGGAGTTGCCGGTACAAGAAGAACGCATCAAACAAGTGACCGAACAACTCCAGGCCGATGTCATTGCACCTGCTGAATCGGAATGCCAAACAATGATTGCGTCAGCCAAAGGGGAGGCAGCAACAATCATTGAACAAGGTCGCTCTCAAGCCGAAGGGCTTCAAGACCTTGTGGAGTCCCTGAAACGCTCTGGGAATGATGCAAAACGCCTCTTTCTTCTTCAAAAACTAGAACCGCTGCTCACCATGCTGAGTGACACCGTCCAGCCGATTGAAGTGGAGGAGGTGAGTCTCATTGGGGAACGCAAGGGAGGTACGAGTCTTTCCTTGGCAACGTTGCTGCGTCAATTGCAAGACAGCACGGGAATTCGTCTTCCGCAAGCGGATGACGACTCCACACCCCCTCGATCCGAAAAATGACGATCCAATGAAGACCCGGCAATCCATTGCCCGAGCTTCGTTACTCAACAACAAGAAAAAGATCAGACCCTAACGTTAATTCATAGGTTCAACTGAATCCCCTGGAGAACTATGACCTGTCAACAGATTTGGCGGAAATCCCCCAAAGGTCATCGCAAGATTTTCAGGAGTAAAGACTTCAGACGTTTCGCCATAAGCCAGAACAGTTTTATTAATTAAAACCACAGAATCACAAAAGTCTCGAACATGACTAAGGTCATGAGTCGAAA
The DNA here is from genome assembly GCA_040260695.1 of Synechococcus sp. SFB_27S_18OctNov_coas_78. Classification (GTDB taxonomy): domain Bacteria; phylum Cyanobacteriota; class Cyanobacteriia; order PCC-6307; family Cyanobiaceae; genus Parasynechococcus. The sequence goes on along the minus strand of JBDQPG010000039.1, from coordinate 7,917 downwards.
TCAAGATCGTACGACCTTCTTCACGAAACTGAATGAATAACTGAGCCATTAATTTCTCAGTTCTTACATCAACTCCATTAAAAGGCTCATCCAACAAAAGGACATCCGCCCTCTGGGCAATAGCGCGAGCCAAAAAAGCACGCTTGCGTTGGCCGCCTGAAAGCGTCCCAATTGGTCGACTGCGAAGTTCCAACAGCTCCACTCGCTCAAGGGCGTCGCAAACAGCAACGCGATCTGAACTGCGTGGAATCCTGAAGAGGTTCATCGCTCCGTAGCGGCCCATCATCACCACATCCCAAACGGAGACAGGAAACTGACAATCGATCCCCTCACTTTGAGGGACGTACGCAACAGCTTGCTCACGCTGAGCCTCTTTGACACTACGGCCGTTGATGCGAATCAAACCTCGAGAGGGTCGGACAAATCCTGTCAGCGCCTTAAACAAGGTGGACTTTCCAGCCCCATTCATCCCGACCAAGCCACAAATGCAGCCCGCTGGCAAATGGAGGCTGGCGTCGTACAGCGCCACCGTGCCGTTGTAGTCAACACAGAGTTGATCGGCCTCGATGCGCATCAACCGTCTCCTCCCTTCCCTGCCAAACCGTCACGAATCAGTCTCACATTGTGACGCTGCAACTCCAAGAGTGATGGTGCTGGGCCATCGGGTTTGGAGAGCGAGTCCACATAAAAAGTACCTCCAAATTGGGAATTAGCAGCCAAAGCCACTTCACGTTGAGCTTTATCACTCACAGTACTTTCACAAAACACGGCGGGGACAGCACGGTCGCGAACGGTTTTGATTAATCGAGCCATACGCTTGGGAGTGATCTCACTTTCAGCGTTGACAGGCCAAAGGTAGGCTTCCTCGAGTCCATAATCCGTAGTGAGGTAGGTGAATGCACCTTCACAGCTCACCAAGACCCGATGTTGCGGTGGAATGGTTGCAAGAGATTGGCGCAATTCACGATCTAATGCTTTGAGCTTTTGCTTGTAAAGCTCAGCATTGTTGGAATAATCAAGGGCCCCCTCTGGGTCCAATTTGGAGAAGGCTTCACGAAGGCGATCGACATACGCCATAGCGCGCTTGGGCGACATCCAGGCATGGGGATTTGGCTTTCCGGCATAGGCGTCTTCGTGGATCAGAAGAGGCTCCATGCCTTCCGACAGAGTGACGGTAGGAATGTCTCCCGCAGCCGCCGTAAAACGATGCGCCCAAAGTTCAAGGCCCAATCCATTCTCAATTAACAGATCTGCACCAATCGAGCGCTCGATATCACTGGGGGTGGGTTGATATCCGTGAATTTCTGACCCCTCTTTCACGATGGAATGAACCTGAAGACGGTCGCCGGCCACATTGCGAGCTAGATCCGCGAGCACCGTAAATGTGGTGAGAACCCGTGGCCGCGCGTCGTCTCGAGTGCCTTGGGAACGATCAGCACAACCGGCCACGATGGCCCCAACCCCCAGCACAACCGCTGCAGCCCTTGAGATCAGACGAATCCCCATCCATCCACTATGTCTGGCGCATCGACGCGTCGGAGGAGCACCAACAGGAGGCCAACCCTTAAGCACACAATATAGAAGCAATATCGTTACAATTAAGTAACGTTCTCGTGCCAACAGCTCGCAGCAAAGGCTGCCTAAGTTGCCATTTGTGATGCGGCAATCTCTTGCGCAAAGCAGAGCGGGTTCAGGTTGTTTTGGAGCGACTCAATCAGCAGTACCCAGAAACACCCATCCCCCTTGACCACTCCGATCCATTCACCCTTCTGATCGCAGTTCTCCTGAGTGCTCAATGCACAGACAAAAAGGTGAATGAAGTCACCCCAGCACTCTTTGCTGCGGGGCCAACGCCGCAGGCGATGGCCTCCCTCGATGAAACGCAAATTTGGAACTTCATCCGTCAACTCGGCTTGGCCAAAACAAAAGCCAAACACGTTCGCCGGCTCTCGGAGCTGTTAGTGAGCGAGCACGCTGGCGCTGTACCTAACAGCTTTCAGGCCCTCGAGGCACTTCCAGGCGTGGGGCATAAAACGGCAAGCGTTGTGATGTCCCAGGCTTTTGGCGTCCCTGCTTTTCCCGTCGATACGCACATCCATCGTTTGGCCCAACGCTGGGGATTCAGCGATGGTTCGTCCGTCTCCACCACCGAACGAGACCTCAAGCGACTCTTTCCAAAAGACCATTGGAATCGACTGCACTTGCAAATCATTTTTTACGGGAGAGAGTTCTGCTCAGCACGAGGATGTGATGGAACAGTTTGTCCTCTCTGCAGAGAACTCTTCCCCCAGCGTCGAAAACCAGTCATCACGCAAAAAGCATGATTAATTCAGGTCGTTTTGACTATCAGACTGAATGGTGCAATTCGCCGTTGGATAACTCACGCACAACAAGGCGTAGCCCTGTCCCATCTGATCGTCATCTAAAAAACTTTGATCGGATTGATCCACTGAACCGGTGAGAATTTTTCCGGCACATGTCGAGCAAGCACCGGCTCGACAGGAGGATGGCAAGTCGACACCAGCTGCATCAGCGGCATCAAGAATGTAGACGTCGTCTGCGCAGTCGAAGCTGTTGCCACCTTCGATGCTGATCGTGTAAGAGGCCATGATCAGAAACTACCTGACTCGTTATTAGCCGTGACCGGTGATTCGCGCCAAAACCGCTCGATAACCTTCAACAGGATCACGCACCACAACATCAGCCTGCTGGCGTAGGGGAACGATGAAGCGGCGCTCTCCAGGAAGCATTTGCCAAAGCATCTGGTTCAACACAGACATGGGAGAACGACCGCGAGCTCGAACATCACGGGGAAGTCGTCGGATAACACGTCGCCAAAGGGGTGTTTCGAGATACACCACAGCATCGATCAAGACTCTGGGAAGAATGGCTTGAGGTCCGTAGGCCCCTTCAACAACAATCAGGTCGTAGCGAGCTGAAAGGAAGCCTTCATCAATCGGTCTGTAACCAACCGCACGAGACCCCATGTCGTATTGACGCAGGCGAGTGAGCGTCCCCTGTCTTGCAGCATGCAAATCGGCAAGAAGAGCATCGACATCAATCGCATCGATCGTGTCAAACCCATAAATCGGATCTGGCGCGTGCGCACACCGGTAGTAGTTGTCGCATTGCAAGAGAAGGGAGGTAAGCCCGACAGCTTCGAACTGGCTAACGAGAAGATGCGCGAAATGACTCTTACCAGAGGCTGAAGCGCCACAAATACAAACGATGGGACAGTCGCCATCGTCATCAATCTGAACGTCCGAGTTGTTCATCGAGGAAAGTTCCAACCAGTGCCCTCGCCCATTACCAGGTCTACTCATACCAGCGCGTTCCATCAGATCGTCAGGCCATGAACCCACTGCTGTGCCATGCAGGACGATCAGCACCTTTGGACCTGGTCATGATTTCACCAGGGGGTGCCCCAAAACAGGATCACCCCAGAAAGGGCCAGAACAAAACGAGTGAGAACTCCAATGCTTGTTGTGCCCGGGATCGTGTTCGATCCATGCCACGACAAAGAATCAAAGAATCCCAATAGAGGAGAGGGTGATCACCCGATGCGAGATAAGCCCTGAAGCACCAACAAAAGCTAAAAAACCCGGGTATGCCCATAAATAGGCCATAGCAATGAGTTGAAAGTGCAGGATTGGGTCGACCTCGTCATGAGCATGTGGCGAGGTGTTGTTGTGTCCCTTGAGGGTGATGTCTCAGGGACTTTTTTCTTGCTGTTGTGGGAGCTTGATTACCTCTTCAGGATTAGGAGCAGGGCAACGCTATCAATACATGCAGCCAACTGATTAACAAAAAGATCCCCCGCATCAGTGGAGGGCGGCTCTGTAAAGGGAAGAACAATAAAGCAACCAGGAAGAATCGTCTTTACCTGGCTGAGCCCATGAACTTGTCAATGCCACGGTATGGATGCCACTTGATCAAAACAACTGGTGAAGATCTTGGAGGCAGATGATCAGTTTTTACGGCGCTTCAACATGGAAAGCTGAAAACGACAAGACAAACTCAACCGTTGCAAGCGAGGTATGCCTCTCCATAGAGCTGGAATCTCAATTTAATTTTTTGATGCGCTTCAACTTGATCCGTGATGGAGAGCGCTGAGCCGTCACACTTCGAGCCGATAAAAAAACAAGACCTTCAAAGACAACGCAGGCAATTTCGACCATCCATGACCAACCATAAAGGGTCATTACACCTTTCATATCTGGGGCACCAAAATCAAATCCAGTGCATTTGTTGCTACAAGATTCAGATCTAAATCGAACAAAAGCCAAATCAAAGCAAATCAATCCATTTAAAGAGTGATCTAGTGCATTAAATCAGAAGACAAAGTGCATCAGCTCAGCCAAATCATTGCTGCCATTTAAAAGCATCCTTAACATTGGCCTTCAACGAGATCCGAAGGCCAATGCAAGCATTATGCAAAAACCAATTCGATCGAAGAAATGGGAATTAATATACTATTCAGAAATAAAAATAAAGGGGGAACTATGCAAGAAGAAAAAATTTAAGTTGCAACAGCCGAAAAAGCAATGATGGCAATCACACGTGTGACTTCAATCAAGCCAGCGATGGTAAAAATAGTAGCGATTTTTGTGGCAATCTTAGGTGGTTTGCCACCACTCCAAGCCATTGATGCTTGCATATAAATTAAATCACTACCAGCTGGAAATAGGATGCTATTGGTAGGTTGAGAAGAGAAGGACTGATTTAATTGACTAGCAGTACCAATCGCTTTATCTGAAAATGTATAACCAAGCATCATTGAGGCGGTTCGATTAAACGTCACCTGTGGTGCGCCTGCAGACGATTTCCAAGAGCGCATATATGGAACAGTGTGCTTACCAAATGTTTCTAAGTACTCAGCGGAATCAACCATTGCATCAACAACTGCTCCATGCCCAGATTCAGCCTGAAGTGTAATAAACTTAGAAATCTCTGATTGACTGTAAGGGACCCTACCGAGGAGATGCTTAAAATCCAATTCGATTGTTCGAATTGGAGAACAATTGGAGTAGAAATTACGATTATAAAAAACCGATTTTGCAATACCTTTGACAAAATCCTTAACTGCTATTTCACCATTTAAAAGCTGCGATTCCAACTCAGTTGAATGCTCATAGTCCATGAGATGGGCATTACCATAAACATGCGCGTAAGCTGCGTCGATAGCTTGTCGACAAGCTTCTGCAGATGAATCAACAAACTCTCCTCTTTGAACTTTTGTGCCACATTCTTCATGTAGCCGTGGCCCCGAAGGGAGATTCATCTTGTCGCAGGAAGCTTGAAGGTACTCAGCTCTGGTTAACGCTATTTGCAATAACGGATTTCGATCAAATTTAATTGGACTACCTGTTGTACGTTCTCCACCAAACTTTGTAATTATTGGTTGAGAAGAGATCATTTATCGATTAAAATTAAAATCGTTCAGACCATAAAGCATTTATCGATAACGCAACAAAAAGACCACCTTTTCATAAGCCAAGCACAAACAAATATACACATATTTACACTGGGACACTCAAAATGCAACCATTATTGAAGCAGAGTGATTAAGTCTTACTTTTTATAGATAAAAAAACGACAAACATTCGTCCAGAAGAATCTGTGCTTTACCAATCAGCAACATCAATGCATGGATGAGGCATTAATCGTAAGATTCAGTATATGGATGGAACGACTGACGGCAGATCCATCAACATGTCATGAAAAATAAAAAATTCCGTAGGTACTTTTTAGCAATAATGCAATCATAAAAACGAGACCGCAAGAAGAAATCAGTTTATTTTAGAATTAATATATTTGTAGAACCTCTGCACCAATGAACCCTGACAGCAAAGGAAAAAAGACGGCTCACAAGAGCATAGACACAACAGAATTTAAACAAGTTATGTAAATCAGTGAGGTTAATATGCACAGAACAACAAACAAAAGCGAACAAAGACAAAAATCAATGAACTAATAAGATTAATTCTTGCGAAATGCTCTAAACAGCAAAGTTATTAAATAATCGAAGATATCAGAATGAAGTCAATGCATAATAAAGCTGAACTTAATATCATTCATCATGCTGAAAGAAGTGCCTCCATTTTTGTTTTACCATGCATCCGAACGACGCAAGCAAGCGATGGCATTCCTAGAAAAAGTTAGGAGTGATCATAGACTACGCGACAAAATTAGAATTGCAAATAATGATAGTGACATTGTAGAGATTGGTAAGCAAAGTGGTTATTCATTTACCACCGAGGAAATTTGGCTCTATGAAGATCGCACTTTCAAAAGAAAGGTTGGAGTTCGTGGATGGTACACCAGTTAATCAACATCCAGTCAAGATCAATGATCGACGAAATACATGCCACTTGACGCAATCACATCAAACAATTCAAGCAACGAGGATTGACAGGGACAAGCTTTGGAATAATTCCTCTAATATCTATTCAATACCCGCCATTGGTATCGTCGTAACATGGCAAACCCTAAAAATGAATAGTATTGAATAACGATCAAGTCTGGCATATTGCAATCAATTAGGTTTAACAGAAATCTGATTCGGCATTCCTACGACACTGGCGAAGGTGATCAAACTCACGGTAGGTATTGAACCCCTATTCATCACATAGTGGGGCTCCTCTGGGTGACCTTCAAGAAAGCCCTCGCTTGCCTCAATGATATCTGACACTTCAACGCCATCGACGATGCGAACATTGCTGAGACGGCCCTGCTCAACAATCACAACAACTGGCGATGGATGGATGTGCAAGGGAACCTTGCCGCCAACAGGTATCGTGATCCGATCAACGCGCATCTCAGGAGTCCCCTCGGGATACGCAACAACTCGGCCGCCTAGGGTCCGATTAGCAGTCAGAAGCTCCTCAATAATTGGCTGTGGTGTAGCCAGGGCTTGCGCTGATAACAACAACAACGACGAGGCGACAATTCCGAGGGGTTTCAACAACTTAATTATTCTCAAAAAGTGGAAATTAGTTTTAACGAGTCAACAAAACGAGTTGTGTAAGGCCAATCAAGCAGCAGCTGCGGAAGACTGCACTCCTGGCCACATGGCAGCAAACTCTGCATCAGATACTACGGGGGTCACATCGAAATGAATGCCAAACCCCGCGATCCAAGGTGCGAGATGAGTCCAAACCTTACCGATATCGTTAGCAACCGCAATTGCCATTCCCTTCCCACCGATAGGATCACAAACGCGATATTTCAGCTCAAAACCATCAAAATGATCGCCGGGACCTCCTGAATTGATATATCCAGCAAATGAAGGGCAGGCTTCCCAAGACCCTTGAACTGTTGGGAAGTTCCAAACGATGAGGTAATGCTGCACAAAGCTTAAAGAGAAACTTTTCATCTTTAACAGCTCTCAAAGCATGGCGATGTGACTGATCAGACAGATCAATGAATCACAAAAATGACCGGTTTTGACCAACCATCGCAGCAAAGTTGCTGAGGGAGAGGGTCTAGATGTGTAGTCCCAGCAGGTTGTTCAGCTGACAAAGGGGTGTGAGGTCGTCATGGTCCGGGTGTCACCACCGACCCACTGACCTCACATCCCATGCATACCCACCCGAATGCTCGGCTGACACCCCTCGGCCGTGAACGGTTGCTGCGTCGACACATTGATCACGGTGAAAGCCTCGCCTTCCTTGCTGCTCAGGTGGGGATCAGCGTCCGCACTGCCTACAAGTGGCTGGCTCGTTACCGCTCAGGCGGTGCCTCGGCTCTGGTGGATCGACGCAGTGTTCGCCGCACCCAGCGGCGGACGCTCGATCCACCGCAACTGCAACGCGCCGTTGACCTCCGCCATGAGCGCTGCACGCTCAGAAGAGTGGCCAGGGTGTTGGCGGCGCCGCTCTCCACCGTTGGCCGAGTGCTCAAGGCCATAGGGCTTGG